>NZ_JBFTRJ010000007.1:0-374666 GCF_056399465.1 Variovorax sp. 01N425 | reverse complement strand
AGCCTGGCCAAGGTGGTGGGCGAAGTGCGCCACGGCACCGATGCGATCGCGACGGCTTCGGGACAGATTGCGGCGGGCAACCAGGACCTGTCTTCGCGCACCGAGGAGCAGGCCAGTTCGCTCGAGCAGACGGCGGCCTCGATGGAAGAGCTCACGAGCACCGTCAAGCAGAACGCGGACAACGCACGCCAGGCCAACCAGCTGGCGGTTTCCGCCTCTGAAGTGGCGGTGCGCGGCGGCGGCGTGGTCAGCCAGGTGGTGGACACCATGGGCTCGATCAACAGCTCGTCCAAGAAGATCGTCGACATCATCGGCGTGATCGACGGCATCGCGTTCCAGACCAACATCCTGGCGCTCAATGCTGCTGTCGAAGCCGCAAGAGCCGGCGAGCAGGGAAGAGGCTTCGCAGTCGTCGCCTCCGAAGTGCGCAACCTGGCCCAGCGTTCAGGTGCAGCCGCCAAGGAAATCAAGGGCCTGATCGACGACTCGGTGGACAAGGTCGAGGCCGGCAGCCGCCAGGTGGCCGAGGCGGGCCGCACGATGGACGAGATCGTCGACAGCGTCAAGCGCGTGACCGACATCATGGGCGAGATCACGGCGGCCAGCCAGGAACAGAGCACCGGCATCGAGCAGGTGAACCAGGCCATTGCACAGATGGACCAGGTCACGCAGCAGAACGCGGCGCTGGTCGAAGAGGCGGCGGCCGCGGCGCAGTCGATGCAGGAGCAGGCCGCGAGCCTGGTCGAGTCGGTCAGCGTGTTCAAGCTGGACAGCGACAACGCACCGCGCCCGCTCGTGCAGATGCAGGCCCGGGTGCAGCCGGCGCTGCCGCCGCGCAAGGCGGTGCCCGCGCTGAAGGCGCCCGCCCGGCCGGCGGCGGCCCGCCGCGCAGCCGGCACCCGTTCCGCTCCAAGGCTCGCCGCGGCCCAGGCTGCCGCGCCGGGCGACTGGACCGAGTTCTAACGCACCCCAGGAAAAAGAAAAATGAAATGGTTCCAGCAGCTTCGCGTCGCCGTCAGGCTGGTGCTCAGCTTTCTCGTGGTCGCGGCGGTGGGTGCCGCGGTGAGCGGGATCGGCATCATTCAGATGGGGCGCATCAACGCCTCGACTGAAGACCTCTACAGCCATGACCTGCGCGCGATCAAGGCCGTGCAGGCGGCCAACATCCAGCTGCTCGACGCGAGCCGCGCCCAGATGGGCCTGCTGTCGGCCGGCACCAAGGGCGAGCGCAACACCGGCTTCACGGAACTGAAGAACGCCGTGAGGGCGCTCGAATCGAACGTGGCCGAGGTCAAGCCCCTGCTCGAGGAGACGCCCGAAGGCCGCGAACTCAGCGAGCAGTACCAGCGCCTGATGCCGCCGCTGCGAAAGCACCTGGCCGATTTTGCCGACCTGATCGCCAAGCAGTCGCTGGACAGCTCGCAGTTCGAAGGCAGCGTGCCGCAGGAGAGCGAGCAGCTGCTCAAGGAGTCGCGCGCGCTGGAGAAAGTGCTCCAGCGCATGGTGGCCTACAGCGACCAGCAGGCCAAGGACAGCATGGAAGACGCCGCACGCACCTTCAAGACCTCGCGCCTGCTGATGGTGCTGATGGCGCTGGCCGGCATCGCCATCAGCGTGGGGCTCGGCGTGGTGGTGGCACGGCTCCTGGCGCGGCAGTTGGGCGGCGAGCCCGGCTACGCCGCCGATGTGGTCGGCCGCATCGCGAACGGCGACCTGAGCGAAAGCGTGCAGGCCCGCTCGGCCCGCGCCGGCAGCCTCTTGTTCTCGATCAAGCGCATGCAGGACCAGCTGACCGAGGTCGTGGTGCGGATCAAGAGTTCCAGCGATGCGATCGCGACCGCCTCGGGAGAGATTGCCGCGGGCAACCAGGATCTTTCTTCGCGCACCGAGGAGCAGGCCAGTTCGCTGGAGCAGACGGCGGCGTCGATGGAAGAGCTCACGAGCACCGTCAAGCAGAACGCCGACAACGCGCGCCAGGCCAATCAATTGGCGCTCTCGGCCTCCGAAGTGGCCGTCAAGGGCGGCAATGTCGTGGGCCAGGTGGTCGACACCATGGCCTCGATCAATGCGTCCTCGAAGAAGATCGTCGACATCATCGGCGTGATCGACGGCATTGCGTTCCAGACCAACATCCTGGCATTGAACGCAGCCGTGGAAGCGGCGCGTGCCGGCGAGCAGGGAAGAGGGTTTGCGGTCGTCGCCTCCGAAGTGCGCAACCTCGCGCAGCGCTCGGGCGCCGCCGCCAAGGAAATCAAGGGCCTGATCGACGACTCCGTCGGCAAGGTCGACATGGGCAGTGCCCTCGTGGGCGAAGCCGGCAAGACCATGGCCGAGATCGTGGGCAGCGTGAAACGCGTGACCGACATCATCGGAGAGATCACGGCCGCAAGCCAGGAACAGAGTACCGGCATCGAGCAGGTGAACCAGGCCATCGCGCAGATGGACCAGGTGACGCAGCAGAACGCGGCGCTGGTGGAAGAGGCGGCGGCTGCGGCGCAGTCGATGCAGGAGCAGGCCGCGAGCCTGGTGGAAGCCGTGAGCGTGTTCAGGCTCGAGGGCGCGGCCCCAACCCTGCATGCGCAAGCACCGCGCACGCCCGAGGCGCCGGCCCGGCCGCTCGCGAAGCCGCGCAAGAAGGAAGCGATGGCCTCCGCCACGCCGCTGACCCTGGCCGGCGGCGCTGCGGGTGCCGCAGGTGCCACGGGCGATTGGACCGAGTTCTAGACACCCACAGGAGAGAACTCTGATGAAAGCCGCAGCCACGGACCCGTCCCAGCCAACGCGCCCCTTCGTCTCGCTGGCGCGCGCGCTCACCGTCAGGGCCGCCCTTGCCATTCTTCTGGTGACGGGGCTGCTGCTCGCGGCGTTCTATGCGATCGGCTCTGCACAGCAGCAGCGCAGCGCCGCGCAATACGCCAATGCCAAGGCCGAAGCGATTGCGCGGTCGCTCGACATCTTCGACCGCACCATGCAGCTGACCGCGGAGAACGCGTACGGCGTCTTCCGGCGCCAGTTCGCGGCCACTTTCGTTGTCGAAGATGCGGCCCAAGGCATCGTGAGCAGCTACGGCACGCAGATCAATGGCGCGAGCACGAGCGAGGTGGATGCCTTCGCGCGGGATTTTCCCGGCGCCAACGCCACGGTGTTCGTGGCGCAGGGCGAAGACTTCCGCCGCATCACGACCTCGGTCAAGAAGGAGAACGGCGAGCGCGCCATCGGAACGCTGCTCGACCGCAAGAGCGCAGCGTATCCGGTGCTGCGCTCGGGCAAGAAATTCATCGGCCGCGTCATGCTGTTCGGGCGCCCCTTCATGACGGTCTACGAGCCGGTGCGCGACGCCGCGGACCAGGTCGTCGCCGTGCTCTACATCGGCCTGGACATCTCGCAGCAGCAGGCTTCCTTCGGCGAAGCGGTGGGCCAGAGCCGGATCTTCGACACGGGCGGGCTCTACATCGTCAACCCGGGCGCAGACCCTGCCGCTGCCACGCTCGTGTTCCATCCGTCGGCGGCCGGCAAGAAGCTGTCCGAGGTTGTGCAGGGCGCGGATCCGGCCGGGTGGCTCGCACGTTTGAAGGGCGAGGACGCCGCGTGGATCGAGGATGCACCCGCGGTGCTGCAGCCGGTGCAGCCGGGGCAGCGCTACGCGTCCGTGAGCAGGAGCGATGCGACCGGCTGGCTGGTCGTGGCGGAGATGCCCGCCTCGGAAGTGATGGCCGATCTCTACCGCGAGATGCGCCTGCTCGGCGGCATCATGGCGCTGGCCGCGCTGCTGCTGGGCGCGGGGCTGATCGTCTTCATCCGGCGCATGGTGCGGCCGCTTCGCGTACTGAGCGAGCATGTGCAGGCCATCGGCCAGGGCGACCTGTCACGGCCGCTGTCGTCCGACCGCCGCGACGAGATCGGCGTGATCACGCGAGCCGTCGAATCGATGCGCGGCGGCCTTGCCAAGGTGGTGGGCGGCGTGCGCCAGGGCACCGATGCGATCGCCACGGCTTCGGGCGAGATCGCGGCGGGCAACCAGGACCTTTCGTCGCGCACCGAGGAGCAGGCCAGCTCGCTCGAACAGACCGCGGCCTCGATGGAAGAACTGACCTCCACGGTGAAGCAGAACGCGGACAACGCGCGTCAGGCCAATCAGCTCGCGCTCTCGGCCTCCGAAGTGGCAGTGAAGGGCGGCAATGTGGTGGGGCAGGTGGTCGACACCATGGCCTCGATCAATGCGTCCTCGAAGAAGATCGTCGACATCATCGGCGTGATCGATGGCATCGCGTTCCAGACCAACATCCTCGCGCTGAATGCGGCAGTGGAAGCGGCACGTGCCGGTGAGCAGGGAAGAGGCTTCGCAGTGGTCGCTTCCGAAGTCCGCAACCTCGCCCAGCGCTCAGGCGCCGCCGCCAAGGAAATCAAGGGCCTGATCGACGACTCCGTCGGCAAGGTCGACATGGGCAGCGCCCTCGTGGGCGAGGCCGGCAAGACCATGGCCGAGATCGTGGGCAGCGTGAAACGCGTGACCGACATCATCGGAGAGATCACGGCCGCGAGCCAGGAGCAGAGCACCGGCATCGAGCAGGTGAACCAGGCCATTGCCCAGATGGACCAGGTGACGCAGCAGAACGCGGCGCTGGTGGAAGAAGCCGCCGCCGCGGCGCAGTCGATGCAGGAGCAGGCCGCGAGCCTCGTGCAGGCCGTGAGCGTGTTCAAGCTGGACGGCCCGCCGCGCCAGCCCGCAACCGCCCTGCGCCAAACCAGCCCTGTCCATTACCACGCGCCCGAGGTGGCGCCCATCTGAGGCCGCGCGCCTCCTTCACTCCCATTCGGTATTCAAAGATGAACTTCCTTTCCAACATGCGCATCGGAACGCGCCTGGCCATCGGCTTCGGCCTGGTTCTCGCGCTGACCCTGGTCTCGGCCGCCTTCGCCCTGGTGACCGCCCGAAGCAATGCCGAGGCCACGCGCCAGATGATGCAGAGCCCGCTCGCGAAGGAGCGGCTCATCTCCGACTGGTACGTGCTGACCTACTCGGCCATCGCGCGCACCGCGATGATTGCCCGCACCACCGACGAGACGCTTCCCGTCACCTTTGCCGACGTCATCTCCGACAGCGTCAAGAAGGGCGGCGAGACCATGGCCAAGGTCGAGGCCCTGCTGGTGACCGACGTCGAGAAGTCGACCTTCAAGTCCATCGTCGAGCTGCGGGCCAAGTACCAGGCCGCCAAGGACGCGGTGCAAAAAGCCAAGGCCAGCGGCACCCCGGGCGAAGCGGAGGCGGTTTTCAAGAACATCTTCCAGCCGGCCGCCAAGGCCTATGAAAGCCGGGTGCTCGAACTGCTGGCGCTCGAGCGCAAGGCGATCGACGACATGAGCCATGCAATCGACGCGGCCAACGAGCGAGGCTTCAACCTGCGCATCGTGCTCACGGTGCTCACGCTGGTGATCGGCGCGGCCTGCGCCTTCCTGATCGCGCGCAGCGTCACGCAGCCGCTGGGCCGCGCGGTGAAGGTGGCCGAAACCGTGGCGAGCGGCGATCTCGGCTCGGTGATCGAAGCCGACTCGCGCGACGAGACCGGCCAGCTCATGCAGGCGCTGAAGCACATGAACGAGAGCCTGGCCAGGGTGGTCGGCGAAGTACGCCAGGGCACCGACACCATCGCGACCGCATCGGGCCAGATCGCGGCGGGCAACCGGGACCTCTCGGCGCGCACCGAGGAACAGGCCAGTTCGCTCGAGCAGACGGCGGCCTCGATGGAAGAGCTCACGAGCACCGTCAAGCAGAACGCCGACAACGCACGGCAGGCCAACCAGCTGGCGCTCTCGGCCTCTGAAGTGGCCGTGAAAGGCGGCGGGGTGGTGGGCCAGGTGGTCGACACCATGGCGTCGATCAATGCGTCGTCCAAGAAGATCGTCGACATCATCGGCGTGATCGATGGCATTGCGTTCCAGACCAACATCCTGGCTCTGAATGCGGCCGTGGAAGCGGCACGTGCCGGTGAACAAGGCCGAGGCTTTGCAGTGGTGGCCTCCGAAGTGCGCAACCTCGCCCAGCGCTCAGGTGCAGCGGCAAAAGAAATCAAGGGCCTGATCGACGACTCGGTCGACAAGGTCGAGGCCGGCAGCCGCCAAGTGGCCGAGGCGGGCCGCACGATGGACGAGATCGTCGACAGCGTGAAACGCGTGACCGACATCATGGGCGAGATCACCGCAGCAAGCCAGGAACAGAGCACCGGCATCGAGCAGGTGAACCAGGCGATTGCGCAAATGGACCAGGTGACGCAGCAGAACGCGGCGCTGGTGGAAGAAGCCGCCGCTGCGGCGCAGTCGATGCAGGAGCAGGCCGCGAGCCTGGTCGAGTCGGTCAGCGTGTTCCGGCGCGCCGCCTGAAATGTTCCACCGGGCACTTCATTTTCCGCGCCGCCTGCCGATAGACAGGAAGCAGGCATCGCAAGCGATGCCCGGTGCCAACAAGAAAACGTTTTACAGGTAAAGCCTCATGTCGATGTTCCAAACGGGCCTGTCCGGCCTGAGCGTCGCGCGATCCGCGCTCATGACGACGGCCCACAACACGGCCAACGTGTACACCGCCGGCTACAGCCGGCAGACCGCGCTGGTCTCGTCCAACGGCGGCACGACGACCGGTGCGGGGTTCATCGGGAACGGCGCGCGCGTCACTACGGTGCAGCGCAGCTACGACGGCTATCTCACGGCCCAGCTCAACGGCGCCGAGGCCGCGGGCGCGGCGCTCGCGAGCTACGGATCGCAGATCAACCGCATCGACTCGCTGCTGGCCGACAAGACCGCGGGCCTCACGCCGCTGATGCAGAGCTTCTTTGCCAGCGTGCAGGGCGTGGCCAACACGCCGGCCGATCCGGCGGCGCGCCAGCAGCTCATCAGCGCGGCGCAGACGCTGGCCAACAAGTTCCGCGCCACCGACCAGTACCTCACCGACCTGAACGGTTCGGTCAACGACCAGATCGAAGGCAGCACCGGGCAGATCAACACCTATGCCAAGCAGATCGCGAGCCTGAACCAGCAGATCAGCCAGCTCAGCGCCATGGCCGGCGGCCAGCCGCCCAACGACCTGATGGACCAGCGCGACCAGCTGGTGAGCGAGCTCGGCAAGATCGTGGGCGTGAAGGTGCTGGAGCAGGACAGCGGCCAGTACAACGTCTTCATCGGCAACGGCCAGACGCTGGTGCTGGGCGACCGGGCCGCGCAGCTGCAGGCGGTGTCGTCCGCCGCCGATCCCACGCGCAAGGCGGTGGCGCTGGTCGGGCTCACCGGCACGGTGTCCGAACTCAACGACGACGTGATTGCTGGCGGATCGCTGGGCGGCCTGCTGGCCTTCCGCGCCGAGACGCTCACCCCCACGCAGAACGCCGTCGGCCGCCTGGCCATGGCGCTGGGCAGCGAGTTCAACGAGCAGCACAAGCTGGGCGTCGACCTGAACGGCGTGCTGGGCACCGACTTCTTCTCGCAAGCCACGGCGGGCGTGTTTTCCAATGCGCGCAACGGGGGCGACATGGTGCTCGGTGCCAGCGTGGCCGACACCTCGCAGCTCACGACCAGCGACTATTCGGTGCAGGTGAAGGACGTGGCTGGCACGCTCACCTACAGCGTCACGCGGCTGTCGGACAAGCAGCCGATGGGCGACTTCACCAGCTTCCCCGCCAGCTTCGACGGCGTGAGCCTCGCGGTGGCCAGCGGCACCGCGCAGGCGGGCGATTCCTTCCTGGTGCAGCCGACGCGCACCGGCGCGCGCGACATGGACGTGCTGGTGCGCGACACCGCTAAGGTGGCCGCCGCGTCGCCGCTGGCCACGGGCAAGGCGGTCGGCAACAAGGGCACCGGCGCGCTGAGCCCGGCCGTGGTCGATTCGGCCTACCTGGCCACGCCGCTGGCCGGCACGGTCACGCTCGGCTACGACGCCGCGGCCAACACGCTGACGGGCTTTCCAGCGACCTCCGCCGTGACGGTGACGCTGGCCGACGGCACATCGACCAGCTATGCCGCCGGTACGGCCGTGCCCTACACCGCGGGCGCTTCCATCCGCTTCGACGGCATCGAGGTCAAGCTCAGCGGCGCGCCTGCCGATGGCGACACCTTCACCATCGGCAAGAACGCCGGCGGCGTGTCCGACGGCAGCAACGCGCTGCGTCTTGGCGCGCTGCAGCGCAAGACCGCGATGGACGGCGGCACCTCCACCTTCAACGGCGCCTTCGCCAAGCTGGTGAGCGAGGTGGGCAACCGCGCCATGGAAATCCGCGTGGCCTCGGCCACGCAGGAAGGCGTGACGGGCCAGATCCGCGCGAGCCGCGATTCGATCTCGGGCGTGAACCAGGACGAGGAAACCGCCAACCTGCTGATGTACCAGCAGATGTACCAGGCCAATGCCAAGGTGATCCAGACCGCGTCGACCATGTTCGACGCGATTCTGGGCATTCGCGGCTGAGCCGGCCGCATTTTTCCAAAGAAGATCTTCAGGAGCCGCGATGCGCATCAGCACCCAATCCTTCTACGCCCAGAGCATGAACTCGCTCGGTTCGCAGCAGCAGCAGCTGTTCCGCATCCAGCAGCAGCTCGCTGCGGGCACCAAGTTCCTGACGGCTGCCGACGATCCGGTGGCCGCCGCGCGCGCGCTGGGCGTGAGCCAGTCGATGGCGGAGTCGGCGCAGTACGCCACCAGCCGCAGCCGCGCGATGCTCTCGCTCTCGCAGGAAGAGACCGCGCTGAAGTCGGTCACCTCGATCATGCAGAACATGAAGACGCTCGCGGTGCAGGCGGGCAACGGCACGCTGTCGGATGCGGACCGCGCCTCGCTGGCCACCACGCTGCAGGGCAACCTGGACCAGCTCGTGAACGTGGCCAATGCCGACGACGGCAACGGCCAGTTCCTGTTCGCCGGCTTCAAGAGCGGGAGCCAGCCCTTCGTGGCCGGCGCCGCCGGCGGCATCCAGTACATGGGCGACCAGGGCCAGCGGCTGATGCAGGTCGACGTGTCGCGCCAGATGTCCACCACGGACGACGGGCGCAGCGTGTTCCAGTCGGTGCAGGGCGGCGCGGGCTACGTGAGCTCGGCGGGCGCGGCCAACACCGGCTCCGGCGTCTTCGGCGCCGTGGGCGTGACCGACGCGGGTGCGGCCAACTACGGCAAGGACTTCGTCATCAGCTTCAGCGGCGGCAACTACACGGTGGCCACGCAGGAGACGCCGCCTGTGGTGGCCGCATCGGGCGCCTACGTGCCGGGCGCCGCCATCTCGTTCGGCGGCCTGCAGATCACCATGAGCGGCGCGCCGGCCGATGGCGACACCTTCCAGGTGGCCACCGCGCGCAATGCGGGCACCGACGTGTTCGCCGCCATCGGCGAACTGGTCACCGCGCTCAGGCAGCCGCTCGCCGGCAATGGCGATTCGGCGAAGGCCGACCTGCTCAACGCGCTCAGCACCTTCAATGTCAAGATCACCAACGCGCACGACAACGTGCTCACCGTGATGTCGTCGATCGGCTCGCGCATGAACGAGATCGACGCGCTCGACACCAGCGGTGCCTCGCGCGGCCTGACCGACAAGGCCTACCTCTCGGAACTGGTGGACCTGGACCCGGCCAGCGCCATCTCGGAATTCCTGCAGCGCCAGACCTCGCTCCAGGCCACCCAGCAGACCTTCGCGCGGCTGCACAGCATCGCGCTGTTCAACTACCTGTGAATGGGAAGGGGCGTGCGGCTCAGGGCCGCAGCGCCTGCATCAGCTGCGGCAGCGAAGACAGCGCGGCGGCAAAGCGCGGCTCCAGGAAGGCGCCGAGCTGCGGCATCAGCAGCTGCAGCATGCCGATGCCCGCCAGCAGCGTGAGCGGAAAGCCCACCGCAAAGATGCTGAACTGCGGCGATGCGCGGTTCAGGATGCCCATCGCAAGGTTGAGCGTGAGCAGCGCGGTCACCAGCGGCAGCGCCAGCATCAACCCGTTGGCGAAGATGCGGCCGCCGCCGGACACCAGCAGCATCCAGCCCTGCGCCGCCAGCGGCGCATCGGCAATGGGCAGCGTGTGGAAGCTGTCGGCCAGCGCGGCCAGCATCAGCAGGTGGCCGTCCACCGCCAGGAAAAGAAGAATGGCCAGCATGTGCATGAGCCGCGCGACCACCATGGTGGCGCCGCCGGCCATGGGGTCGAAGAAGGACGCGAACGACAGGCCCATCTGCAGGCCGATGTACTCGCCCGCCGCCAGCACGGCGGCAAACACCATGCGCATCGTGAAGCCGATGGCGCCGCCGATGAGCACCTGCTGCACGATGATCCACACGCCACCCGCGGAGACCACCGGCACCGCGGGCATCGGCCCGAGCGTGGGCGCGATGGCCACCGCCAGCAGCGCGGCAATGGCCACCTTGGTCTGGCGCGCGACGCCGGGCTCGCCGAACACCGGCGCGGTGCTCACCAGCGCCAGCATGCGGACGAAGGGCCACAGGAAGGCCGTCAGCCAGGCGGTCAGCTCCGCCGAGGTGACGGAGAAGATGGCGGGCATGTCGGCGCGCGCTCAGGCGACCAGCTGCGGGATGCTCGAGAACAGCGTGCGGATGTAGTCGAGCATCTGCGCCAGCATCCAGGGGCCGGCCAGCACCAGCACCGCGAACACCGCCAGCAGCTTGGGAATGAAGGACAGCGTGGCTTCGTTGATCTGCGTCGCAGCCTGGAAGATGCTGATGACCAGGCCCACGACCAGCGCCACCAGCAGCATCGGCGCGCCCAGCAGCAGCGAGACGTGGATGGCCTGGCTGCCCAGGGACATGACGGATTCGGGTGTCATTGCGCGCCTCTAAAGATAAAAGCTCTGGGCCAGTGCGCCGATCAGCAGCTGCCAGCCATCGGCCATGACGAACAGCATCAGCTTGAAGGGCAGCGCGATGGAGGCGGGCGGCACCATCATCATGCCCATCGACATCAGCACGCTGGCCACCACCAGGTCGATGATGAGGAACGGAATGAAGATGGTGAAGCCGATCTGGAACGCGGTCTTCAGCTCGCTGATCACGAACGAAGGCAGCAGGATGCGCAGCGGCACTTCTTCTGGGCCCTGCATGTCGGGCGTCTTCGCGAGCCTGGCGAACAGGGCCAGGTCGTTCTCGCGCGTCTGCTTCAGCATGAAGGACTTGAAGGGCGCAATGCCTTTCTCGAGCGCCTTCTCGGCCGTGATCTTGTTCTCGGAAAAAGGCTTGTAGGCCTCGTCGTGGACCTTGTCGAACACCGGCGCCATCACGAAGAAGGTCAGGAACAGCGACAGGCCCACCAGGATCTGGTTGGGCGGCGACGACTGCGTGCCGATGGCCGTGCGCAGCAGGCCCAGCACGATGAGGATGCGCGTGAAGCTCGTCATGCTCAGCAGCAGCGCCGGCAGGAAGCTGAGCGAGGTCAGCATCACCAGCGTCTGCACGCTGAGCGACCAGGTCTGGCTGCCGCCCGGCCCGGGCGTGCTGGTGAGGCCGGGCAGGCCCTGAGCCGACGCCGCCATCGGCAGCGCGAGGGCGAGCAGCATCAGCGCGAAGCCGGCAAGGCTTCGTTGGCGGGCGATGCGCATCATGGGTGGGGCCGCTGAAGGCCGAGCGAGTCGCGCAGCTTCTGGGCGAACAGGCCCGCCGCGCCGGCCAGGCGGGCGTCGGGCATGGCGCTGGCCGGCGGCGCCGCGGGCAGAACCTGTGCCGGCAGTGAATGCAGCGCATTGACGCGGCCGGCCGCAACGCCCAGCACCAGCCAGGTGCCGCCGACCTCGACCACCACCACGCGCTCGCGCTGGCCGACCATGGTGCTGGAGACCACCTTCACCGACTGGCCGCCGCCCAGGCGCTGCAGGCCGAAGCGGCGCGCGGCCCAGGCGCACAGGAAGATCAGGCCCAGCACCGTGAACATGCCGAAGCCGGCCTGCAGCAGGCTGGAGGCGCCCACGGCCGGCGCGGCGGCCTCCACGGGCGAGGGCACGGTCGGCAGCGCGGCGTGGGCGGCAACGCAGGCCGCGGCCGCGAACGAAGCCGCGGCCTGCCGCAGCCGGCGGGCGAAGAGGCTCATGACCGGCCGAGCTTCTGCATGCGCTCGGAGGGGGTGACGATGTCGGTCAGGCGGATGCCGTACTTCTCGTTGACCACCACCACTTCGCCCTGCGCGATCAGGTAGCCGTTGATCAGCACGTCCAGCGGCTGGCCGGCCAGGCCGTCGAGCTCGACCACCGAGCCCTGCGAAAGTTGCAGCAGGCTCTTGATGGTGATGCGCGTGCGGCCGAGCTCGGCCGTGAGCTGCACCGGCACGTCGAGGATGCGCTCCACGTCCACCGGCGAGCCGGCGCCGGTCGCCATGGCCTGCAGCGGCTGGAACACGCGGCTGCCCGCGGGAGCAGCAGCCGGTGCGGGAGCGGGAGCGATTGCCGGCGGGGCGGCAGGGGGGGCGAAGGCGGGCGCGGGCGCGGAGGCCGCGGTCTGCTCGGCCAGCGCGCTGGCCCAGTCGTCCGCATCGCTGGTGGATGGGGTGTTGTCAGTCATGGTCGTTCTTCGGATCGCTGTCTTGGTGGGAGATCATCTGCAGCACGCGCAGGGCATAGCGCTCGTTCGACACGCCGTAGCCGCATTCCATGACCGGAATGCCGTCCACGCGCGCGGTGATCGACGTGGGAAGCTCGATGGGCAGCACGTCGCCCACCTGCAGCTTGAGCACCTCGCCAATGGTCGAGGGCAGCGTGATGAATTCGGCGCTGAGCTCCACGTCGGCGCTCTGCATCTGCTGGGACATCTGGCGCACCCAGCGCTTGTCGACCTCGATCTCGTCCTGCACCGGGTTGGACAGCAGGTCGCGGATCGGCTCGATCATCGAATAGGGAATGCACACGTGCAGGAAGCCGCCCACCGGGCCGAACTCGATCTGCAGCGTGGTGTTGATCACCACCTCGTTGGGCGCGACGATGTTGGCGAGCTTGCCGTGCATCTCGGCGCGCACGTAGTCGAAGCTCAGCGGGAACACCGGCTGCCAGGCGTCGGCATAGCACTGCAGCGTGAGGTTCAGGAGGCGCTTGATGATGCGCTGCTCGGTGCGTGTGAAGTCGCGCCCCTCGACGCGCACGTGGTAGCGCCCGTCGCTGCCGAACAGGTTGTCCACCACCAGGAACACCAGCTTCGGATCGAACACGAACAGCGCCGTGCCGCGCAGCGGCTTCATGTGCAGCATGTTGATGTTGGCCGGCACCGGCAGGTGGCGCACGAACTCGCCGTACTGCTGGATGTGCACCGGCCCGACCGAGATGTCGGGGCTGCGGCGCATGAAGTTCAGCAGCGAGCTGCGCAGGTGGCGGGCAAAGCGCTCGTTGATGACTTCGAGCGTGTGCATGCGGCTGCGCACCACGCGGTCGGGCGCACCCAGGTCGTACACCGGCAGGCCGTCCGCGCGGGCGGCGGCGCCGTCGCTCTGCTCGGGCGCGCCGCCGGTGACGCCCTGCAGCAGCGCGTCGACCTCGTCCTGGGAGAGCACTTGTTCGTAGGCCATGGATCGGCGGTCCGGAAAGGGTTACTGCACCACGAAGGTGTTGAAGGACACGCTGGCGATCTCCTGCGGCGGCAGGCCGGCGCCCAGCGGGCGGCTCAACTCGACGCGGATCTCCTCGGCCAGGCGGGCCTTGTCGGCGGTCGTCACCAGCGACTCGGGCGGGCGGTTCGACAGCAGCAGCAGCACCCGGCTGCGGATCTCGGGCATGAATTCGACGATGCGCGCCTTGGCCTGCTCGTCATGCACCTTGAGGGCCACGCCCACGTGCAGGAAGCGGCCGCGGCCTTCGGACTGCACGTTGACGGTGAGCGGCTCCAGCGTCACGAAGATCGGCTTCTCCGGCACCGGCGCGGCGGCTGCGGCAGGCTCGGCCGGTGCGCGCTGGCGCAGCAGGAAGTAGCCGCCGGCAGCGGCCAGCGCGCCAACCAGCGCGACGATCAGGAGCACGATCCACAGCTTCGATGGACGTGCGGGGGAAGGGGGAACGGGGGCGAGTGCGACAGGAGGACTGGTAGCCATAAGGGTGCTGCGAAGCGAATCGGTTTCGGACTATTCTTTGCCAGGTGGCTGGCAGGCGAAGGGCTGATCAAGCGCGGGAAAAGGCCTCAGATCCCGCGTTCACCGTCTCATGCGAAGGTGTCGACGCCGGCACTGGGCCGGCGAAGCGCGGCGGGCGCCGGCATGCTGCGCAGCGGCTCGGTGGTGGCAATGGCTGGCACGCGGCTCGCGCCCGGGTAGTCGGCCTGCCGCTGCGACCCCTGCTGCGGGGGCGGCTGGCCGAAGGCGCCGCCCTGGCCGGCGAAGGGATGCGATTCCGCGCCGACCGAGGCCTGGCCCAGGCTGATGCCGTGGTCGGCAAGGCTGGTGCGCAATTGCGGCAAGGCCACCTCGAGCGCCTTGCGCACGCTCTCGTGGGCCGAGGTGAACATCGCCTGCGCCTGGTTGTCGCCCATGGTGAGCGTGACCTTGAGCGGGCCGAGGCCGGCCGGGTTGAGGTTCAGCTCGGCCACCTGGTAGCCCGCCGCGGTCATGCGCAGCACCTGGTGGCCGATGGCCTTGCCCCAGGCGGCCGAGCCGACGGACGGCTCCACGCTGAGGATGGGCGTGTGCGGCGAAGCCGGCGGCACGTTCGTGCGCGCGGCAGCGGCCGCGGCCGGCGTGAACGGCATCGCGGTGGCCACGCTGGTGGAAGTGGGCGCCGCGTCGGATGCGGCGGCCAGGTCGGCGGTCTTGTCGGCGGAGATCATGGCGGTGGCCGGTGCCGAGTCGGTGTCGGCATCGGCGGAGAGGGAGGCGGTGGAGGCGCCGCGGGGGTCGGTGGCTGCTGCTGCGGAAGCCGCGGTGGTGGCGGCGGCGTCGGGCGCTGCAGCATCGGCAGCCGGGATCGCGGCTGGGGCCGTGCCCGCGGCGGCCGGCGGCGGCACAGCGGCTGCGGCCTGCATGGCGGCGCGTGCCTCCGCCGGCTGCGCGGTGTCCGGGGCCGCGGCCTGCTGTGCACCGTCTGCCGGCTTCGCCTGCGCAGTGCTTTCGCCTTCGGCATCCGCCGCGACGGCCGTCTGGCCTGCCGCAGCGTCCGAGGTCTCTCCAGCCAGCGTGTCGGCCGGCGCATCGCCCGGCACCACGGCCTGGACGCCATCGGGCACCGAGGCGGCGGCGGACGCACCGGCTGCAAGTGCAGCAGTAGCGGCAGCTGGCGGCGCCACCAGCGGCGCAAAAAAAGACATCGGCAGCAACTCGGCGGGAAGCTCGTCCTTGCGGTCGCCGGCGCGCGAGGCCTTTCGGCGGTGCGTGGTTGCCAGTGCGGACGATTCGGCCTCTTCGGGCGCCTGCGCTGCGCCTGCGTTGCGCGAGCGGGCCAGCGCCGCGTCGAAGCTGCGGCCGCCGGGTTCCTCGGCGTTGCGGCCGCGTGCACCGGCGGCGGTGGAAGAAGCCGCGGAGGCAGCCGCGTTCGGGCTGAAGGAAGGGGCGATGGGGGAAGGCATGTGCGTCAGGGTGTCGGTTGGGAGGCGCGGTCGAAGAACTTGCGTGCCGTGCGCTCGTCGCTGTCGCGCTGCTCGCGCCGCGCGCCGACCACGAGTTCCTGCCGCCGTGCGCGTTCGGCCAGCGCGTCGAAGGAGTTCAGGCGCCGCTTGTGCTGCTGCCATTCGCTGCGGCCATGGTCGAGCCGGCTGGCCGCCTGTGCGGCGATGGCCTGCTGCTGCTGGATGGCGCCGTCGAGCGTGCCGAGGAAATTGCGGTAGTTGTGCCACTGGGCCGAGGGCAGGCCGTTCTCCATCAGCACCTGCAGCTGGTCGCTGTAGTCCTGGCGGTACTGCAGCAGCAGCTCCAGCTTCTGGTGGGCGCTGACCTGCGCGTTCTGCAGCAGGCCGAGCTGGCGCGCCGCATCGTCGGTCCGTGTGCGGGCGAGGTCGGTGAGCGTGTCGAGCGGAAGCTTGTGCGGCATGGCAACTCCTGTGGAAGGGAAATGGATCAGGCGGATTCGAAGAGGCTGCCCATGCGCTCGATCGAGGCGGCGTAGTCGCAGCGCTCGTGCATCGATTGCTGCAGGAAGGCCTCGATGCGCGGATAGAGCGCAATGGCCTGGTCGAGCTGCGGGTCGTGGCCGGCCGCATAGGCGCCGACGCTGATCAGGTCGCGGTTGCGCTGGTAGCGCGAGAGCGCTTGCTTGAAGCGGCGCACGGTGTCGAACTGCGAGGGCTCGATCAGCGCCGTCATCGCGCGGCTGATGGAGGCCTCGATGTCGATCGCCGGGTAGTGGCCGGCCTCGGCCAGCGT
This sequence comes from Variovorax sp. 01N425, assembly GCF_056399465.1. Lineage (NCBI taxonomy): Bacteria > Pseudomonadati > Pseudomonadota > Betaproteobacteria > Burkholderiales > Comamonadaceae > Variovorax > Variovorax sp. 01N425. The sequence goes on along the minus strand of NZ_JBFTRJ010000007.1, from coordinate 358,383 downwards.
GCGCGACAGCACCACGTGGCCGTCGAGGATGGCGCGGGCCGAATCGGCGATCGGGTCCTGCTGGTCGTCCCCTTCGGACAGCACGGTGTAGAAGGCCGTGATCGAGCCGCCGCGGCCGTTGGCGTCGCGCGCGCCGTTGCCGGCGCGCTCCACCAGCGCGGGCAGCTTGGCGAACACCGAAGGCGGGTAGCCCTTGGTGGCGGGCGGCTCGCCCACGGCCAGCGCGATCTCGCGCTGCGCCATCGCATAGCGCGTGAGCGAATCCATGATCAGCAGCACGTCGCGGCCCTGGTCGCGGAAGTACTCGGCCAGGCAGGTGGCATAGGCCGCACCTTGCAGCCGCAGCAGCGGCGAGTTGTCGGCCGGCGCGGCCACCACCACCGAGCGCGCCAGGCCTTCCTCGCCCAGCGTGTTCTCGATGAAGTCCTTGACCTCGCGGCCGCGTTCGCCGATGAGGCCGACCACGATCACCTCGGCGCTGGTGTAGCGCGCCATCATGCCCAGCAGCACGCTCTTGCCGACGCCCGAGCCCGCGAACAGGCCCATGCGCTGGCCGCGGCCCACGGTGAGCATGGCGTTGATGGCGCGCACGCCCACGTCGAGCACCGAATCGATCGGCGCGCGCGCGAGCGGATTGATCGGCGGCGCGCCCAGCGGCACCCGGCGGCTCACGTCGAGCGGGCCGAGCCCGTCGAGCGGCCGGCCGGCGGCATCGACCACGCGGCCCAGCATGCCTTCGCCCACCGGCAGCCGCTTGGTGTGGGCATCGCCGGAAGCGCCGCCCGCAAACTGCGCAGGACCGGGCCGCGCAAACACGCGCGCACCCGGCAGCAGGCCGGCCACTTCGCTTTGCGGCATCAGGAACAGGCGGTCGCCGGCAAAGCCGACCACTTCGGCCTCGGCATGGCGCTGCGGATAGCCGGGCGGCAATTCGATCAGGCAGTCGCTGCCGACCGGCAGCTGCAGGCCCACGGCCTCCAGCACCAGGCCGACGGCGCGCGTCAGGCGGCCCGAGGTGGCGATGGTTGCGCACAGGCCGACCTCGCCGCGGGCCTGCGCGAGCGTGCCGAGCCAGGACTTGAGGTGCGGGTTGACGGCGCCGGGCGCGGCGGTGTTGGCGGTGGCTTGCATGGCTTCAGGCTCCATCGGGTTCGGCATCGCGCGAGAAGGCGCCGGCCACGCGCTTCCAGCGGGTCTCGAGCGAGGCGTCCATCTCGCCGCTCGCGGAGCGCACGCGGCAGCCGCCACGGGCCAGGGCGTCGTCGGCGCGCAACTGCCAGCCCGCGGCTTGCAATTCGCCGCCGAGGCTGTTCTTCACCAGCGCCAGGTCGTCGGGATGCAGCAGCAGGCGCGGTTCGCCCTGCAGCGCGGGTTCGGTGTGCAGCAGGTCCTGCACCAGCGCAAGAACCCATTCGGGCTCGACGCGCAGGGTGCGGTGGATCACCTGGCGCGCGACGTCGAGCGAAAGCGCCAGGATGGCATCGGCCAGCTCGCTCTCGGCGCTGCGCAGCGCGGCCGGCAGCGAGGCGGCCAGCGCGCGCAACTGCTCGGCATGCGCGCTGGCCGCGGCCAAGCCGGCCGCCAGGCCTTCGGCGCGCCCCTCGGCATGGCCTTGCGCCCAGCCCTCGCGGCGGCCTTCGGCCTCGCCGGTGGCGCGCGCTTCCAGCCGCAGGCGTTCGAGCTCGGCCTCGCGTGCCAGCGCGGCCGGGTCGACGCGCGGCGCTGCGGGCACTTCGATGCTGGCGCTGCGCGCCGCGAGCGCGTCCGCGTCGATCGCGCCCATCTCCCAGCGCTGCCAGGCGGACAGGCGCGGACGCGCGGCGGCAGGAAAGGCGTCAGACGAAATCATCGGTACCAGGCGCGGCTACGACGATCTCGCCGGCATCGGCCAGGCGGCGCACGACCTGCAGGATCGCCTTCTGCTCGGTCTCGACCTGCGACACGCGCACCGGGCCGCGCAGCTCGATGTCCTCGCGCAGCGTCTCGGCGGCGCGCTGCGACATGTTCTTGAGGAATTTCTCGCGCAGCTCGGGCGCCGAGCCCTTGAGCGCGACGATGAGCGAATCGGACTCGATGTCCTTGAGCAGGCGCTGGATGTAGCGGTCCTCCAGGTCGAGCAGGTTCTCGAACACGAACATCTCCTCGACGATGCGCTGGGCCAGCGCCTCGTCATGGGCGCGCACGTGGGCAATGGCCTCTTCCTCCTGCGCGCTGTTCATCAGGTTGACGATCTCGGCCGCGGTGCGCGCGCCGCCCAGGCGGCTGCGCTTGAGGCCTTCGCCCGAGAGCATCTCGGTGAGCACGTCGGTCAGCTCGGCCAGCGCGGCCGGCTGCACGCCGCCGAAGGTGGCCACGCGCAGGATCACGTCGTGGCGCAGGCGCTCGGGCAGCCGTTCGAGCACCTCGGAGGCCTTCTTGCGGTCCAGGTGGACCAGCAGCGTGGCCAGGATCTGCGGATGCTCGTCGCGCACCAGCTCCACCACCTCGCCGGCTTCCAGGTCGTTGAGCCGCTCGATGCCGCCGTGCGGCTCGTCGGGTTGCAGGATGTCCTCGAGCAGGTTGCTCGCGCGGTCGTCGCCCAGCGCCTTGCGCAGCACGGCGCGGATGTAGCTGCCCGAGCCCAGGTGCAGCGCGGACAGCTGCTCGGTCTCCATGCGGAACTCGGCCAGCACGGCCGCGAGCTCGTCCTTGGAGACCTGGCTCAGCCGCGCCATGGCCACGCCCAGTGCCTGCACCTCGGTGGCCGGCAGGTGGTGCAGCGTGGCCGCGGCGCGGTCCTCGCCCAACGACATCAGCAAGATTGCGCTCTTCCGGGTGCCTGCGTCGCTCATGAATTCATCCAATGCTTGATCAGCGTGGCGACCAGGCGCGGGTCCTGGTCGGCGGTCTGGTGTGCGTAGTCGAGATCGGCCTTCTGGCGCTCGATCTCGCGCAGCCGCGCGTTGTTCTGCGCGGCCGTTCCGTCGTCGTCGGCCGCGCCAGGGGCGGCCGGCGCCGCTTCGGGCACCGCGGCGGCGGGCGGCGCGAGGTGCTTGCGCAGCAGCGGCCGCAGCACCGCGAACCAGGCGAACAGCGCGAGGCCAGCCACCAGCAGGTACTGCGCGATGGTCATGGCGAGTCCGAGGTTGGCGGGGTCGCGCCAGAACGGCAGCGCGGGCCCGGCTTCTGCGTCGCCGCCTTCGCGGGCGAAGGCGCTGTTGACCACGTTGAGCGAGTCGCCGCGCTCCTGGCTGAAGCCCATCGCTTCCTTGACCAGGTTGCGGATCTGCTCGATCTCGGCCGGCGTGAGCGCGCGCTGGCCCGGCTTGCCGGCGCTGTCCGCGGTGTCGCGGTGGTTCACCACCACGGCCACCGACAGCCGCCTCACGCCGCCCGCGCCCTGCTGCACATGGCGGATCGAACGGTCGAGCTCGTAGTTGGTCGTCACGTCCTTGCGCGAGCTGCCCGGTGCCGTGCTGGCTGCCGTGGCGGTTGCCGCGGCCTTCGGCGCAGCTGCCGCGGCGTTCGGCGGCGCGGTGATCGGCGCGCTCGGCGTCTGCGGCGGCTGGTTCGACAGCGCGCCCGGCACGCCGCCCGGCGGCGTGGCGCCCTGCTGCATCGACTCGCTGGACTGCTGGCTGCGGATGGCTGCGGCGCGCGGGTCCTGGTTCGGCTTGTAGCTTTCCTCGGTGCGCTCGACCACGGAAAAGTCGATCTCGGCCGCCACCTGCGCGCGCACGTTGCTCGCGCCCACGAGGGGCTGCAGGATCGCCTCGATGCGGCGGATGTAGCCCTGCTCGATTTCCTGCGCGTACTTGAGCTGGCTCACGTCCAGCCCGCGGGCGCCGGCATTGGCGGCCGACAGCAGGTTGCCGTGCTGGTCGACCACCGTCACGCTCTTGGCGTCCAGGTCGGGCACGCTGCTGGAGACCATGTGCACGATGGCGCTGACCTGGCCCTCGTCGATGCTGCGGCCGCGGTGCAGCGTCAGGATCACGGAGGCCGAGGGCTTCTTCTGGTCGCGCACGAAGAGCGAAGGCTTGGGCAGCGCCAGGTGGATGCGCGCCGATTCCACCGAGCCGATCGATTCGACCGAGCGCGCCAGCTCGCCTTCGAGCCCGCGCTGGTAGTTGACCTGTTCGGCGAAGTTGCTGGTGCCGAACTTCTGGTTGTCCATCAGCTCGAAGCCGACCCCGCCGCCCTTGGGCAGGCCCTGCGACGCGAGCTTCAGGCGCACTTCGGGCACCCTGTCGCGCGCCACCAGGATCGCGCCGCCGCCTTCGGCGAACTTGTAGGGCACGTTCATCTGCTGCAGCGACGCGATGATGGCGCCGCCGTCGCGGTCCGTCACGTTGGTGTAGAGCACGCCGTAGTCGGGCGCGCGGCTCCACAGCAGGAACGCCGCGGCGGCCGCGGCAATGGCGGCCGCGCCGACGATCAGCGGCAGCTTCGGCTGGGTGCGCAGGCGCTCGGCAAGGCCGGAGGCGGGCGAGGGCGCCGGGCCGGTGCCCGCGGGGGCCGCCGAACTCATTGCGCAGGCTCCGCCGCGGCCAGGTGCACGGGGCGGCGCGGGATCATGTCGAGGGGCTGGAGGCTTCGATGTTCTGGGGTCATGCCGAGGGGGCCGTGGTGTCGTCAGCGAGCTATGGGTTCGGCGTTGATTCTCAGCAGCCGGGCCATATTCGATTGGTCGAACAACTGCGGGTTTTGCCGTCAGTTGGGCGCATGTCGCCGGGGCTTCGCCTGCTACGCTGAAAACACGCGGGAAGGCCCTGGGCCTCCCTCTTCATATCCAGATCCAACCCATCCAGAGAGAGCTCTCCATGTCGATCACCGCCATCGAATCCGTCCTGCAGCAGATGCGCGCCACCGCGCTCCAGAGCGGCATTGCGCAACCCGCCGCCGAGGCGGCCCAGCCCGGGGCCTTCGCGGCCGAGCTGCGCCGCTCGCTCGACAGCATCAGCACCGCGCAGACCAAGGCCTACGGCCAGGCCGAGGACTTCGAAATGGGCAAGCCCGGCGTGGCGCTGAACGACGTGATGGTCGACCTGCAGAAGGCCAACGTGGCTTTCCAGACCGGGCTGCAGGTGCGCAACCGGCTGGTGGCGGCCTACCAGGAAGTGATGAACCTGCCCGCCTGAGCGCCGAGGTTGTGGGGCGCGCATCTTTTTTTGCGCCGGACTCTAAATGTTTGAAAAGCCCTGCCGATAACTAAACCAACGATGGCTTGAGTCTCACAGTGGGAGCGGGTCCAGCGTTGCGGCCTGAGGGCCGGAGTCCACAACCTTTGTCTATCAGGAGTCGAACATGGCGCAAGTCATCAACACCAACAGCCTTTCCCTGCTCACGCAGAACAACCTCAACGCGTCGCAATCGTCGTTGAACACGGCGATCCAGCGCCTGTCCTCCGGCCTGCGCATCAACAGCGCCAAGGACGACGCCGCCGGCCAGGCCATTGCGAACCGCTTCACGGCCAACATCCGCGGCCTGACGCAAGCCTCGCGCAATGCCAACGACGGCATCTCGCTGGCGCAGACGACGGAAGGCGCGCTCAAGGAAGTGAACAACAACCTGCAGCGCGTTCGCGAACTGTCGGTGCAAGCCGCCAACGGCAGCAACTCCGGCAGCGACCTGCAATCCATCCAGGACGAAATCAAGCTGCGCCTCGGTGAAATCGACCGCGTGTCCAAGCAGACCGACTTCAACGGCGTGAAGGTCCTGTCGTCGTCGGCCAAGCCGCTGACCGTGCAGGTCGGCGCCAACGACGGCGAGACCATCGACATCGACCTGAAGGAAATCAGCTCGAAGACGCTCGGCATGCAAGGCTTCAACGTCAACGGCCCGCAAGCCAAGACCGGCGCGAGCTTCGACGGCACCGCCACGATGGTCGGCACCTCGGCCGACGTGGACGCCGCCGCCGCACAGAAGGTGTACGGCGCAACGACCAACGTCACGACCTCCGCTGTGACCGAAAAGACCGGCGGCACGCTGGCAACCAGCCTGGGCGTGGCTGCCGGTAGCGTGACCTTCGGTGCCAACGCACTGAGCGACAAGGCTGGCAACTGGTACGCGGAAGTCACCATCACGCCTGCCAGCGCCGCGGAAGCGATGGCCCTGAACAACGAAGGATTCACCGACGCAGCAAACGGCGTGGCCCAACGCTTCTACGTCGCGCTGGACCCGCAAGCCGCCGACACGACCACGACCGCTGGCACGGCCGCCTTCGCGCTCGACACCTCGAAGGTCTCGGTCGCCAGCCTGCAGACCGGCTCGACCGCCAACCCGCTCGAAGCCATCGACGCAGCGCTCAAGCAAGTCGACGACCTGCGCAGCTCGCTGGGTGCGGTGCAGAACCGTTTCGACTCGGTGATCTCCAACCTGGGCACCGCCATCACCAACCTGTCGTCCTCGCGCTCGCGCATCGAAGACGCCGACTACGCAACCGAAGTGTCGAACATGACCCGTGCGCAGATCCTGCAGCAAGCCGGTACCTCGGTGCTGGCCCAGGCGAACCAGACCACGCAAGGCGTGCTGTCGCTCCTGCGCTGATCTGAAAAGGCATTGCGCAGGCCGCCGGGCGAAAGCCCGGCTCCGCCTGCGCTGTTCCCTGCGGCCTGGTTCCGGCCAGGCCGCAGACGACAGCGAAAGCAATCCTGACAGCCGCCGCCGCCTTCTCATTCACAGACATCAGGAAATTTCAACATGGCATCGATCAGCAGCCTGGGCGTGGGCTCCAACCTCGACCTGAGCACCTTGCTCTCGCAGCTGCAGACGGCGGAGAGCCAGCCGCTGGTGGCGCTGCAGCAGCGCCAGGTGAGCTACACGAGCAAGCTCTCGGCCTACGGCACGCTGCAAAGCTCGCTGGGCACGCTGCAGGCCGCGGCCAAGAAGCTCTCGGACCCGGCGCTGTTCCAGGGCGTGAAGGCCGTCTCCAGCGCAACCGACGTGCTGACCGCGGCAGCCGCAGGCACGGCCGCGGCCGGCACCTATGCCGTCGAGGTGACGCAGCTCGCGCAGCCGCAGTCGCTGGTGGCGGCGGGCCAGGCGAGCACCACCGCGGCCATCGGCAGCGGAACCATCACCATCGATTTCGGCGCCATCACGGGCGGCACGCTCGATGCGGCCACCGGCACCTACAGCGGCTCCGGCTTCACCAAGGACGCCACCCGCACCGCCGTGCCGATCACCATCGACAGCAGCAACAACACGCTGGCGGGCATCCGCGACGCCATCAACGCCGCCAAGGCCGGTGTCTCGGCCAGCATCGTGAACGACGGCAGCGGCACGCCCAACCGGCTGGTGCTGACCTCCTCGCAGACCGGCGAGGCCTCGAGCATGCGCGTCTCGGTGGCGGGCGATGCAGCGCTGCAGAACCTGCTGAACAACGATCCCGCGGGCACGCAGAACCTGCGGCAGACGGTGGCGGGGCAGAACGCCAAGCTCAGCGTCAACGGCATTGCCGTGACCAGCGCGAGCAACACCGTCAAGGAAGCCATCCAGGGCACCACGCTGACGCTGCTCAAGACCGGCAGCAGCAGCCTCTCGACCCAGGCCGACACGGCCGCGGTGGAGACGGCCATCAACGATTTCGTCAAGGCCTACAACAGCCTGCAGGCCACGGCCAACACGCTGACCGCCTACAACCAGGACTCCAAGACCGGCGCCGCGCTCGTCGGCGATTCGACGCTGCGCAACCTGCAGACGCGCATCCGGCAGGCGCTCACCACGCCGCAGGCCGGCGGCCCCGACGACATGAAGGTGCTGTCCGAGATCGGCGTCGCCTTCCAGAAGGACGGCACCATGGCGGTCGATTCGACCAAGCTCAAGTCGGTCCTGGCCAGCAACCTGGCGGGCGTCTCGGGGCTGTTCGCGAGCGCCACCGGCAGCACCGCCGGCTACGGCAAGCAGCTGAGCGCGCTGGTGGACGACCTCACCTCCACCGGCGGCGCGCTCAAGGTCGCGTCCGATGGCATGACCGCCTCGCTCAAGCAGCTCGACGAGCAGTACGCCGACATGAAGACGCGGGTCGACGCCAAGGTGGAGCGCTATCGCACGCAGTTCACCCAGCTCGACCTGCTCATGAGCCAGATGAACCGGACCAGCAGCTATCTCACACAGCAATTCGCGAGCATGCAAAGCAGCAGCAAGTAGCCATTCCAGCGGAGCAAGCAGTCATGTACACCCCCCACACCTTCAGGACCGGCGCCAGCGCGTATGCGCACGTCGGCATGGAGACGCGCACCATGAGCGCGTCACCGCACCAGCTCATCGTCATGCTGTTCGACGGCGTCGTCACCAGCATCGGCATGGCCCGCCACCACATGGCCACCGGCGACATGGCCGCCAAGGGCAACGCGATCTCCAAGGCCGTGAGCATCGTCGACAACGGCCTGAAGGCCGCCCTCGATGCCAAGGCCGCGGGCGCGGCCGGCGCCGAGCTGGTGGGCAATCTCTCGGCGCTGTACGACTACGTCATTCGCCGGCTGCTCTATGCCAACCTGCACAACGAGCCCAAGGCACTCGACGAGGCCGAGGCATTGCTCGAGAACGTCGCGTCCGCATGGCGCGAGATCGGCGGCGCCAGTGCCGGCAATTGATCCCAACCCCGCCGCACTGGAAGCGCAGGCCGTGCCAGTCCGCCACGAAGTCGTCCACTGCTATGGCGAGCTCGCCTCGGCCATGTCGCTCATGGCTTCGCTGGCCCGCGCGAGGGAATGGGACCGGCTGCCCGAGCTCGAAGCCCGCTGTGCGCAGCTGGTCGACCGGCTCAAGGCCGTGGGCGCGGTGTCGCTCGATGCCGCGCAGCTGGAACAGGTGCGCGGACTGATCGCGCGCATCCACGCCGACCAGGACGAGGTGTGCGCGCTGGTCAAGCCGCAGCTGGAGCGCCTGGTGGCCAAGATGGCCCAGCTGCAGAACCGCAGCGATCTTGGCAAGGCCTACGGCCTGCCGCACTGATCGCCGGACGCTGCACCCGAAGCCATGAACAGACCGATCGGACCTGCCGTCGATGCGCTGCTTGCCTCGAAGCTTTCTTCGGCGCGGCCGGACCTCGCCGTGCTGCAGACCGAGGTCGGCACGAGCATGCCGGTCGGGCCGATGGCCGAGATCCAGAAGATCAAGAACGATGTCCGGCTGCCGTCCCATGCGCCGCTCGAAACGCGCCTTGACACTGGCGCCGCGCCCGCACTGCCGCGCGCCGATGCGCCGCCCTCGATCGACACGCGGTGGTCGGCGGCGGCACGCGTCATCGGCGCCGTGCTGGCGGACCTGCATGCCGAACCGGAGCCGGTGCGCGGTGCGGCGCCGCTGTGGGCGTCGCCGCAGGAAGCTCCGTCCGGCGCCGTGCTCGCGGCCGCGCTGGGACGATCGGTGAGCGGCAGCGGGCTGTTCTACGAATCGCATCTGCTCGAATTCGCCATGGGGCTGCGCACGCTGTCGCAGCTGGCCGAGGAGCCGCAGGTTCGGCTGACGCAGCCGCTGCCGATGCTTCAGCAGCCGGCCGGGCCTGGCACCTCTCGGGCGCAGCCGACGGCGATGGCCCAACCCGCTGTGGCCCAGCCCGCTGGCGCCGCGCCGGCCGCCCAGATCCACCAGGCCGCGGTTGCCTCGGCCAGCCACATGGCCGCGATCGCCGCGATGGCCGCGCTGTCCGGCGAGGCGCGCATGGCCGGCCTCGGCGCCGGCGAAACCGATGCGGCCAATGCGCCGGCGCGCGCGGCAGCGCCGGCCGCGGCCGAGCTGATCCATCCGCAGACCGCCGCGCTGGTGCACCAGCAGCTCGACCTGCTGGCCACCGCCGTGTTCCGCTGGAGCGGCCAGGCCTGGCCCGATGTGCCGATGGCGTGGTCGATCCACGAAGAAACCGGGCAGCCCGGCGATGCGCCCGAAGGCCGCGGCGACGGCGGCGGCGCGCCCCTGCGCCGTTGGACGACCACGGTGTCGCTCACGCTGCCGAAGCTGGGGGCGGTGGATCTTCGCCTGAGCCTTGCGGGCGAAATGGTCCAGGCGCACCTGGCCGCACGCGAGGCCGCGACGCTGGCCCGGCTGCGCAGCGACGGCGGCGAACTGGCACCGCGCCTCGCGGCCGCGGGCCTGCGGCTGCAGGACCTGCAGATCACCGCCATGGAGCGCACTGCATGACGACCCCCGCGCAACCGCGCCAGAGCGCAGTGGCGCTGTCCCATGCCGACACCGCAAAGGCGCCGGTGGTCGTGGCCAAAGGCTATGGCGTGACGGCGGAATCGATCCTGCGGCAGGCGCGCGAGAACGGTGTCTACGTGCACGCCTCGCCGGACCTGATCCGGTTGCTGATGCAGGTGGACCTCGATCGGCAGATTCCGCCGCAGCTCTATCTGGCGGTGGCCGAGGTCATGGCATGGATCCACGGAATCGAGAACGGCAGGGGCCAGGCGGCAGGGCGATTCGATTAATGCTTTGTCATTAGATTCACATCTTTTTTGAGAACTGGTCGCAGCGACGGAAGCCCCGTCGTGCTATTGCAACAAAAGCTTACATGTACTTGTAGCCCTGTTTACAGTTTGAGTAGTGCAGAAGGTTACAAGTGTTAAATATTGTGAATAATCCAATCAGGACATGACTGAACGGAGTGCATTTTGGAAACGGATAACGTGATGAGCGTAGCCAACGGCGAAATCTCCCGGGAAATCGGCGACATCAATCTCGCCTACATGCTGCTGGCGCAGAAACTGGTCAAGCAGGACCGCGTGGCGGCGATGTTTAGGCTCGGCGTGAGCAGCGAACTGGCCGACATGCTGGCCGGCATGTCGCTGGCGCAGATCGTCAAGCTGGCGGCGTCGAACTTCCTGCTGTGCAGTTTCAGGCTCGACGAACACGCCTCGATGTCGGCGGTGGTTGGCGAAGGTAAGGACACGATGCTGCAACAAGCACACATGTCGATCCTGATGTCGGCACGGAGCCTGCAGACCCGAAAAGCAGCGGTGCCGGCATGACGCGCAAGAGCGTGCTGGGCGAGGTGCGGGAAGTGCAGCTCGCGATCCAGCTGATCCAGCTGGGCGCCCGCCTGCAGTTCCTGGAGTCGGAGGTGGGCCTGAGCCGCGAGCGGCTGATCCGCCTCTACAAGGAAATCAAGGGGGTTTCACCGCCCAAGGGATTGCTTCCCTTTTCAACCGATTGGTATATGACGTGGCTGGCGAATATCCATTCGTCAATGTTTTACAACATGTATCAATTCATGAAAATTCATTCGGACGAAGAAAAAGTCTGGATATTGATTAAAAGCTACAAGCTTTATTTGCAGCAAATTGCAGCCCAGGACAGCGAGCCAATTCTGGATTTCACGCGCGCCTACACGATGGTGCGTTTTTTCGACAGCGACATGCTGCAGCTGAGCACCTGCTGCCGCTGCTCGGGCCAGTTCGTCGCGCATGCGCACGACCACAAGAGCGGCTACGTGTGCGTGCTCTGCAGGCCGCCGTCGCGCGCGGGCAAGGCGCGCGGCGCCAAGCGCGGCGCCGATGGCGAGGCCGGCGCGCTCGGCATCGAAGGCATGGGTTTTGGCGTGGAGGCGGCGCCGGGCGGCGCGGGCCTCCACTGACACGGACCCTGCCCGCCGGGCAGGGCTTTTGAATCGACGCCTCAAGGGCAATAGGGGAAGCGCGTGCTCCTTTTGGTTGGGTATCTGGTGGTGGTTGGCGCCGTCTTCGGCGGCTATGCGCTCATGGGCGGGCACTTCGGCGTGCTGTTCCAGCCGGTCGAGCTGCTGATGATCGGCGGCGCCGCGCTGGGCGCCTTCCTGGCCGGCAACAACGGCAAGACGATCAAGGCCACGCTCAAGGAGCTGCCGCTGCTCTTGCGCTCGTCCAAGCACAACCGGCAGCTCTACCTGGACCTGCTCGCGCTGCTCTACGAGCTGCTGGCCAAGGCGCGCAAGGAAGGGATGATGAAGCTGGAGTCCGACGTGGAGGACCCGGCGCAAAGCGAGATCTTCCGCCGCTACCCCGAGATCCTGGCCGATGCCGGCGTGATGGAGTTCCTGTGCGACTACCTGCGCCTGGTCATCAGCGGCAACACCGATGCGTTCGAGATCGAGGCGCTCATGGACCACGAGATCGAGACCATCAAGCACGAGGCCGAGATGCCCGTGCACAGCCTCTCGCGCGTGAGCGATGCGCTGCCTGCGCTGGGCATCGTCGCGGCCGTGATGGGCGTGGTGCATGCGCTGGGCTCGGCCGATTTGCCGCCCTCGGAAATGGGCGCGCTCATCGCGCACGCCATGGTGGGCACCTTCCTTGGCGTGCTGCTGGCCTACGGCTTTGTCTCGCCGCTGGCTTCGCTGATCGACCAGAAGGTGTCCGAGGGCATGAAGCTGTACCAGTGCACCAAGGTCACGCTGCTCGCGAGCCTCAACGGCTATGCGCCGCAGCTGGCGGTGGAGTTCGGCCGCAAGGTGCTGTTCTCGACCGAGCGGCCCAGCTTCACCGAGCTGGACAGCCACGTGCGCGAAGTCAAGGCGCGCTGAGCGGCGCGGCGCATCGTCATGAGCACCGAAAAGCACAGGGTCGTGGTCAGGCGCGTGGCCGCCCATGGGGGCGGCGGGCACGGCGGCGGCTGGAAGATCGCCTATGCCGACTTCATGACCGCCATGATGGCGTTCTTCCTCGTGATGTGGCTCTTGTCCAATACCTCGCCGAAGCAACGCGAGGGCATCGCCGAGCACTTCCGCATGCCGCTGAAGGTGGCGCTCAGCGGCGGCGAGAAGAGCAGCACCAGCATCAGCGTGGTGCCCGGCGGCGGCATGGACCCGAGCACGCGGGCCGACGGCGAGGTGCAGCGCGCCGACGCCGAGGACGACGCCGATGCGGACCGCCTGGCCAGCATGAAGGAGCGGCTGGACAAGCTCATCGAGAACAGCCCGGTGTTCCGCCAGTTCCGCTCGCAGATCCTGATCGACATCACGACCGAGGGCCTGCGCCTGCAGATCGTGGACAACGAGAACCGCCCGATGTTCGATCTGGCCAGTGCGCAGGTGGTGCCGCACATGCGCGCCATCCTGCGCGAGCTCGGCCCCACGCTCAACGAGCTGCCCAACAAGATCACGCTGTCGGGCCACACCGATGCCTTCGTCTACAGCAACGGCGACCGCTCCTACGGCAACTGGGAGCTGTCGGCCGACCGGGCCAACGCCTCGCGGCGCGAGCTGGTGATGGGCGGCATGGCCGAGAACAAGGTGCTGCGCGTGGTCGGCCTGGCCGACAGCATGCACCTGGACCGCAGCAATCCGCGCAACCCGATCAACCGGCGCATCAGCATCATCCTGCTGAACCACCGCACCCAGCAGCAGATCGAGAACGAGAACAGCGGCGGTGGCGGTGCCGGCGCCATCCTGCCGGCAAGGGCGAAGGCTTCGCCGCCGCCACTGCTTTCCGCGCCCACCGACAACCTCAAGGTGACCGTCAAAGGGTCGCCGGCAGCCACGCACCCCTAAAGACATTGACGCCGGCACGCATGCACGCCGGTTCGGAGCAACGATGGATCTCAGTCAGTTCACACAGGCATTTTTTGTCGAAGCCGTCGAGCTTCTGGCGCAGATGGAGCAGCTGCTTCTCGAACTGGACGCCGAGGCGCCCGACAGCGAGCAGCTCAACGCCATCTTCCGTGCCGCGCATTCGATCAAGGGCGGCGCGGCCACCTTCGGCTTCGTTGCGCTGACCGACACCACCCATCTTCTGGAAACCCTGCTGGACCGCGCGCGCCACGGCCAGCTGACGCTGAGCCGCTCGATGATCGATTCATTCCTGGAAACGAAGGACGCCTTGCAAGAACAACTGATTGCCTACCAGGCCGAGAACGAACCCGACCCCGAGCGCGTGGCGCACATCTGCGAGGTGCTGCGCCAGCTGGCGCTGGAGAGCGACGGAGCCCAGGCGGCGCCTGCACCCGCGCCTGTGCCCGCGCCCGCCGCCGTGCCCGTTGCTGCCGCTGCCGCGGTGCCCGCGCCGGGCGGGGCGCTGCGCATCCGGTTCTCGCGCCTGTCCGACAGCGAATGCGAGTTGCTCGCCGACGAGCTCGGCAACCTCGGCAAGCTGCTGTCGCGCACGCGCAGCGGCGACCAGCTCACGGTGCTGCTCGACACCAGCTGCGCGCCCGACGACATCGTGGCCGTGTGCTGCTTCGTCATCGACGAGTCGCAGATCGAGATCACGGCCGAGCCCGCGGGCGGCGATGCGGCTCCTGCGGCCGCGCCCATTGCAGCGGCGCCGGCCGCACCGGCGGCCGCGGCACCACAGCCGGCCGCGCCGACGGCCAGCGCGGCGCCCAGGGCGGCCTCCGCTTCGGCCGCCGCAGCAGGCGCCAAGGATTCGAGTTCGATCCGCGTCGACGTGGAAAAGGTCGACCAGCTCATCAACCTGGTGGGCGAGCTGGTGATCACGCAATCGATGCTCACGCAGGCCGCCACCATGCTCGACCCGGTGGAATGCGAGCGCTTTCTGAGCGGCCTCGGCCACCTGGAGCGCAACGCGCGCGACCTGCAGGAATCGGTGATGTCGATCCGCATGATGCCGATGGACTATGTGTTCAGCCGCTTCCCGCGCGTGATCCGCGACGTCAGCGCCAAGCTCGGCAAGGAAGTGCGCCTGGACACCTTCGGCAAGGAAACCGAGCTCGACAAGGGCCTGATCGAGCGCATCATCGATCCGCTCACGCACCTGGTGCGCAACAGCCTGGACCACGGCATCGAGACGCCCGCGCAGCGCATCGCCAAGGGCAAGGAAGCCGAAGGGCAGCTGCTGCTGTCGGCGCAGCACCATGGCGGCAACATCGTGATCGAGGTCAGCGACGACGGCGCGGGCCTCAACCGCCAGAAGATCCTCGCCAAGGCCATGCAGCAGGGCCTGCCCGTGACCGACACCATGCCCGACGACGAGGTGTGGCAGCTGATCTTCGCGCCCGGCTTCTCCACGGCCGAGCAGGTCACCGACATCTCGGGCCGCGGCGTTGGCATGGACGTGGTCAAGCGCAACATCCAGGAGATGGGCGGGCACGTGGAGATCAGTTCGCGCGAGGGCTGGGGCACCACCACCCGCATCGTGCTGCCGCTCACGCTGGCCATCCTCAACGGCATGTCGGTCAAGGTGGGCAGCGAGGCCTACATCCTGCCGCTGAGCTACGTGATCGAGTCGCTGCAGCCGCGCACCGAGCACCTGCATTCGATCACCAGCGACGGCCATGTGATCAAGGTGCGCGGCGAGTACCTGCCGCTGATCGAGCTGCACGGCGTGTTCGATGTGGCCGGCGCGCAGACCGATCCGACCCAGGGGATATTGGTGATCGTGCAGGCCGGCGAGACGCGCTTCGCGCTGCTGGTGGACGAGCTGCTCGGCCAGCACCAGGTGGTGGTCAAGAACCTGGAGACCAACTACCGCAAGGTGCCGGGCATTTCGGCCGCGACGATCCTGGGCGACGGCAGCGTGGCTTTCATCATCGACGTCGATGCCATGCCGCGCATCCAGCGCGCGCACGTGGAGCGCGCCACCGTGCTGGCCCGCGCGGCGCGCACGGAGCCGGTCGCGGCCTGACGGATACGACAGAGACAACCCCACGGAGACGATGCAATGCGTTTTGATTTTTTCCGGCGCAGCGCGGCCGAGGAAACGCCCGCAGCCGAAACGGCCCAAGGCCTGGCGATGCCGCGCAATGCAGAGGGCTTTGTGGCCTACACCTTGCTGCTCGATGCGCACAAGCGCGTCGCAGGCTACAGGCTCGCCTGGCGCGCGGCCGCCAGGCCCGAAGAAGCGCCGGATGCGATCAGCCAGTTCAAGTCGCTCGTGGCCTGCGTGACCGAGCACCTCAACCCGCCGGACACGCCATGGCGGCTGGGGCGCAGCGAACTGTTCTTCGACGTGAATGCCGAATTGCTCGCGCTGGGCGCGCTGCAGTCGCTGCCGCCCGAGTACACCGTGCTGTGCGTGGAGCTCGGCGACCTGGCCAACGAGGAGCTGCGGCCGATACTGCACTTCCTGCACGAGCAGGGGTTCAGCTTCATGCTGTGCCGCGCCAAGGCGCTGCCCGAAGATCCCGAACTGCTCGGCCTGGTGAGCCATTTCGACGTGGGTGCCGGCGATCCCCTGCTGGTGGCGGCCGCGCGCGGCAAGGAGCTGCCCGACCACATGCCGATCCAGCCGATCGCCACGCGCATGGCCTCGTGGAAAGACTTCGAAGCCTGCGCCGCCCGCCGCGTCGACGTGTTCGCCGACGCGAGCTGCGGCCTGCCGCCGCCGCCTGCGGCAAGCACCGGCAGCCATGCGCTGCAGCCCGAATCGGTGCTGATCATGCGGCTCTTGCAGATGATCCAGCGCAACGAGGACCTGCGCGAGATCGAGGCCGCCCTCAAGCGCGATGCCGCGCTCACCTACCGGCTGCTGCGCCACATGAACTCGCCGGCCGTGGGGGCCGGCGTCGAGATCCATTCGCTGCACCATGCGGTGACGATGCTCGGCTATTCGCCGCTGTTCCGCTGGCTCTCGCTGCTGCTGGCCACCAGCAACCCCATGGGCAGCCCGCCCTTCATGATGAAGAAGGCCATCATGCGCGGCCGCTTCGTCGAACTGATGGGCGAGATCATGCTGCCGCGGGGCGAGTCGGACAACCTGTTCGTGGTCGGCATGTTCTCGCTGATCGACCAGCTGCTGGGCATTCCGATGCAGGAGGTGCTCAACAAGGTGCAGCTGTCCGATTCGGTCCAGCAGGCCATCCTCACGCGCGGCGGCGTGTACGGCCCCTTTCTCTCGCTGGCCGAGGCCTGCGAGATGGACACCGGCGAGGCGGCGCGCCTGGCGGAGGCGCTGCTCCTGAGCGCGAGCCAGGTGAATGCCGCGCATTTGTCGGCACTGGCCTGGTCGCAGGACGTGATCCCGGCCGAAGCCGCCTAGCGAGATGCGCGCATGACTTCCGAATTCCTTTTCACCGACGGCGATTTTTCGCGCATTCGCACGCTCATCCACCGGCGCGCCGGCATCGCGCTGGGCGAGCACAAGCGGCAGATGGTGTACAGCCGGCTCTCGCGCCGGTTGCGCGAGCTCGGGCTGCCCGAATTCTCGGCCTACCTGGCCATGCTGGAAGACAGCCGCGACGGCCAGGAGTGGCAGCTGTTCATCAACTCGCTGACCACCAACCTGACCTCGTTCTTCCGCGAGGCGCACCACTTTCCGGTGCTTGCGGAACTGGCGCGCAAGTGCACCCAGCCGCCCACCGTCTGGTGCGCAGCCGCATCGACGGGCGAGGAGCCCTATTCGATCGCGATCACGCTGATGGAGGCGCTCGGCGAGCGTGCGAGCGCAGCGCGCGTGATTGCCACCGACATCGACACCGCGGTGCTGGCCCGCGCGTCGGCCGGCGTCTTCACGATGGAGCAGGTCAACCGCATGTCCACCGAGCGCCTGCGGCGCTTCTTCAACAAGGGCACCGGCGCGAACGCCGGCAAGGTGCGGGTGCGTCCCGAGGTGGCCGCCATGGTCAAGTTCTCGCGGCTCAACCTGCTCGATGCGTCGTGGCCCGTGAAGGAGCCGGTGGATGCGATCTTCTGCCGCAACGTGATGATCTATTTCGACAAGCCCACGCAGAAGAAGCTGCTCGACCGCTTCATGCCGCTGCTCAAGCCGAACGGGCTGCTGTTCGCAGGGCATTCGGAGAACGCCTCGCTGGTCAACCAGAGCTTCAAGACGGTCGGGCAGACGGTGTACGCGCTGGGCAAGGCGCGTACATGAACACGAATGCGAACACGAACCTTGCTGCGCAGAAGGGCTTCCTGCCCGCGGCCGTGCCGGGTTCGGTGGCCACGCATCACTACTTCGACCGCGACTTCGATTGCGCCGCGGTCAAGCTGCTGCCGGCGGAGTACTACGTGACCGATGCCGGTGTGCTGTTGACCACGGTGCTGGGCTCCTGCGTGGCGGCCTGCATCACCGACGTGGAGGCGGGCGTGGCGGGCATGAACCACTTCATGCTGCCCGACGACGCCGAGGCGGGCTCGCGCGAGCAGGCCGGCGCCATGCGCTACGGCGCGCATGCGATGGACGTGCTGATCGCCGAGCTGCTGCGCGCGGGCGCACGCCGCGAGCGGCTCAAGGCCAAGGTCTTTGGCGGCGCCGCGGTGCTGGCGAACATGACCATGCTCAACATCGGCGGGCGCAATGCCGACTTTGTCCTGCGCTACCTCGAGAAGCAGCGCATCGCCGTCGCTGCGCAGGACCTGCGCGGCCTGCATGCGCGCCGCGTGTGCCTGCTGCCGGAGAGCGGCAAGGCCGTGGTGCGCAAGCTGCGCGCGCCGGTCGACATCCAGGCGGTCCAGCGCGACGAGGGCGAACTGCTGCGCAAATGGTCCGCCGCATATGGCAAGGGAAGCTGGATCGCATGAAGAAAATCAAGGTACTTTGCGTCGACGACTCGGCGCTGATCCGCAGCGTGATGACCGAGATCATCAACAGCCAGGCCGACATGACGGTGGTCGGCACCGCAGCCGATCCGCTGCAGGCGCGCGACCTCATCAAGGTGACGAACCCCGACGTGCTCACGCTCGACGTCGAGATGCCTCGCATGGACGGCCTCGAATTCCTCGAGAAGCTCATGCGCCTGCGGCCGATGCCGGTGGTCATGGTGTCGTCGCTGACCGAGCGCGGCTCGGAGATTGCGCTGCGCGCGCTGGAGCTGGGCGCGATCGATTTCGTGACCAAGCCGCGGCTCGGCGTGCGCGACGGCCTCTTGCAATACACCGAGCTCATCGCCGGCAAGATCCGCACGGCCGCCGCGGCGCGGCTGCTGCCGGGCCGGCACGGCGCCTCGGCCAAGGGCGCGGCGGACAGCAACCCGCAGGAGCCGCTGCTGCGCAGCCCGCTGCTGAGCACCGAGAAGCTCATCATCATCGGCGCCTCCACCGGCGGCACCGAGGCCATCCGCGAGGTGCTGCTGCCGCTGCCGCCCGATGCGCCCGCGGTGCTCATTGCGCAGCACATGCCGGCCGGCTTCACGCGCTCGTTCGCGCAGCGCCTGAACGGCCTGTGCCGCATCACCGTGAAGGAAGCCGAGCATGGCGAACGCGTGCTGCCGGGCTACGCCTACATCGCGCCTGGCGGCTTTCACCTGTCGCTCGGGCGAAGCGGCGCCAACTATGTGGCGCAGCTCGACCAGGAGCCGCCGGTGAACCGCCACCGCCCCTCGATCGACGTGCTGTTCGATTCGGCCGCCAGGCACGCCGGCAAGAACGCGATCGGAATGATCCTCACGGGCATGGGCCGGGACGGCGCCGAAGGCCTGCTGCGCATGAAGCAGGCCGGCGCCTACACCTTTGCGCAGGACGAGGCCAGCTGCGTGGTCTTCGGCATGCCGCGCGAGGCCATCGCATTGGGCGCGGCCGATGAAGTGGCGCCGCTGGCAGAGATGGGACGCCGCGTGCTGGCCCATCTGCGCACCTTCGGCGAACGCACGAACCGGGTTTGAAAACGAACTGTTGGAGTTGAAGAATCGTGATTGACAAGAGCATCAAAATTTTGGTCGTGGACGACTTCCCGACCATGCGGCGCATCGTGCGCAACCTGCTGAAGGAACTCGAGTTCCTCAACGTCGACGAGGCCGAAGACGGCGCGGCCGGCATCGAGAAGCTGCGCGGCGGCAACTTCGGCTTTGTGGTGTCGGACTGGAACATGCCCAACATGGACGGCCTCACCATGCTGCAGACCATCCGCGCCGACCCCGAGCTGGCCAAGCTGCCGGTGCTGATGGTCACGGCCGAGGCCAAGAAGGAAAACATCATCGCGGCCGCGCAGGCCGGCGCCAACGGCTACGTGGTCAAGCCCTTCACGGCGGCCACGCTCGAGGAAAAGATCACCAAGATCTTCGAGAAGCTCCAGAAAGAGGCGGCCTGACATGACACACGCTGCGCTCGAACCCGCGGAGCACGGGAACACGGCCGAAGAGTTGCTCGGGCGCATCGGGCACCTGACCCGGCAATTGCGCGAAGGCCTGCGCGAACTGGGGCTGGACAAGCAGGTCGCCAAGGCCGCGCAGGCCATTCCCGATGCGCGCGATCGCCTGGGCTACATCGCCTCCATGACCGAGCGGGCGGCGCACCGTGCGCTCAACGCCATCGACCTGGCCCAGCCGCTGCAGGAAGACCTTGCAAGCAACGCCAAGGGCCTGAGCCGGCGCTGGGACGAATGGTTTGCGAACCCGGTCGAGCTGGACCATGCACGTCAGCTCGTGATGGACACGCGCGGCTACCTGCAGGACGTGCCGCAGAAGGCCGGTGCCATCAACACGCAGCTGATCGAGATCCTGATGGCGCAGGACTTCCAGGACCTCACGGGCCAGGTCATCAAGAAGATGATGGAAGTGGTCAACGACGTCGAGACGCAGCTGCTGCAGGTGCTGATCGACAACTCGCACCTCGACAAGCACGCCGAGAAGCGCCACGAGGCCGAAGCCGGCAGCCTGCAGAACGGCCCGCAGGTGGTGCCCGGCAACCCGGAGGCCGTCACGGGCCAGGCGCAGGTCGACGACCTGCTGGAGAGCCTCGGGTTCTGAGGCTGCGCGGGGCGGCCGGCTTACCATCGGGGCATGACTTCCAGCCCCAAGGCAGACCATGTGCAGAGGCTTGCCGCCATGGTGGCCGCATCGGACGAGTTGATGGCCGCACTGCGGGCGGTCCGCTCGCTCGGGCTGCGGTCCTGGTGCATTGGCGCCGGCGCCATCCGGTCCCTGGTGTGGGACACCCTTCACGGGTTCGAGCGGCGCTCGGCCGTCGAAGACCTGGATGTCGTCTACTTCGACGTGGAGGCCAGTCCGGAGCAGGATGCCGGCCTTGAAAACCAGCTTCGTTCGGCCATGCCAGGCTTCAATTGGGAAGTGACGAATCAGGCCGGCGTGCACCGCTGGTTCGCCGCCGCCCTCGGCCAGGTGGTGCCTCCTCTCGCGTCGCTGGAAGAAGGCGTTGCAACCTGGCCGGAATTTGCCACCTGCGTCGGTGTCTGGCTGAACGAGGACGGATCGCTGGGCGTCGTCGCGCCGCATGGACTCGACGACCTGTTCGCGCTGCGCGTCCGGCACAACCCCCTGCGTGCAAGCCTTGCGACCTACCGGCAGCGGGTTGCGGCAAAACGGTTCGGCGAGCGATGGCCGCGGCTTTTGGTCGAGATGGGCTGAAGGGACAGAATGCGGCCAGCAGCCGGCTTTCCACCCATGAGCAACTTCGAGATCTACACCCCCACGGCCGAGGAAGTGCACTCGGGCGAATTGGGTCGCCGCATGCGGCAGTTCAACTACCGGTTTGTCGGCGAATACGGACAGGTGCAGCCGGTCTGGGTCAGCGCGAAGGACCAGGACGGCGCGCTCGTAGGTGGCCTGCGCGGGTTTGTATTCCTGCAATGGCTGAACGTGGAGTTGCTGTTTGTGGACGATGCAGCGAGGCGCCAGGGCGTGGGCCGCAGGCTGCTCGCCATGGCAGAACACAAAGCCCGCGAGCTGGGCGCCCGCAACGCGACGCTGAACACATTCGAATGGCAGGCCCGCGCGTTCTACCTCAAGCAGGGATACGAAGAGTTCGGGCGCATCGACGACTGCATTCAGGGCTTCTACATGGCGTACATGAAGAAAGCGCTGGAACCATAGCGGCTCCGAACGCCTGCATTCAAAGTCAGGAGAGGAAGGATATGACGCTTAAACGCATGGACAACGTCCTTATCGTTGTCGACGACCTTGAAGCGACCAAGGCGTTCTTCATCGAACTGGGCCTCAAGCTCGAGGGCGAAACAACAGTGGACGGGCCCTTGGTCGGACAACTGATCGGGCTCAAGGATGTCCGCGCCACCCTGGCGATGTTGCGGACGCCCGATGGACAGGGCATCGAGCTGGACAAGTTCCACACGCCCAATGCGATCAGGTTTGGTCCTGTGAATCAACCGGTGAACACGCTGGGCATCCGCCGCATCATGTTCGCGGTCGATGACATCGACAGCGTCGTCGCGCGCATGCGCGCCCACGCGGCCGAGATCATCGGCGAAATGCAGTATGGAGACAGCTACCGGCTGGCCTACATCCGCGGGCCAGAGGGCATCATCGTCGGGCTTGCCGAGCAGCTTGGTGGAGGCGGGGCTGGCGCATAGACCTGCCATCAAGCGGCCGCCAACGTCAGGTGCCGTTTGAATGTAGATGAGCGCCACGTATATGGATGGGGTGATCGTCTGGCGGTGTGAGGCGTGCAAACCGGTCCGCATCGCACGCGATTCTCAGAGCGGGTAGCCGTCAGCTAACGAGCCGCGTTCAGCCAAGTGCCAACACTCAGATAACGAACACAGAAACATGCATATGAGAATTCTTGCGGTTGCTGCGCTTTTATGTTGCGCGATCGGCATAGAAGGTTGCGCCTCTTCCAGCGCGACCGACGCGTGGCCAGACAAGACCGTGTCGCCGAGCCAGCTTCGCTTGGCCGAGCCACTGCAACTCAGAATGCCCCGGCAAAACACGAATGACCCGATGCCTAACGGAACCGCTGTGCTGCGGGTGCACGTGGACGAGCGCGGCACTGTGCGCAAAACATCGCTGGTCACCAGCAGCGGCAGCGCCGTGCTCGATAGCGCAGCAGCGCGAGCGCTCGTTGGTGCCAAGTTCATTCCCTACCGCGAGGCAGGAGCGACGATACCGGTCACCACGTTGTTACCAATCAACGTCAAGGCTTCTGCGCAATGCCGGGGCCTCAGCCCGTTGGACTGTTGAGGAGCTGGCGTGGCATTTGATGGCAGGCGATGTCTTGAACCTGCTCACGGTTCGAACTTGCCCGTTGATGGTTAGCTTTCCAATGCGGATCCATCGGATTGCGATGCATCGCTCAGGCGCGGATATGCAGGGGCGAGAACGATTTCACCAAGTCGTCCAATGCCTTCAACTGCGCCAGAAAAGGCTCCAACTGGTCCAGCGGCAGAGCGCTGGGACCGTCGCATTTAGCCTGCGCTGGGTCAGGATGAGCTTCAAGAAAGAGGCCCGCCAAACCTACGGCCAGGCCCGCGCGCGCCAGTTCAGCCACTTGCTCCCGTCTCCCGCCAGAGACGGCGGCGTTCGCGTCACGTTGCTGGAGGGCATGGGTAACGTCGAAGATGACCGGCAGATTCCCGGTGACCTTCTTCATCGCACCGAATCCAAGCATGTCCACCACAAGATTGTCGTAGCCGAAACAAGTGCCACGGTCGCACAGGATGACGGGGGAGCTTCCTGCCTCCCTGATTTTCTCCACGATGTTGAGCACCTGCGGCGGGCTCAGGAACTGAGGTTTCTTGACGTTGATGACTTTGCCGGTCTTGGCAAGCGCGACCACCAAGTCGGTCTGGCGAGCGAGAAACGCAGGTAGCTGTAAAACGTCCACGACTTCGGCAACAGGATCTGCCTGCCACGGTTCGTGAACGTCGGTGAGAAGAGGCACGCCGAACTCCGCCTTGACGGCCTCGAAGATTTTCAAGCCCTCTTCCAATCCGGGCCCTCGGAAGGAATGGATAGACGAGCGATTCGCCTTGTCGAAACTTGCCTTGAAAACATATGGGATGCCAAGCTTCCGCGTGACTCGGACGTATTCCGCCGCAGTACGCAGGGCCATGTCCTTCGACTCGAGTACGTTCACGCCGCCAAACAGGACAAAGCCCTGGCCGTTGCTGACGTTGATTGCGGGGGTGATGGCGATGGTCGTCAAGAAAAGTTCTCCTGTAGTGCTGTCAACATTCTCGCGCTCTGAGGGCGCCCACAAAATCACGCTTTTGGCCCCAATGGCTGCAGTCGCCAGAGTCGGACCTTCCGGCCCATCGCCTTGTGAATATCATCGGGCCATGGCGATATCTGCGTGTGCTGTCAAAGCGCCTTCGGTCGAACCGTCGGTGGTCGACCTTCTGCAGCGTTTTGACGCGAATGGGGCCCCATGATCGAAGCGGCTAAATCCTCGATCCGCGGGCCAAGCACTGTCCAATGACCAACAAAGCGATCTACGTATCCCCAATGCAAGAAACCTACATTCGCTTCACGCCGGTCAGGGATGTGGTTGCTCCATGCGCTTACATCGTGCTGTGCACGGAACCCGGTGGTCACACGGTCCGACTCAGTTTTTCGAACATTCGCGGCGCTTCAGCGCGGGATCTCCTGGTCCGCTTTGATAGCGTCATGGCATGCATGTCCCACACCGAGTTCGCCCACCCATGGGAGGCGATGCCGGCAGCCGAGATTCCCCGGCTTGAGGGAAGATGGGACGGCTACGCATTCCCGCTCTTGGAGGTCAAGAACTCGCAGTGGTTGGCGTCATTCACAGACTTCCAGACCATTGGGCTAGCGCGAAGCATGCCGCGTCACTTTCGGTTTGTGAGTCTCGACAATGTGGTCGACCTGTTGATGTACGGCGATGGCGCTGTGACGGCAGAATGGATAGTCGCTACACCGCAGAACGCCCCATAGCCTGCCGGATTTGTCATGTCAGAACTTGTGTGGGAGCCAGTCGAATTCCTTGAACTTCTCGGAGTAGCTCCAGATGAAGAAGAGTACGGGGTCTCGTTTCACTATGTTGTTCATCGTCAAGAACTACGCCTTGAGCTAACGGTGCGGCCGATGAGCGGCGACGTTGCCGTCAGTGTTTATTGTTCAACGCAGCTTCAACCGGTTATTCATCTAAGCCTGTTGGGCTGTCCCGGCGCCAGGGTCATCAATGACAAGCGCGGGAGATTCATTGAGTTCGCGGCTGCGAACCTGTTTACTGGCCGCTTCGACAACACCGTCCCAGCGCCATATGGTTTTAGAGTCCAGGCCGACCCGTTTGTGCAGGTCTCTCCGTACGCCTACTGATACGGTCGGGCAGTGCGACCTCTCACGCCGGCGAGAATCCGTTTCGGAGCGCTCCGCGTCCGGTCCGACCCCTAAAGCGAATCCTTCAACTTCGCCCGTAACCTGCTGATCGCCTGGCTGTGCAGCTGGCACACGCGCGACTGCGTCACTTCCAGGATCGCGCCGATCTCTCGCAGGTTCAGCTCTTCCTCGTAGTACAGGTTCAGCAGCAGCTGGTCGCGTTCGGGCAGCGCGGCAATCGCATCGACAAGCTCATGGCGGAAACCCGCTTCGAGCAGCTGCGCGAGCGGATCGTCGCCGCCGAGCCGGGCGTCGGCCTGTGCCTGGCGCTCGAGCCAGGGGTTTTCTGATTCCCCATCCTGTGCGAAGTCTTCCACGTAGAGCAGCTGGCAGCCCTGGATGTCCTGCAGCAGCGACTGGTAGTCGTCCAGCTCCATCTTCAGTTCCCGGGCGATCTCTCCTTCGCTGGCGGAGCGGCCGAGCCGGTGCTCCAGCGCCTGGATGGCTTGTTCGACCTTGCGCGCCGACTGGCGCAGGCCGCGCGAGCCCCAGTCGCTCGCGCGCAGTTCGTCGAGCATGGCGCCGCGGATGCGCTGGCTGGCGAAGGTTTCGAACTGCGCGCCGCGGTTGTCCTGGTAGCGCGTGGAAGCGTCGAGCAGGCCGATCATGCCGGCCTGGATCAGGTCGTCGAGCTCCACGCTGGCGGGCAGCTTGGCCAGCATCTGGAGCGCCATGCGGCGCACCATCGGCTGGTGCTGCTTCAGCAGGTGGGACTTCTCAAAGGTTCCCTGCGCGGTGTACACGGCCGTCCCTTTCGTCTTCCGTCTCTTGCTCTTGTGCCGCCACGGGCTCCGATGCCAACGCCTCGGGCCGCCAGAGCGCGGTCCGGGTGTCCTGCGGCCGCACGGCCGGACGCCAGGGCCACTGCGCAACAGCGGCGGCGATGACGCGGAAATCCACCGCCGCCGGGCTGGCCGGGAAGGCCTCGACCACGGTGCGGGCGAGGCGCCTGGCATCGGCCATGTGCGGGTCGGCGCGGACCCAGCCGGCCGGCTGTATGGAAACCGCCAGGTAGCGGCTGCCGGTGTCGACCAGGTTGGCCATGGTCTGGCGCGCGGCCTCGGGGTCGGCCACGCCATTGACCAGCAGGCGAAGCTGCCTGAGCGCGTGCGCGTAGTGCAGCCGCTTGATGCCCGAATAGGTGGCGGTGATGGAGGCCGGGTGGGGCTGCAGCACCACCACCAGCTCGTCCGCCAGCCGCGCGAGCGGCGACAGGTTGCCGACGGCGTCGAGCGCCGCGTCGACCAGGATCATGCTGCCGTCCCACAGCAGGCGCGGGTCGGTGTGGTCGGGCTGGCCGCCGAGCGGCGCCGGCAGCACATGCACGCCGCACTCGGTGCGCGCGGCGGCGCCCTCGCAGGTCAGCCGCTGCGATGCGACGTCGGCCAGCGTTCCGAGCGGATCGGCGGCCCATGCGGCGCACGCCGTATCCGGTCCCGGCCTGTGCTCGTCGAGCAGCAGCACGTCCTTGCCCATGTGGGCCAGCGCGGCGCCCAGGTTCATGGCCGCCGTGGTGGCGCCGGGGCGGTTGCCCATGCTTGCGATCGCGATGATGCGCGCCGACGACTGCGCAAGCAGCCGCCGCAGCCCATCGGCTTGATCCGACACCAGCTTGCTCACGTGTCCAGCGCCTCCAGCAGGAAGAACAGCTTGCCCACGCCGGCATACAGCACGTTGCCCGACACGGGGCGGCCGGGCCGCGCGGGACGGCCGGTCAGCTGCGACAGCAGCGCGCGGGTGCGGCCGGCCCAGTCGCCGCCGGCCTGCTGCAGGCGCCAGACGGTGGTGGTCACCTGGCCGGCGATGAGCAGGCGCTTCATCATGTGCGGATCGCCCGCCTCGCCAAGCCCGCCCAGCACCGAGAGGCCCTGGCGCAGCAGGCGCAGGCAGGGCTCGGCCTCGGCGGCCCAGCCCTGCCACTGCGCGAGCTGCTGCGGCCCGATGTCGCGGCCGATGTTGGTGAGCGCATAGCTCTGCGCCAGCACCTTGTGGCTGCGCGCATCGGTCAGGCGCGTGGCAATGCAGCGCAGGCCGGGCAGGCCGCCGTCGGTGCGCAGCGTGACCCGCGCCTCGGCCACCGACTGCAGCGCGGCACGGCCCTTGAAGACCACGGCGCGCGCCTCGCCGAAACTGAAGTCCAGGCCGGTCAGCGTGGCGTATTCGCCGGTGCGCGGATCGGTCACGGCCGTGGAGCCCGGCGCGCGCGCCATCCATTGCTGGCGCTGCACCTGCCACTGCAGCATGAGCTCGGCCGCGGGCAGCCGCGGCAGCATGTGCACCACGGCCTTGCCGAAGTCCTGCTGGCGCAGCCACTGCACCTGCCGCACGCCGGGCTTGCGCGTGGGGTCGGCGGCGCTGCGGGTCGCGGCGGTGGAAAGCCATTGGTTGGGCGCCGAGAGCGGCTGCCCGCCGCGGTCGGACAGCAGCAGGCTGCCCTGGCACTGGTAGGCGTCGCCGCCTTCGTCGGACTTGAGCCCGACCTGGCCGCTGAGCGCCAGCACGTGGGTGTCGCAGCTTGCGGCAATCTCGCTCGCGGCATGCGCCATGAGCGCCTGCAGCACCGCCTTGTGGCCGACGTCCTCGTCGGCGGCCATCCGCCAGAGCGTGCGCGCCTGCTCGAAGCCGAGCGGCGCGGCCGCGAGTGCCGACGCCGCGGCGGCCACTTCCTGCGCGTCGTGCGCCATGGCGCGGATCAGCTGGCGGTACTGCAGCCGCTGGCGTTCGGCCTCCGCGTGAGCTGCGGAGGCCTCGGCATTCGCCGATCCGTCCTGCAGGTCGCCTTCGCCGGGCACGAACAGCGCGCTGCGGCTGTTGGCCTGGAAGGCGCTGTCCACCAGCTGGGCGCGGTCGGCGCGCATCAGGTTCTCGGGCACCTTCTGGCCGCTCGAGACGTAGTGCACCGGCAGGCGGTGGCGGATCACGGTGTCGATCAGCGCGCCGGGGTGCGTGGCCTCGTCCACCTTGGTGAAGATGCAGCCCGCGAGATCGCTGCCGCTGCCGTGGCGGTAGGCGTGCACCACCTCGTTGAGCGTGTCGCCGTGGCTCGTGGCGTTGAGCAGCAGCAGCCGCTTCACGGGCCGCTGGCTGTTGCAGAGCATGGCGATCTGGTCGGACACGGCGCGGTCGCGCTGGCTCATGCCGACGGTGTCGATCAGCACCATGTGCTTGCCCTGCAGGTCCTGCAGCACCAGGTGCAGGTCGGCCGTGTCCTTCACGGCGTAGACCGGCACGTTGAGGATCTGGCCATAGATGCGCAGCTGCTCGTAGGCGCCGATGCGGTAGCTGTCGGTGGTGACGAGCGCGAGCTTGTCGGCGCCGAAGCGCATCACGCAGCGCGCCGCGAGCTTGGCCGTGGTGGTGGTCTTGCCGACGCCGGTAGGGCCCATCAGCGCATAGACGCCGCCCTGCGCCAGCAGCGCGTCCTCGTCCTCGTGAACCGGCAGCGTGCGGATCAGCTCGGAGCGCACGAAGGCCATGCCCTGGGCATAGCTCTGGCCCGTGGGCAGGTGCTCCAGCATGGCCTTGGAGAGGCGGGCGCTGAAGCCGGCGCCCAGCAGCGTGCGCAGCAGGCGCCCGCGCATCGGGTCGCGCCGCTGCTTCTCGTTCCAGGCCACGCCGGCCAGCTGCTCCTCGATCATGCAGCGCATCGAATGGAGTTCGCCGAGCACGCTGTCCGCGGCCAGGGGCGCGGGGACAGCGGCAGGCGCTGCGATGGGAGTATTGGCGGGCGCCGGAGCGGCCATGGCTGCCGGCAATGGCTGGGGCGCCGGCGGCGCGGCAGCGGCGCTCGCACGCACGCCTTCCACATCCTCCTGCACCATGGCCACGATCTCCACGCCTTCGGCGGTCACGCGGTTGGTCAGCACGATGGCTTCGTCGCCGAGCGACTGGCGCGCCAGGCGCAGTGCTTCCCGGCTGGTGGGCGCGACGAACTTGCGCGCGCTGGTGCGGACGTCTGTCGGGATGTTCAAACTCTTCCTCCGATGGTGGCGGTGATCTTGATGTTGCGGGTGTCAGGAATCTCTGCATGCGAGAGAACCTTGAGCTGGCGGAAGCTGCGGCGCAGGAAGCGCGAGAGCAGCACGCGCAGCGAATGCTGGACGACCAGCACCGGCGCCAGGCCCAGCTGCTCCTGGCGCGCGATGGCGGCGCGGGTCTGCTGCATCAGGCTGTTGGCCAGGCCCGGCTCGATGCCGTTGTTGTTGGTGAGCGCCTGCTGCAGCACGCTGTCGAGCGCGCTGTCCAGGCCGATCACCTGCAGCTCGGAATCGCCCGGGAACAGCTGCTGCGTGATCGCGCGGCCGAGCGCCAGGCGCGTGAGCGAGGTGAGCTCGGCCGCGTCCTTGACGGTGGGCGCATGCTCGGCCATCACGTCGAGGATGGTGCGCATGTCGCGGATCGGCACCTCTTCGTCGAGCAGGTTCTGCAGCACCTTGTGCAGCGTGCTCAGCGAGATGACCTTGGGCACCAGATCCTCGGTGAGCTTGGGCGCGGTCTTGCCGATCTGGTCGAGCAGCTGCTGCACTTCCTGGCGGCCGAGCAATTCGGCGGCATGGGTCTGGATCAGGTGGTTCAGGTGCGTGGCCATCACCGTGCAGGCATCGACCACCGTGTAGCCGAGCACCTGCGCTTCCTGGCGCAGGCTGGCGTCGATCCACACCGCGGGCAGGTGGAAGGCGGGGTCCTGCGTCGGCGTGCCGGGCAGCGTGCCGCTCACCTGGCCGGGGTTGATGGCCATCCACTGGTTGGGGAAGGCCTCGCCGCGGCCGATCTCCACGCCCTTCAGGCTGATCACGTAGGTGTTGGGCGGGATCTCCAGGTTGTCGCGGATGTGCACCACCGGCGCCAGGAAACCGATCTCCTGGGCCACCTTCTTGCGGATGCTCTTGATGCGGCCCAGCAGCTCGCCGTTCTGGGTCTGGTCCACCAGCGGGATCAGCCGGTAGCCGACCTCCATGCCGAGCGGGTCGACCAGCGCCACGTCGTCCCAGGTCGCCTCGGGTGCCTCGGCCGACGGCATGGCCGCGGCCTGGGCTGCGGCGGCCTGTTCGGCCGTGGCCTGCGGCGCGCGCTTGAGCATGCGCCGGCCCAGCCACGCGAGGCTGCCCGCGATCAGCAGGAAGGCCAGGTTCGGCATGCCGGGGATCATCCCCATCAGCCCGATCAGGCCGGCCGTCAGAAAGAGCACCTGCGGATTGGAGAACAGCTGGCCGGTCAGCTGCCGGCCCACGTCTTCGTCGGTGGTGACGCGCGAGACGATCACGCCCGCGGCGGTCGAGATCACCAGCGCCGGAATCTGCGCCACCAGGCCGTCGCCGATGGCCAGCAGCGTGTAGGTCGTGCCCGCGGTGCCGAAGTCCAGCCCGTGCTGCAGCATGCCGACCACCAGGCCGCCGATGATGTTGATCACCATGATCAGCAGGCCGGCAATCGCGTCGCCGCGCACGAACTTGCTGGCGCCGTCCATCGAGCCGTAGAAGTCGGCTTCCTGCGCGACTTCCTGGCGGCGCTTGCGCGCCACCTCCTCGCCGATCAGGCCGGCGTTCAGGTCGGCGTCGATCGCCATCTGCTTGCCCGGCATCGCGTCGAGCATGAAGCGCGCGCCGACCTCGGCGATGCGTCCCGCGCCCTTGGTGATCACCATGAAGTTGATCAGCACCAGGATGATGAACACCATCACGCCCACGGCAAAGTTGCCGCCCACCAGGAAGTGGCCGAAGGCCTCGATCACCTTGCCCGCCGCGTCCGGCCCGGTGTGGCCGTGCATCAGCACCACGCGCGTGGAGGCCACGTTGAGCGACAGGCGCAGCAGCGTGGAGAACAGCAGCACGGCCGGAAAGGCCGCGAAGTCCAACGCCTTCATGGTGTACATGCTCACCAGCAGCACCATCACCGACATCGCGATGTTGAAGGTGAACAGCAGGTCGAGCAGGAAGGGCGGCAGCGGCAGCACCATCATGCTCAGGATCAGCACGATCAGGATGGGGCCGGCAAGGCCCTTCCACTGGCTGCCGGAGAACAGTTGCGACTGCAGGCGCGTGAGGGTGGCCATGGCGTTCATGCGGCGGCCTTCGGTGAATATTCGAGCGATTCAGGAATCGGCAGGTCGGCCGGCGTGCGCGGCGCTTCGCCGCCTTCGCTTTGCCAGCGCTTGAGCTGGTAGACCCAGGCCAGCACCTCGGCCACCGCGGTGTAGAGGCCGGCCGGGATCTCGTCGCCGAGCCGGGTGTGCTTGAAGAGCGCACGCGTGAGCGGCGGCGCCTCGAGGATTGCCACGTTGTTCTCGCGCGCGATCTCGCGGATGCGCGCGGCCATCAGGTCGCTGCCCTTGGCCACCACGCGCGGCGCGCGCATGTCGTGGTCCACATACTTGAGCGCCACCGCAAAGTGCGTGGGGTTGGTCACCACGATGTCGGCCTTGGGCACCTCGGACATCATCCGCCGGCGCGCCATCTGCTGCTGCTGGCGGCGGATCTGCGCCTTGATGTGCGGATCGCCCTCGCTCTCCTTGTGTTCCTGGCGCAGGTCTTCGCGCGACATGCGCAGCTTGCGGTGGTAGCTCCACAGCTGGTAGGGAACGTCGACCAGCGCCACCAGGAACAGCGCGGAGGCGATCAGCGCGCAGTTGTGCGCCACCAGCACGATCATCTGCGGCAGCGCGGCGCGCTCCGATTGCGCCATGAGCGCGGAGACTTCGTCCACGTTGCCCATGATCACCAGCCAGGCCACGCCGCCGATCAGCAGCGACTTGGCGAGCGCCTTGAACAGCTCCGACAGCGCCTGCGCCGAAAACATGCGGCCCACGCCGGCCACCGGATCGAGCTTGCTGAACTTGGGCGCCAGGGCCTTGGCCGAGAGCAGCCAGCCGCCGAGCATCAGCGGCGCCGCCACGGCCGCCACCAGCATCATGCCGAACAGCGGCACGAGCGCGAGCAGCGCCTGCTGGCCCATGAGCCCGGCACGCGCCAGCATGTGGGCGGGGTCGAACGCTGCGGCGCGGTCGAAGTGCAGGCCCTGGGCCAGCGCGCCGCGCAGCGTGGCGCCGAGCGAATCGGCCGTGAGCCACAGGCCGGCCACGGCAGTGCCCAGCAGCACGAAGGTCGCCAATTCGCGCGACCGCGCCACGTCCCCTTGCTCGCGGGCCTTTTCGAGGCGCTGCGGTGAGGCGGGTTCGGTTTTTTCGAGGTCGCTTTCTTCAGCCATTGATGCTCCGGGCGAGCGTTGGCGACAGCACGCCTGCTCATGGCTGATTGTTGGTTTGGGAGCCTCCGGACAATTGATCGATCAGCGCGGGCATTCGCCCGCTGCTTGGACGATCGGTGCGGCGCCTAGGCGGCGGGGGTGGCGGCCGGGCCGGCGCCGTCCGCGGCATCCGGCGCGGGTGCGGACGCAGGCACGGGCGCAGGCGGCGCCGCATACGGCACCAGCGGCAGCTGCTCCGCATCCAGGCGCTCCAGGATGGTGAACAGCAGGTCGCTGCGCACGCTGCCTGCCAGCCGCGGGCTCGGCACATAGGCAATGGCCTGGAAGATCAGCAGGCCGCCCTCGATGCCTTCGAGCGTGAGCGAAGGCGCCGGTGTTTCCAGCACGCTCTCGTGCGCGCGGCAGGCGTCCAGGATGAGCTCGCGCACGCGCTGCGCGTGGGTGGTCAGCGGCATCGGCAGGCGGATCAGCACCCGGCCCTCCGCGTTGGTCAGCGTCATGTTGCGCACGGTCTTCGTGATGAACTCGGAGTTCGGCACGATCACCGTCGAGCGGTCGCCCAGCTGGATCTCCGTGGCCCGCACGTTGATGCGCCGCACGTCGCCTTCGGTGGTGCCCAGCACCACCCAGTCGCCCACCTTCACCGGCTGCTCGGCCAGCAGGATGAGGCCCGAGATGAAGTTCTGCACGATGGCCTGCAGGCCGAAGCCGATACCCACCGACAGCGCGCTGGCCACCCACGCGATGCGCTCGATGCCGATGCCCAGCGCCGACAGCGAGAACGCGACCACCAGGATGCCGCCCACGTAGCCCAGCAGCGTGGTGATCGAGCTCTGCATGCCCGGCTCGAACTGCGTGCTGGGCAGGTAGCTGCGCGCGAGCCAGCGCTTGAACACCCTGAGCACGATGAAGCCGATCACCGCCACCGCCACGGCGCTCAGGATGGCGCCCGGCACCAGCTGGAACTCGCCCACCTTCACGCCGGTGCCGAACTTGCCGCTGCGCTGGAACACTTCGCTGGGCCCGGTGCCCAGCGGCGCCGCGAGCGCGATCAGCATGTAGAAGAACAGCGCCACCCGGCTCAGGCCCGAGAGCACGGTGGCCGCCTGGTCGAGCGTCTGCGGCGCCAGGCCGAAGCTCTTCTGCAGGCGCTGGCCGAAGGTGCTGCGCGAGGACACGCCCGCCATGAACACGTCGTCGGCAAACTTGAACAGCACGTAGAAGGCGGCCGCGACGATGCCGCTCCAGGTGAGCTGCGAGGCCAGGAAGCTCGCGAGCGCCACGTAGCCCACCGCCACCAGCACCCAGATGGCCACCATCAGCACGCCGATGCAGGCCACCAGCAGGCCCACCCACATCGGGCGCTCGGGCGGATCGGCGTCCGGCGTATCGGCGCGCATGGGCCTCAGGCGACGGAGCACCGCGCCCACCAGCGCCGTGAGCACCAGCGCGGTGAGCACGTGCGTGGCCACCACGGCCGCAAAGCTCGCTTCGACCAGCGCGTTGATCTCCACCGGCGCCCAGGCCAGCGCGGCCACCGCCGCAACCAGCCACGGCAGCGGCGCCAGGCGGGTGGCCATGGCGTCCGGAATCGGCGGCAGCCGCCACGACGGGCGGCGCGTGGCCAGCAGCCCGCGGCCCAGCCCGATGACGAAGGCCATGAACACCAGCGCCTGCGCCGTCGAGCGCATCGCCTTGCGCGCCTGCGGCTCCCAGGTGGCGTATTCCTCGAGCACCCACACGAAGCCGTGCGCGGCCACGGCCACCAGCAGCACGTGGCTCGCGACGATGGCAATCACCAGCAGCGAACGCCGCAGCCGCCCGGCCGGCAGCAGCCGCGCGGCGATCCGCGTCAGCAGGTGCTCGGCCACCCAGTTGCCGAGCACCGCGAGCAGCACCGCCAGGATCAGCGCCCAGAGCACCGCCATGCGGGGGCCTTGCTGCATGGCCTGCGAGAACCCGTCGCGCAGGTCGGAGGCCATGGCCTTCAGGCGCGCCAGGTCGCTCGGCCAGGCGTCCTGCAGATCGCCCCAGAACTCGCCGGTGAGCGGCGAGGGCGCGCGCTCGGTGATCTGCGCCTCGAACAGCGCGCGGCGCTGGGTCACCAGTTCGGCCGCGCGCTGCCGCACGTCGATGGCCAGCAGCCGTGCGAGCCGGATGTCGGCGTCCAGCGCGTTGCGCTCCTTCGTGAGGCGGGCGCGCTGGCGCGTGATGTCGGGGTCTTCGGTTGCGCCCGCGGCCGGCGGATTGCCGAGCTCGCCGAGGCGGGCGTTCAGGTCGGCCAGCTCGCCGGTGCGCGCGGCAACGAACTTGTCGGCCTGCGTGCCGATGTCGCTGATCTGCGCGAGCAGTTGGCGCAGGTCCCCGGTGGAATCGGCATCGGTGCTGATCTTGTTGAACTGCTCGCGCAGCTCGGCCACCGTGGGTTCGGGCGCCGGGGCCGCGGCAGCCGCGGTGCTGCCGCCGACGCCGCCGGTGCCCGGCTGGGCCGTCGCGGCGCCGCACATCAGCAGCAGCAGGGCGGCCAGGCAAAAGGCAATCAGGCGGGGGATCGAACGCATGGCTGCCATCATAGAAGGCGCCATTTGCGGTCCGCGGCGCGGGGCGTGACAGCGTGTGTCTGCCGGGCCGCGCCGGCGGGAAGCGGTCAACCGGCCGGGCTGAACAGGTCGACCCGGTCGGTGATGATGCCGTCGGTGCCCAGCTCGACGAGCCGCTCGGCGGCCCATTCGTCATTCACGGTGTAGCTCAGCGCGCGCATGCCCGCGCCTTGCACCTGCGCCACCGTGGCGGCGTCCCAGAGCGCGTGGTTGCAGACCACCGCGGCGCAGTCCAGGCCGGTGGCCGCGGCCAGCCAGCCGTCCCGCAGCGTGTCGAGCAGCAGCCCGCGCGGCAGCTCGGGCTGCACCGCCCTGGCGCCCGCGAGCGATTCGGCCTGGAACGAGGTGAGCAGCGGCGGTATGGCCGCGCCCTGCCACAGCCGGGCCGCGAGCCGCGCCACCGCTTCGCCGGTTTCGCGTTCGGTGCCCGGCGTGGGCTTGATCTCGATGTTGAGCAGGTGGCCGTTGGCCAGGCAGAAGCGCGCGAGGTTCTCGAGCGTGGCAAGCGGCTCGCCCGCGAAGGCGCGCGAATGCCAGCCGCCGGCGTCGAGCTGAGCCAGCGCGCTCCAGGGCTGCGCACCGCCGGTGCCGCGGCCGTTGGTGGTGCGGTCGAGCGTGGCGTCGTGCATCAGAAAGGCCACGCCGTCGGCGCTGAGCTTCGCATCGCACTCGAACATGCGGTAGCCGTGCGCCGCGCCAAGGCGGAAGGCCGCCAGCGTGTTCTCGGGCGCCAGCTTGCCGGCGCCGCGGTGCGCGATCCAGCGCGGATAGGGCCAGGGCTTCATCCGTGCCGGCATCGTCAGTCGGCCCGCTTGCCGGAGCCGGCATCGAACCAGTGCAGCTTGTCCTCGCGCGCCGCGATCTTCACGGTGTCGCCCGCGACCGGCGGATGATCGCTTTCGTCGGTGCGCATGATGATCTGCTCCTCGCCGATGCGGCCGTACACCAGCCGCTCGGCGCCCAGCAGTTCGACCGACTCCACCTGCACCGACCAGCCGCTTTCGTCCAGCGTCAGGTGCTCCGGGCGGATGCCCAGGATCTGGCCGGGCCGCACGCCGGGGGCGTGCTGCAGCAGGTTCATCGGCGGCGAGCCGATGAAGCTGGCAACGAAGGTGGTGGCGGGCCGGTTGTAGACCTCTTCGGGCGTCGCGAACTGGTCCATCACGCCGCCGTTCATCACGATGATGCGCTGCGCCAGCGTCATGGCCTCGACCTGGTCGTGCGTGACGAACAGCGAGGTGATGCCGAGCTCGCGGTGCAGCTTCTGGATCTCGATGCGGGTCTGCGCGCGCAGCTTGGCGTCCAGGTTGGACAGCGGCTCGTCGAACAGGAACACCTGCGGCTGGCGCACGATGGCGCGGCCCATGGCCACGCGCTGGCGCTGCCCGCCCGAGAGCTCGCGCGGCTTGCGCTCGAGCAGGTGGCCCAGCTCCAGGATCTTGGCCGCCTTGTCGACGCGGGTCTTGATCTCGGGCTCCGGCACCTTGGCGATCTTCAGGCCATAGGCCATGTTCTTGAACACGCTCATATGCGGATAGAGCGCGTAGTTCTGGAACACCATGGCGATGTCCCGCTCGGAGGGCTCGAGCTGGTTCACCACGCGCCCGCCAATGGAGATTTCGCCGGCCGAGATTTCCTCCAGGCCGGCCACCATGCGCAGCAGGGTGGATTTGCCGCAGCCTGAGGGGCCGACGATGACGATGAATTCATGGTCGGCGATCTCGGCGCTCACGCCGTGGATGACCTGGTTGGCTTTCGGCCCATGGCCGTAGCGCTTGATGACGTTGCGTAAAGAGAGAGCAGCCATAGTCTTGATCAGTTGGGGACAGAGCAGATTGCTTCGCAATCCTGGTCTGTCCCGCAAGTTATTTATTTTTCAGTGTCCACGAGGCCCTTGACGAACCACTTCTGCATCAGCACCACCACCAGCGCGGGCGGCAGCATGGCGAGGATGGCGGTGGCCATCACCACGTTCCATTCGTTCTGGCTGTCGCCGCCGGCAATCATTCGCTTGATGCCGACCACCACGGGGTACATGTCTTCGCCGGTGGTGGCGAGCAGCGGCCAGAGGTACTGGTTCCAGCCGTAGATGAACTGGATCACGAACAGCGCCGCAATCGAGGTCTTCGACAGCGGCAGCAGCACGTCGAAGAAGAAGCGCATGGGGCTTGCGCCATCCATGCGCGAGGCCTCGGTGAGCTCGTCGGGCACCGTCAGGAAGAACTGGCGGAAAAGGAAGGTGGCGGTGGCCGACGCGATCAGCGGCACCGTGAGGCCCGCGTAGGTGTTCAGCATGTTCAGATCGGACAGCACCTTGTAGGTGGGCAGGATGCGCACCTCCACCGGCAGCATCAGCGTCACGAAGATGGCCCAGAAGCAGATCTTCTTGAACGGGAACCGGAAGTAGACGATGGCAAAGGCCGACAGCAGCGAGATGGAGATCTTGCCGATGGAGATCACCAGCGCCGTCACCAGGCTCACCCACATCATGTGGGCCACGGGCGCGTTGGAGCCGCTGCTGGTTTCGCGCCCGAAGAGCGCGCCCTTGTAGCTGTCCAGCATGTTGCTGCCGGGCAGCAGCGGCATCGGCGCCTGCACGATCTCCTGCGCCGTGTGCGTGGACGCCACGAACGCCAGGTAGAGCGGGAAGGCGACGATGAACACGCCCAGGATCATCACCACATGGGCCAGGATGCCATGGGTGCCGCGTTTCTCAACCATGGAACGCCTCCGCCAGATTCTTGTTTTGCTTCATCAGTATTGAACCTTCTTTTCCACGTAGCGGAACTGGATCACGGTGAGCGCCACCACGATCACCATCAGCACCACCGACTGCGCCGCCGAGCCGCCGAGGTCCATGGCCTTGAAGCCGTCGTAGTAGACCTTGTAGACCAGGATGGCCGTGTCCTTGCCCGGCCCGCCCTGGGTGGCCGCATCGACGATCGCGAAGGTGTCGAAGAAGGCGTAGACCACGTTGATCACCAGCAGGAAGAAGGTGGTGGGCGAGAGCAGCGGAAACTGCACGGTCCAGAACCGGCGCCACGGGCGCGCGCCGTCGATGGCCGCGGCCTCGATGAGCGACTTGGGAATCGACTGCAGCCCGGCCAGGAAGAACAGGAAGTTGTACGAAATCTGCTTCCACACCGAGGCCATCACGATCAGCGTCATGGCGTGGCCGGAGTCCAGCAGGTGGTTCCAGTCGATGCCGATCTTGCCCAGCGCATAGGCCACCACGCCCAGCGACGGCGAGAACATGAACACCCAGAGCACGGCCGCCACGGCGGGCGCCACCGCGTAGGGCAGGATCAGCATGGTCTTGTAGAAGGTGCCGCCGCGCGTGATGCGGTCGGCAAACACCGCGAGCCCCAGCGACAGCGTGATGCCGATGCCCGCCACCAGCACCGAGAACAGGGCGGTGGTCTTGAACGACTCCACATAGCTCGGATCGCTGAATATCTGGCGGAAGTTGTCGAGCCCGACAAATTCCACCGACGTGCCGAAGGCGTCCTGCTGCTGCAGCGACTGCAGCAGCGCCTGCGCCGCCGGCCAGAAGAAAAACACGAGGATCACCGCCATTTGCGGGGTCAGCAGCAGCCAGGGCAACCAGCCCGAGCGAAAGAAAACGCGTTTTTCCATGAACCCTCTGCATAAAAAATCCCGCCTGGCCCGCTCTTGCGCACGAGCGAACGGGGGCGGGCGATATTAGCCGGACCCACGGGTCCGGCCGTCAATCGTTAGCTTTTGTTAGCTTTCTGGAAGCGTTCCAGCTGCTCGTTGCCGCGCGTGACGATCGAATCGAGGGCTTCCTTGGCGCTCTTCTTGCCGCTCCAGACCTGTTCGAGCTCTTCGTCCTCGATGGCGCGGATCTGCACGTAGTTGCCCAGGCGGATGCCGCGGCTCTTGTCGGTGACCTTGCGGATCATCTGCGTCACGGCCACGTCGGTGCCGGGGTTCTGCTTGTAGAAACCCGATTCCTCGGTGAGCTTGTAGGCCGCCGTGGTCACCGGCAGGTAGCCGGTGCGCTTGTGGCTGGCCGACTGCACTTCAGGCGTCGAGATGAAGCTGAAGAACTTGGCCACGCCCTTGTATTCGGCCGGCTTCTTGCCCGACATCACCCAGAGGCTGGCGCCGCCGATCACCGTGTTCTGCGGTGCGCCGGGCACGTCCGGGTAGTAGGGCAGGGGAGCGACCGCGTAGGCGAACTTGGCGTTCTTGGCGACGTTGCCGTAGAAGCCGGACGAGGTGTTGATCATCGCGCACTCGCCCGACACGAACGAGGCTTCCGGCACATTGCCGCGGCCCTTGTAGATGAAGAGACCCTGCTTGGCCATGTTGGCCAGGTTCTCGATGTGGCGCACGTGCAGCGGCGAATTGATCTTCATGCGCGCATCGAGCCCGGCCAGGCCGTTGCTCTTGGTCGCGAATTCGACGTTGTGCCAGGCCGAGAAGCTCTCCAGCTGCGTCCAGCCCTGCCAGGCGGTGGTGAACGGGCACTTGTGGCCGCTCGCCTTGAGCTTGGCCGCGGCGGCCGTCACTTCGGGCCAGGTCGAGGGCAGCTTGGTGGTGTCGATGCCGGCGGCCTTGAAGGCGTCCTTGTTGATATAGAACACCGTCGTCGAGCTGTTCAGCGGGAAGCTCAGCATCTGGCCGTTGGGCGCGGTGTAGTAGCCGGCCACGGCGGGAATGTAGGCGGCCGGATCGAACTTCTCGCCCGCGTCCTTCATGACCTGGCCCACCGGCACGATGGCGCCCTTGCTGGCCATCATGGTGGCGGTGCCCACTTCGAACACCTGCAGGATGTGCGGCGCGTTGCCGGCACGGAAAGCGGCAATGGAGGCCGTCATCGATTCGTCGTACGTGCCCTTGTAGGTCGGCACGACCTTGTATTCCTTCTGGCTCTCGTTGAACTGCTTGGCCAGGTCGTTGACCCACTCGTTGTTGACGGCGGTCATGGAGTGCCACCACTGGATCTCAGTCTGGGCATGTGCCACATTGAACAGCGTGGTGGCGGCCAGCGCCGATGCCAGCGCGAGCGTCTTGAATCGCATGAAGACTCCTGATGGGAAAATGAAAGCGCGGATGCTAGGCCACGTGGATGACATGGCCGCGTCACATTTGCGCACGGAGTGTTGTTAATTTCCAATCGGGAAAACCCCTTTGGCGCAGGGCTTCCCACGGCGTGCGCGCCCTCATGCTGCGGCGCAGCATGCTAGCATCGACCTCCCCTTTTTCGGCCTAGCCTGTTGCCGCGGCCGGGGCTTCCGCGAGTACGCCATGAGCAGCAAAACCTCCCTCGAAAAAAGCCGGATCAAGTTCCTTCTGCTCGAGGGCATCCATCCTTCGGCGGTGGAGGTCCTGCGCGCCGCGGGCTACACCAACATCGAGTCGCTGCCGGGTGCGTTGCCCGATGCGGAGCTCAAGGCCAAGATCGCCGACGTCCACTTCCTGGGCATCCGCTCGCGCACGCAGCTCACGGCCGAGGTTTTCGCGGCCGCCCACAAGCTGGTGGCGGCGGGGTGCTTCTGCATCGGCACCAACCAGGTCGACCTGGAAGCCGCGCGCGAGCACGGCGTGGCGGTGTTCAATGCCCCGTATTCCAACACCCGCTCGGTGGCCGAGCTGGTGCTGGCCGAAGCCATCCTGCTGTTGCGCGGCGTGCCCGAGAAGAGCGCGGTCGCCCACCGCGGCGGCTGGCTCAAGTCGGCCGAGAACGCCTTCGAGATCCGCGGCAAGACGCTGGGCATCGTGGGCTACGGCTCCATCGGCGCCCAGCTGTCGGTGCTGGCCGAGGCGCTGGGCATGAAGGTGGCGTTCTACGACGTGGTGACCAAGCTGCCCCTGGGCAATGCGCACCAGGTGCGCGAACTGCACCAGTTGCTGGCCCAGAGCGACATCGTGACCCTGCACGTGCCCGAGACGCAGGCCACCCAATGGATGATCGATACGGCCGAAATCGCCGCCATGAAGCCGGGCGCGATCCTGATCAACGCCTCGCGCGGCACGGTCGTGCGGATCGAGCCGCTGGCCGAGGCGCTGAAGCAGAAGAAGCTGCTG
Source organism: Variovorax sp. 01N425 (assembly GCF_056399465.1). NCBI lineage: Bacteria > Pseudomonadati > Pseudomonadota > Betaproteobacteria > Burkholderiales > Comamonadaceae > Variovorax > Variovorax sp. 01N425. The sequence goes on along the minus strand of NZ_JBFTRJ010000007.1, from coordinate 317,644 downwards.
GGCGCCGCGATCGACGTGTTCCCGGTCGAGCCGCGCAGCAACAAGGACGAGTTCCAGTCGCCCTTGCGCGGGCTCGACAACGTGATCCTCACGCCCCACATCGGCGGCTCGACGATGGAGGCGCAGGCCAACATCGGCCTGGAGGTGGCGGAAAAGCTGGTGAAGTACAGCGACAACGGCACCTCGACCTCGTCGGTCAACTTTCCCGAGGTGGCGCTGCCGGCCCACCCCGGCAAGCACCGGCTGCTGCACATCCACCGCAACGTGCCCGGCGTGCTGTCGGAGATCAACAAGATCTTCTCGGACAACAACATCAACATCTCCTCGCAGTTCCTGCAGACCAACGAGAAGATCGGCTACGTGGTGATGGACATCGACGCCGCGTATTCCGACCTGGCGCTGGAAAAGCTGGCCAAGGTGAACGGCACGATCCGCAGCCGCGTGCTGTTCTGAACCCTGAACCAAGCGCCTCCGTCTTGCTCCCTCTCCCTCCGGGAGAGGGCCGGGGTGAGGGCAGCGGCATCCACACCACGGCACCGCCTGCCGGGCGCCTCCCAATAGGGGAACAGCGAAGGCGCAAGGCAGGCCCCCCGCCCCTGCCCTAAAATCCCACCCCCGGCTAGATGGGCGCGCAGCGCCTGGCCGAGGTGCCACCCCCGATGAATGCTCCGACCGCGTTGACCACGCTGTTGTCGCAGGCCGCAGAGCCTGTACGACTGCGCGAGATCCCCTATAACTACACCAGCTTTTCCGATCGAGAGATCGTGATCCGCCTGCTGGGCGAGCGCGGCTGGGAACTGCTCCAGACCCTGCGCGCCGAGCGCCGCACCGGCCGGTCGGCGCGCATGCTCTACGAAGTGCTCGGCGACATCTGGGTGGTCCAGCGCAACCCCTACCTCGTCGACGACCTGCTCGACAACCCGCGCCGCCGCGGCCAGCTGGTCGATGCGCTCAGGCACCGCCTGGCCGAAGTCCAGAAGCGCCGCACCCCCGACAGCGACCTGCCGCGCGACCAGCTCGTGGGCGAACTCACGGGCCTTGTCGGCCAGGCCGTCGCGGCCTTCGACACCGCCTTTCGCGACGTGGCCGCCCTGCGCCGCAAGGCCACGCGCGTACTGGGTCGCCTCACGGCCAAGGACAACATCAAGTTCGACGGCCTCTCGCGCGTCTCGCACGTCACCGACGCCACCGACTGGCGCGTCGAATATCCCTTCGTGGTGCTCTGCCCCGACACCGAGGCCGAGATGGCCCTGCTCGTCAAGGGCTGCATCGAGCTGGGCCTGACCATCATCCCGCGCGGCGGCGGCACCGGCTACACCGGCGGCGCCATTCCGCTCACCTGGAAGAGCGTGGTCATCAACACCGAGAAGCTCGAGGCCATGACCGAGGTCGAGCTGGTTCCGCTGCCCGGCCTCGACAACCCCGTGCCCACCATCTGGACCGAAGCCGGCGTCGTCACCCAGCGCGTGGCCGACGCCGCCGAGCGCGCCGGCTACGTGTTCGCGGTCGACCCCACTTCCGCCGAGGCCTCGTGCGTGGGCGGCAACGTGGCCATGAACGCGGGCGGCAAGAAAGCCGTGCTCTGGGGCACGGCGCTCGACAACCTGGCTTCGTGGCGCATGGTCACGCCGCAGGCCGAATGGCTCGAAGTCACGCGCATCGGCCACAACCTCGGCAAGATCCACGACGCCGAGAGCGCCGAGTTCGAACTGCAGTACTACGCCGCCGACGGCAAGACGAAACTGCGCACCGAGCGCCTCGACATTCCCGGCCGCACCTTCCGCAAGGAAGGCCTCGGCAAGGACGTGACCGACAAGTTCCTTTCGGGCCTGCCCGGCATCCAGAAAGAGGGCTGCGACGGCCTCATCACCAGCTGCCGCTGGGTGGTGCACCGCATGCCGGCGCACACCCGCACCGTGTGCCTCGAATTCTTCGGCAACGCCAAGGACGCGGTGCCCAGCATCGTCGAGATCAAGGACTTCATGTTCGCCGAGCAGAAGCGCTCGGGCGTGCTGCTGGCGGGCCTGGAGCACCTGGACGACCGCTACCTGAAGGCCGTGGGCTACGCCACCAAGTCGAAAAAACACGGCGGCCTGCCCAAGATGGTGCTGTTCGGCGACATCGCGGGCGACGACGCCGACGCGGTGGCGCGCGTCACCTCCGAAGTGGTGCGCATCGCCAATTCGCGCAGCGGTGAAGGCTTCGTCGCCATCAGCCCCGAGGCGCGCAAGAAATTCTGGCTCGACCGCAAGCGCACCGCGGCCATCAGCAAGCACACCAACGCCTTCAAGATCAACGAAGACGTGGTCATTCCGCTGCCGCGCATGGCCGAGTACAGCGACGGCATCGAGCGCATCAACATCGAGCTCTCGCTGCAGAACAAGCTCGCGCTCACCGACGCGCTCGAAGCCTTCCTGCTGCGCGGCAACCTGCCGCTGGGCAAGACCGACGACGCACACGAGATCCCCGCCGCCGAGCTGCTCGAAGACCGGGTGGCGCAGGCCGTGGCGCTGGTGCAGGGCGTGCGTGCGCTCTGGGCCGAATGGCTGCGCGACGTCGACACGCTGTTCCCGCAGCTGCAGGACCACACGCTGCGCGCCAGCTGGAAGACCCAGCTGCGCCAGCCGCTGCAGGAAATCTTCTCGGGCGCCGAGTTCACGCCGATCCTGGCCGAGTGCACCGCCATCCACCAGCAGGTGCTCAAGGGCCGCGTCTGGGTGGCGCTGCACATGCACGCGGGCGACGGCAACGTGCACACCAACATCCCGGTCAACAGCGACAACTACGAGATGCTGCAGACCGCGCATGCCGCGGTGGTGCGCATCATGGCGCTGGCGCGCAGCCTCGACGGCGTGATCTCGGGCGAGCACGGCATCGGCATCACCAAGCTCGAATTCCTGAGCGACGAAGAGCTCGCGCCCTTCATGGACTACAAGCGCCGCGTCGACCCCGAAGGCCGCTTCAACAAGGGCAAGCTGCTGCGCGCCCCCGCCGGCGAAGCCGCGCTGCCGCATGCCGACCTGACCAACGCCTACACGCCGAGCTTCGGCCTCATGGGCCATGAGTCGCTCATCATGCAGCAGAGCGACATCGGCGCCATTGCCGACAGCGTGAAGGACTGCCTGCGCTGCGGCAAGTGCAAGCCGGTGTGCGCCACCCACGTGCCGCGCGCCAACCTGCTGTACAGCCCGCGCAACAAGATCCTCGCAACCTCGCTGCTGGTCGAAGCCTTCCTGTACGAAGAGCAGACCCGGCGCGGCATCAGCATCAAGCACTGGGAAGAGTTCGAGGACGTGGCCGACCACTGCACGGTCTGCCACAAGTGCCTCACGCCCTGCCCGGTGAAGATCGACTTCGGCGACGTGTCGATGAACATGCGCAACCTGCTGCGCAAGATGGGGCAGAAGAGCTTCCGCCCCGGCAACGCGGCCGCGATGTTCTTCCTCAACGCGACCAATCCGCAGACCATCAAGGCGGTGCGCGCGGGCATGGTGGGCATCGGCTTCAAGGCGCAGCGACTGGCCAACGACCTGCTGCGCGGCCTCGCCAGGAAGCAGACCGCGGCGCCGCCCGCCACGCTCGGCCCGGCGCCGGTCAAGGAGCAGGTGATCCACTTCATCAACAAGAAGATGCCGGGCAACCTGCCCAAGCAGACGGCGCGCGCGCTGCTCGACATCGAGGATGCCGACTACGTGCCGATCATCCGCGACCCGAAGGCCACCACCTCGGAGACCGAGGCGGTCTTCTACTTTCCCGGCTGCGGTTCGGAGCGCCTCTTCTCGCAGGTGGGCCTTGCCACGCAGGCCATGCTCTGGCACGCGGGCGTGCAGACGGTGCTGCCGCCCGGCTACCTGTGCTGCGGCTATCCGCAGCGCGGCAGCGGCCAGTTCGACAAGGCCGAGAAGATGATCACCGACAACCGCGTGCTGTTCCACCGCGTGGCCAACACGCTCAACTACCTCGACATCAAGACGGTGGTGGTGAGCTGCGGCACCTGCTACGACCAGCTGCAGGGCTACCAGTTCGACAAGATCTTCCCGGGCTGCCGCATCATCGACATCCACGAGTACCTGCTCGAAAAGGGCATCACGCTGGCCGATGCAGGCGGTGGCGGCTACCTCTACCACGACCCCTGCCACAGCCCGATGAAGCTGCAGGACCCGATGAAGACCGTGAAGGCGCTGGTCGGCGACAACGTGCTCAAGAACGACCGCTGCTGCGGCGAATCGGGCACGCTGGGCGTCTCGCGGCCCGACATCTCGACGCAGATCCGCTTCCGCAAGGAAGAAGAGCTCAAGAAGGGCGAGGCCGCCCTGCGCGCGAACGGCCAGGTCGGCGAAAAGGACAACGTCAAGATCCTGACCAGCTGCCCGAGCTGCCTGCAAGGCCTCTCGCGCTACGGCAACGACCTGAACAACGGCCTGCTCGAGGCCGACTACATCGTGGTCGAGATGGCCAACAAGATCCTCGGCAGGGACTGGATGCCCGAATACGTCGCCGCCGCCAACCAGGGCGGCATCGAGCGGGTGCTCGTATGAAGGTGAAGAACTGTCCCTTCTGCGAAGGCCCCGGCGGCCGCATCGTGTTCGAGGGCGCGAAGCTTCGCGTCATCCATGCCGAGGAGGCCGGCTTCCCGGCCTTCTACCGCGTGATCTGGCGCGAGCATGCGGCGGAGTTTTCCGACCTCGACGCGGCCGACCGCGTGCTGTGCATGGAGGCGGTGACGGTGGTCGAGCAGTGCCTGCGCGAGCATCTGTCGCCGGCCAAGATCAACCTTGCGGCGCTCGGCAACATGGTGCCGCACCTGCATTGGCACGTGATCGCGCGCTTTGCGGACGACACGCATTTTCCGGGCTCCGTGTGGGCGCCGGTGCAGCGCCAAGCGGATGCGGCCCGGCAGGCCGCCGTGGCCGCGCGCCTGCCCGCGCTCGAGAGTGAGATGATGGCCCGACTGGGCACAAGGAGCTTCTGATGGCAGGTTTGCAAGCCGGCGCACCGACGCCGCAATCGATCACCGTGCACGGCCAGTCGCGCGTGCTCGAGGTCGGCTTCTCGGACGGCGCGAGCTTCCGCATTCCGTTCGAGCTGATGCGCATCTATTCGCCATCCGCCGAGGTGCAGGGCCACGGCCCTGGCCAGGAAGTGCTGCAGACCGGCAAGCGCGAGGTCGAGCTGGTCGACCTGAAGCCGGTCGGCAACTACGCCGTGCAGCCGGTCTTCAGCGACGGCCATGACACCGGCATCTTCTCGTGGAACCTGCTGTACGAGCTCGGCGCCAACCAGGTCGCGCTCTGGGCCGAATACGAGCGCCGGCTTGCCGCCGCGGGCGTCGACCGCGACGCGCCGATGATCGACAAGGGCGGCTCCGCCTGCGGCAGCCACTGACCCGCCAGACCGCGTTCGCTCCTGAAAAAGTAGCCCCGCACGCAGGCGCGGCGCGCCTTGCCGCGGCCCGCGATTTCAAGAAAAAGCAACAAATGTCCGCCGTCGCCGCAGGGTCGCCTTCTTGAGCTGTGTGCTTCCGGCCTAATATCAGGCGCATGAGCACCACCCACTTCGGCTTCGAGAAAGTCGACGAAAGCGAGAAAGCGCAACGTGTCCGCGGCGTCTTCGATTCCGTCGCCACGCGTTACGACCTCATGAACGACCTGATGTCGATGGGGCTGCACCGCGCCTGGAAGGCCTACACCGTGATGGTGGCCAACGTGGGCGAGGGCTCGCGCGTGCTCGACATCGCTGGCGGCACCGGCGACCTCGCGCTGGCCTTCTCGAAGAAGGTGGGCGCCAGCGGCCAGGTGGTGCACACCGACATCAACGAAGCCATGCTGCGCACCGGCCGCGACCGCCTGCTCGATGGCGGCGTGGCGCTCCCCACGCTGGTGTGCGACGCAGAGAAGCTGCCGTTCCCCGACAACCACTTCGACGTGGTGACCGTGGCCTTCGGCCTGCGCAACATGACGCACAAGGACCTTGCACTGAAGGAAATGAACCGCGTGCTCAAGCCGCGCGGCAAGCTGCTGGTGCTCGAGTTCTCGAAGGTGGCCAAGCCGCTGGCCAAGGCCTACGACTGGTATTCGTTCAACGTGCTGCCGCGCCTGGGCAAGCTGGTGGCCGGCGACGACGCGAGCTACCGCTACCTGGCCGAATCGATCCGCATGCATCCCGCGCAGGACGAACTCAAGACCCTCATGAAAGAGGGCGGTTTCGGGCATGTGGACTATCACAACATGACGGGGGGCGTGGTGGCCCTTCATGTTGGAATCAAATGTTGATGAAGCGAATTCTTCGCTCGAAAGAGGAGACGACATGAAAAGTTTGAGTTCTTTGTTCCTGGCTTGCGTGCTGGCCCTGGTCAGCGTTCAGGCAGACGCAGCTCGCATCGGTGGCGGCAAGTCGTTCGGCCGCCAGTCGTCCAACGTGACGCAGCGCGAATCCGCAGCACCCACCGCACCCGCGCAGCAAAACGCGACCAATGCGGCGCCGAGGCCCGCAACGCCCGCGCCCGCCGCCGCTGCGCCCAAGCGTCCGTGGGGCGCCATGCTCGGCGGCCTCGCCGCCGGCCTGGGCCTCGCCTGGCTCGCACACTCGCTGGGCCTGGGTGCCGGCTTTGCGAACATCCTCCTGATCGGCCTGCTCGTGATGGCCGGGCTGTTCGTCTGGCGCATGTTCAAGGCGCGCTCGGCCGCATCGTCGGGCGCCAACCGCCCGGGCGGCTTCGCATTCGAAGGCGCCGGCAATCCGGCCAACGCCAGCGCGCCCGCGCAGTACAGCCCCGCCAATGTCGGCAACGATGCGTCGGCGCGTCCCTGGGAGCGCAACACGGCCGCCTTCGACGCCGGCTCCTCCGCGCATGGCAGCAGCCTGTCCGCGGCCGGTGCGGCGGCCGGCGGCAGCATGATCGGCTCGGCGCTCTCGGGCTCGCAGTCGTGGGGCATTCCGGCCGGCTTCGACGTGGACGGCTTCCTGAGCGCCGCCAAGCGCAACTTCGTGACACTGCAGGACGCATGGGACCGCGCCGACGTCAGCATGCTGCGCTCGATGATGACCGACGACATGGTCGAGGAAATCCGCAGCCAGCTGGCCGACCGTGCGAGCCACACCGGCGGCGCCTCGAACAAGACCGAAGTCGTCATGCTCGACGCCAAGCTGCTCGGCATCGAGGAACTGGCCGATGCCTACCTCGCGAGCGTGGAGTTCTCCGGCATGATCCGCGAAGATGCCTCGGCCGGCCCGGGCCCGTTCCGCGAAGTCTGGAACATGACCAAGCCCACCAGCGGCACCAGCGGCTGGCTCGTGGCGGGCGTGCAGGCCCTGCAGTAAGCGCATTGCGGCGGCCGCGGGGCCGCCTGCAGAACCGATAATGGGGACATGGCTACACCATCGTCCCCATTTTCTTTTCTCGACGACCTGTTCAACCGCATCGGCGAGCGCCTGCAGCCGCCCGCCTGGGCGGTGCACGAGATCCAGCACCGCGCGGTGCTGTTCCTGAACCATGTGCTGCAGCAGGAACCCGAGGCCCAGCAGCGGCTGCTCCGGCAGCAGGGGCGGGTGGTGCGCTTCCAGTGGCGCTTCGTGACGATGGATCTGGTCGCCACGCCGGCCGGCCTGCTGGACCTCGCGCCCGCCGGCTCGGTGCCCGAACTCACGCTCACCGTCACGGATGAATCTCCCTTCGAGCTGGCCCGCGCCACGCTGCGCGGCGGCAAGCCCTCGGTGCAGATCATCGGCGACGTGCAGCTCGCGGCCGAGGTCAACTGGCTGGTGGACCACGTGCGCTGGGACGTCGAGGACGACCTCGCCCGCCTCGTGGGCGACGTACCGGCGCACACCATCGCCAACGGCGCGCGCCGGGTCGTGGAAGCGCTGCGCCAGTTCGCCGGCGGCCGCAAGCCACCGCAGGCCGGCGGTCCGTCGACCGGCTCGGCGAGCACGGCCGAATGAGGCGCTTCTACCGCGGAATCTTCATCGTCTGGGTCGCGCTGCGCTACGGCCTGGACGAGCTGGTGCTCACGAGCTTCCAGAAACCCTGGCTGCGCGTGGTGGCGCGCATCGTCTCCATCGGCCGCAACCTCGACGCACCCCGCGGCCAGCGGCTGCGCGAGGCGCTCGAACGCCTGGGGCCGATCTTCGTCAAGTTCGGCCAGGTGCTGTCGACCCGGCGCGACCTGCTGCCGCCCGACATCGCCGACGAGCTCGCCTTCCTGCAGGACCGCGTGCCGCCGTTCCCCTCGGCGGTGGCCATTGCCACCATCGAGCGCGCCTTCCGCCGTCCGGTGGGCGACGTGTTCGTGCAGTTCGACGAGACGCCGATCGCCAGCGCGTCGATCGCCCAGGTCCACTTTGCGACCATCCGCACCGACGAAGGCGAGGTGCGCGAGGTCGCGGTCAAGGTGCTGCGCCCCAGCATGCGCGGCGTGATCGAGAAAGACCTGGCGCTCATGGCCATGATGGCCGGCTGGGTCGAGAAGCTCTCGCCCGACGGCAAGCGCCTGAAGCCGCGCGAGGTGGTCGGCGAGTTCGACAAGTACCTGCACGACGAGCTCGACCTGGTGCGCGAGGCGGCCAACGCGGCCCAGCTGCGCCGCAACATGGCCTCGCTCGAACTGGTGCTGATCCCCGAGATGTTCTGGGACTTCTGCCACCCCGAGGTGATCGTGATGGAGCGCATGAACGGCGTGCCCATTGCCCAGCTCGACCGCCTGCGCGCGGCCGGCGTCGACATTCCCAAGCTGGCGCGCGACGGCGTCACGATCTTCTTCACCCAGGTGTTCCGCGACGGCTTCTTCCACGCCGACATGCACCCGGGCAACATCCAGGTGAGCCTCGCGCCGGAGACCTTCGGGCGCTACATCTCGCTGGACTTCGGCATCATCGGCACGCTGACCGAGTCGGACAAGGAATACCTCGCGCAGAACTTCGTGGCCTTCTTCCGGCGCGACTACAAGCGCGTGGCCGAGCTGCACCTGGAGAGCGGCTGGGTGCCCGAGGGCACGCGCATCGACGAGCTCGAAGGCGCGATCCGCACCGTCTGCGAGCCGTACTTCGACCGGCCGCTGAAGGAAATCTCGCTCGGCATGGTGCTGATGCGCCTGTTCCAGACCTCGCGCCGCTTCCATGTCGAGATCCAGCCGCAGCTGGTGCTGCTGCAGAAGACCCTGCTCAACATCGAGGGCCTGGGCCGACAGCTCGATCCGGAACTCGATCTCTGGCACACCGCCAAGCCCTTCCTCGAGAAGTGGATGGTCGACCAGATCGGGCCGAAGAAGCTGTTCCAGCAGCTCAAGGCCGAAGCGCCGCGCTACGCAAAACTCTTGCCCGAGCTGCCGCGCCTGCTGCACGATTTCCTGGAAAATCGGCCCGCCGACCACCGCCGCGAGCTGCTGGAACTGCTGGCCGCCCAGAAGCGCACCAACCGGCTGCTGCAGACCATCATCTACGGTGGCATAGGATTTGTATTGGGGTTGCTCGCCATGCAATTGCTGGTGCGCGTGAGATTGTTCTAGAGGAGTGTCCCCGTGCTGCTGACGCTGGTTGTCGTTTATCTGCTGGTCACCATCGCGATCGGCCTGTACGCCGCCAAGCGGGTGAAGAACACCACCGACTTCGCCATCGCCGGGCGGCACCTGCCGCTCTACATGATCGTGACGACCACTTTCGCGACCTGGTTCGGCTCCGAAACGGTGCTCGGCATCCCGGCCAAGTTCATCGAGGGCGGGCTGAACGGGGTCATCGAAGACCCGTTCGGAGCGGGCACCTGCCTGATCCTGGTGGGCCTGTTCTTCGCGGGCAAGCTCTATCGCATGACGCTTTTGACCATCAGCGACTACTACCGCGAGCGCTACGGCCGCGGCGTCGAGGTGGCCTGCTCGCTCATCATCATGCTGAGCTACCTGGGCTGGGTGTCGGCGCAGGTCACGGCGCTCGGGCTGGTGTTCAACGTGCTCTCGGCCGGCGCCATCCCCATCCCGGCGGGCATGGTGATCGGCGTGGTGTCGATCCTCGCCTACACGCTGTTCGGCGGCATGTGGTCGGTGGCCGTGACCGATTTCATCCAGATGATCATCCTCGTGGCGGGGCTGGCCTGCATTGCGGTGTTCGCCGGCAACATGGCCGGCGGCGCCGACAAGGTGGTGGCCTTCGCGGTCAGCAAGGACCTCTTCAGGTTCTGGCCCGAGCCCAACTGGCACGACATGGTGTTCTTCTTTGCCGCGGCCATCACGATGATGCTCGGCTCCATTCCGCAGCAGGACGTGTTCCAGCGCGTGATGTCCGCCAACAGCGTCAAGTCCGCCACCCGCGGCCCGGTGATCGGCGGCGTGGCGTACATCCTGTTCGCCTTCGTGCCGATGTTCCTGGTGGCGAGCGCGCTGCTGATCATGCCGGAGCAGACCGCCGCACTGCTGAAGGAAGATCCGCAGAAGGTGCTGCCCACGCTGGTGCTCGAGAAGATGCCCTTCGTGATGCAGGTGCTGTTCTTCGGTGCGCTGCTGTCGGCCATCAAGTCGACCGCCTCGGCGACGCTGCTGGCACCGAGCGTCACGTTCACCGAGAACATCTGGCGCCAGTTCCGTCCCGCCGGCACCGACCGCCAGAACCTCATGACCATGCGCATCACGGTGTTGGTCTTCAGCGCAGCCGTGCTGGCCTACGCCATCCGCATGCAGGGCACCCCCATCTACGAACTGGTGTCGGGCGCCTACCAGGTGCCGCTGGTCGGCGCCTTCGTGCCGCTGGTGTGCGGGCTCTACTGGCGCCGCGCCACCACGCAGGGCGCCCTTGCTTCCATTGTGCTGGGCATCGGCACCTGGCTGCTGTTCCTGGCCATGCCCTGGGGCAGCGCATTCCCGGCCCAGCTGGCCGGCGTGCTGGCCTCCTTTGCCGGCCTGGTGGCCGGATCGCTGGCGCCGCAGTGGGTGACCAACACCCGCACACCGCACCGGATGCTGGCTGTCTAGGACGCCCCGAAGGGCGGGGCGCCCTTATAATCGAGGGCTTTGCGAGCGGCCCCTGCCTCGTTTTTGCGCCGCTTTTTCACTCAATTCCATGCCCATCTACGCCTACAAGTGCAGCGCCTGCGGCTTCGCCAAGGACGCCCTGCAGAAAATGTCCGATGCACCCCTCACGGTGTGTCCGGCGTGCGGCGCTAGTGCATTCGAGAAGCAAGTCACCGCCGCCGGTTTCCAGCTCAAGGGTTCCGGCTGGTACGTGACCGATTTCCGCGATGGCGGCGGCAAGAAGGCCGAGCCTGCGGGCGCCGCCAAGAACGGCGACGCCGCAGCCGCGCCGGCCGCCAGCACCGCGGAAGCTTCCAGCCCAGCGCCCGCCGCCGTCCCCGCCCCCAGCCCGGCCCCCGCGCCGGTTGCTGCTGCCAAGAGCGACTGAGAAGCCATCCATGCTCGCCCTGCGCAAATGGCTGTTCTCCGGCTTGCTGGTGATCGTTCCGCTGTTCATCACCCTGGCGGTGCTGAAGTGGATCATCGACACGCTGGACCAGACGCTCTGGGTGCTGCCCTCGGTCTGGCAGAAATGGCTGTACGACAACAACGTGCGCGGGCTCGGCGTGCTGCTCACGCTGGCCATCCTGCTGGGCGTGGGCGCCATTGCGAGCAATTTCGTGGGCAAGCGCCTGCTCGGATGGGGCGACGCCGTGGTGCGGCGCATTCCCGTCGTGCGCTCGATCTACTCCAGCGTCAAGCAGGTGTCCGATACGCTGTTCTCCGAGAACGGCAACGCCTTCCGCACGGCGGTGCTGGTGCAGTGGCCGCGCGAGGGAGTCTGGACCATCGCCTTCGTGACCGGCACGCCGGGCAGCGAGGTCATTGGCCACCTGGGCGGCGGCGACTACCTGGGTGTCTACGTGCCGACCACGCCCAACCCCACGGGCGGTTATTTCGTGATGCTCAGGCGCAGCGACTGCATCGAACTCAAGATGAGCGTGGACGAAGCGCTCAAGTACATCGTCTCGATGGGAGTGGTCGTCCCCGGCGGCCCGTCCTCCCTCGCGAACAAGTAAAAAAACGCGCCCCCGCGGCGCCGGAATCCAAGATATGGCCATGCGTACTCACTATTGCGGTCTCGTGACCGAAGCCCTGATGGGCCAAACCGTCACCCTGTGCGGCTGGGTCAACCGCCGCCGCGACCATGGCGGCGTGATCTTCATCGACGTGCGCGACCGCGAAGGCTACGTGCAGGTGGTGTGCGACCCCGACCGCGCCGCCACCTTCGCCGTGGCCGAGAACCTGCGCAACGAGTTCTGCGTGCAGGTCACCGGCCTGGTGCGCGCACGCCCCGAAGGCACCACCAACGACCAGCTCAAGAGCGGCAAGATCGAAGTGCTGTGCCATGAGCTCAAGGTGCTGAACCCCTCGGTCACGCCGCCGTTCCTGCTGGACGACGACAACCTCTCGGAAACCACGCGCCTCACGCACCGCGTGCTCGACCTGCGCCGCCCGGCCATGCAGCGCAACATGATGCTGCGCTACAAGGTCACGATGGAAACGCGCAAGTTCCTCGATGCCAACGGCTTCATCGACATCGAGACCCCGATGCTCGGCAAGTCCACGCCCGAAGGCGCGCGCGACTACCTCGTGCCCAGCCGCGTGCACGACGGCAGCTTCTTCGCGCTGCCGCAGTCGCCGCAGCTCTTCAAGCAGCTGCTGATGGTGGCCGGCTACGACCGCTACTACCAGATCGTGAAGTGCTTCCGCGACGAAGACCTGCGCGCCGACCGCCAGCCCGAATTCACGCAGATCGACATCGAGACCTCGTTCCTTGCCGAGGAAGAGATCCGCGAGATGTTCGAGGGCATGATCCGCAACGTGTTCCGCAACGCCGCGGGCATCGACCTGCCGGTGTTCCCGACCATGACGTACGGCGACGCGATGTTCAAGTACGGCTCGGACAAGCCCGACCTGCGCGTGAAGCTCGAGTTCACCGAGCTCACCGAACTCATGAAGCGCGTCGAGTTCAAGGTGTTCTCGAACGCCGCCACCATGCAGGGCGGCCGCGTGGTCGCGCTGCGCGTGCCGGGCGGTGGCGCCGAGGGCGGCCTTTCGCGCGGCGAGATCGACGCCTATCAGGAGTTCGTCAAGATCTACGGTGCCAAGGGCCTGGCCTACATCAAGGTCAACGATGCCGCGGCCGGCCGCGAGGGCCTGCAGAGCCCGATCGTCAAGAACCTCGACGATGCCTCGCTGGCCGAGATCATCGCCCGCACGGGTGCGCGCAACGGCGACATCCTGTTCTTCGGTGCCGACAAGGAAAAGATCGTCAACGACGCGATCGGTGCGCTGCGCGTGAAGATCGGCCACAGCGCCTTCGGCAAGAAGAGCGGCCTGTTCGACGACCGCTGGGCGCCGCTGTGGGTGGTCGACTTCCCGATGTTCGAATTCGACGAGGAAGGCCAGCGCTGGAGCGCCGTGCACCATCCGTTCACCGCGCCGAAGGACGGCCATGAAGACCTCATGGACACCGCGCCCGAGAAGTGCATTGCCAAGGCCTACGACATGGTGCTCAACGGCATCGAGATGGGCGGCGGCTCGGTGCGTATCCACCGCGAGGAAGTGCAGAGCAAGGTGTTCCGCGCGCTCAAGATCAGCGCCGAGGATGCGCAGCTCAAGTTCGGCTTCCTGCTCGACGCGCTGCAGTACGGCGCCCCGCCGCACGGCGGCATCGCCATCGGCCTGGACCGCCTGGTCATGCTCATGACCGGCGCCGAGTCGATCCGCGACGTGATCGCCTTCCCCAAGACCCAGCGCGCGCAGGACCTGCTCACGCAGGCGCCGAGCCCGGTCGACGAGAAGCAGTTGCGCGAGCTGCACATCCGGCTGCGCAACGTACAGCAACCTGCCTGATGCGCCCATGACCGCCAGCACTCGGCCCTGGAAGATTCCGGAGTCGGTGCTGGTCGTCATCCATACGCCGGCGCTCGAGGTGCTGCTGATCCGCCGCGCCGACGCCGAGGACTTCTGGCAGTCGGTCACCGGCAGCAAGGACCTGGCCGACGAGCCGCTGGCGCTCACCGCGGCGCGCGAAGTGGCCGAGGAAACCGGCATCCAGTGCGGGGAGGGCAGCCCGCTCGCATCGCAGCTGGTCGACTGGCAGCTGCGCAACGTCTACGAGATCTATCCGCGCTGGCGCGCGCGCTATGCGCCCGGCGTGACGCACAACACCGAGCACCTGTTCGGCCTGTGCGTGCCCGAGCGCGTGGTGCCCACGCTGGCACCGCACGAGCACACCCACTGGAAGTGGCTGCCCTACCGCGAGGCGGCCGATGCGTGCTTTTCCCCGTCGAACGCCGAAGCCATTCTGTTGCTGCCAGAATTTGTGCGATGAACCTGCCGGCATACAACCTCCGGGTGGCCACCTACAACATCCACAAGGGTGTGCAGGGCATCGGGTTGGCCCGGCGCCTGGAGATCCACAACCTGGGGCATGCCATCGAACAGCTCGATGCCGACATCGTCTGCCTGCAGGAAGTGCGCAAGATGAACCGGCAGGCCGCGCTTCGCTTCGAGCGCTGGCCCGAGCTTCCGCAGGCCGACTTCCTCGCGCCCGAGGGCTACACCGCCGTCTACGAAACCAACGCCATCACGCGCCACGGCGAGCACGGCAATGCGCTCCTGACCCGCTGGCCGGTCATCCGCACCGGCCACCAGGACATTTCCGACCACCGCTTCGAGCAGCGTGGCCTGCTGCACGTGGTCATCGAGGTGGAGGGGCGGCCGGTGCATGCCATCGTGGTGCACCTGGGGCTCATCAAGGGCAGCCGCGTGCGGCAGGTTGCGCGGCTGCGCGAGTTCATCGAGCGCGAGGTGCCGGCCGGCGAGGCGGTGGTGGTCGCGGGCGACTTCAACGACTGGGGCGCGCGCATGCGCTATGCCATGAACGCCATGGGCCTGCGCGACACCAGCGACCTGCGCGGGCCGCGAACGCTCACCTACCCCTCGCGGCTGCCGGTGGCGCAGCTCGATTTCGTCTACGGGCGCGAGCTCGAGCCGGTGGCCTGTTCGGTGCCGCGCGGCCCGATCTGGGCGCGCATGTCCGACCACCTGCCGCTGGTGGCCGATTTTGCGCTGGCATGAATGGCGCCGGCGCGGTGTTCCCCGCCGGCCCCGGCTGGAATGCGTTCGCTGATACCATGCGCGGATGCTGAGGAAAACCGACGTGGAACCGCGCCCTGACGGCAACAACGACGACGAGGGCACCCCCGTCTCGGTGAAGATCCGCGAGCGCCTGACCGCCGCGCGCAGGCGCTTCAATGCCAACGACAACATCGCCGAGTTCATCGAGCCCGGCGAACTCGAATCGCTGCTCGACGAGGTCGAGGTCAAGATGAAGGGCGTGCTCGAGAGCCTGGTGATCGACCTCGAGAACGACCACAACACCGGCAACACCGCGCGCCGCGTGGCCAAGATGTACCTGAACGAAGTGTTCAAGGGCCGCTACGTGGCGCCGCCCTCGCTCACCGAATTCCCGAACGCCGAGCACCTGAACGAGCTGATGATCGTCGGCCCGATCACCGTGCGCAGCGCCTGCTCGCACCACTTCTGCCCGATCATCGGCAAGCTGTGGATCGGCATCATGCCCAACGAGCACACCAACGTCATCGGCCTGTCGAAGTACGCGCGCCTGGCCGAATGGGTCATGGGCCGCCCGCAGATCCAGGAAGAAGCCGTGGTGCAGCTGGCCGACCTGATCCAGGAAAAGACGCAGCCCGACGGCCTTGCGCTCGTGATGGAAGCCGAGCATTTCTGCATGGCCTGGCGCGGCGTGAAGGAAATGGACAGCAAGATGATCAACTCCGTGATGCGCGGCGTGTTCCTCAAGGACCCGAGCCTGCGGCGCGAATTCCTTTCCCTCTTGCCAAGAAGGAGCTGATCATGCTGGTCCGACTTCTCTACGCCAGCCGCGCGGTCGATACCAGCCCCGAGGCCATCGAAGCCATCCTCTCGCAATCGCGCACGCACAACACGGCTTGCGGCATCACCGGCATTCTTTGCTATGGCGCGGGTACCTTCCTGCAGGCCATCGAGGGCGGACGCATGGCCATCAGCGAGCTCTACGGCCACATCCAGCGCGATGCGCGCCACAAGGACGTGGTGCTGCTGCACTACGAGGAAATCTCCGAGCGCCGCTTCGGCGGCTGGACCATGGGGCAGGTCAACCTCTCCAAGCTCAATGCTTCGACGCTGCTCAAGTATTCGGAAAAGCCCGAACTCAATCCGTACGCAGTGTCGGGCAAGGTCTCGCTCGCGCTGCTCGAAGAATTGATGGCCACCGCCGCCATCGTCGGGCGCCATTAAGGTACGTGGCCCCCACGCTCGGCACTTCGTGTCCTCGCTGCCCCCCGAGGGGGCCGCTCGCGCCTTGGGGCGGCCCGGCGGCGCTCGATCCCGCGTAGTTTGAGGTGCCGCTTTCCGCCTTCGCGCTGATCCTGCTCGCCGGGATCGTCCATGCCAGCTGGAACATCGCCGCCAAGAAGGCGAACGGCGATGCGCGCTTCGCATTCCAGAGCGGCGTGTTCATGGCCATCGTGTGGGCACCCGTGGGCATTGCGCTGGGCTGGCGCGTGGTGCCGGGCTGGGGCTTGCGGGAGTGGGGCTTCGTCGCCGTGAGCGGCGTGCTGCACGTCTTCTACTACGTCATCCTGCTGCGCGGCTACCGCAAGTCCGATCTCACGGTGGTCTATCCGCTGGCGCGCGGCTCGGGCCCGCTCTTGTCGTCGCTGGTGGCCATCCTGTTCCTGGGCGAGCGCATCAGCCTGGTGGGTGTGGCGGGCATCGCGGGGGTGGTGCTCGGCGTGTTCCTGGTGGCGGGCGGCCCGGGCTTGTGGCGCAAGACGCATGACCCTGCCCAGCGCGCGCGGGTGCACAAGGGCCTCCGCTATGGCGTGCTGACCGGCGCCTTCATTGCGGCCTACACGGTGGCCGACAGCTATGCGGTGAAGTTCCTGGCGATGTCGCCGATCCTGCTCGACTACTTCAGCAATTTCGTGCGCGTGGGCCTGCTGCTGCCCGCGGCACTGCACGACCGCGCCACCACCGTGCGGATGTGGCGCGCGCAGTGGAAGTACGCGCTGCTGGTGGCGGCGATCAGCCCGGTCTCCTACGTGCTGGTGCTCTACGCGGTGCAGCAGGCGCCCATTTCGCATGTCGCGCCGGCGCGCGAGGTCTCGATGCTGTTCGCCGCGCTGATCGGTGGCCATCTGCTGCGCGAGGGCGACCGCCTGCTGCGGCTGCTGGGGGCCGGCTTCATCGCGGCCGGCGTGGTGGCGCTCGCGCTGGGCTGAAGACGATGAGCCAGGCGCTGCTGTTCGGCTGCGATTTTTCCTGCGCACCCACGGCGCGCAAGCCGATCGTCGTGGCGAGCGGCCGCATCAGCAGCAATGCGGGCGAGCTGGTGCTGGCGCGGGCCTGCGGCGCTTCACGGCGCTCGATGCCTGGGCCGCGTGGCTGCGCAGCGAACCCGCATGGATCGGCGGCTTCGATTTTCCGTTCGGGCTTCCGCGCGAGCTGGTGAAGCATCTGCGCTGGCCTATGGAATGGAACGCGCTCATGAGCCACTATGCGGGCCTTGGCCGCGCCGAGATCCGGGCCACCTTCGCGGCCTTCTGCGCCGCCCGCCCGGCCGGCGGCAAGTTCGCGCACCGGGCAACCGACGGGCCGGCGGGTTCGAGCACGTCGATGAAATGGGTCAATCCGCCGGTGGCTTTCATGCTCCATGCGGGCGTGCCGCCGCTGCTGGAGGCGGGCGCGAGCCTGCCGGGGCTGCACGCCGGCAGCAACGGCCGCCGCGTGGCGCTCGAGGCCTATCCGGGGCTGCTCGCGCGCGAACTGATCGGCCGCCGCAGCTACAAGAGCGACGAATCCGCAAAGCAGACGCCCGAGCGGCTGGCCGCGCGCACCGACCTGCTCGCGGCGCTCGAAGCCGGCACCACGCGGCTCGGGCTGCGGCTGGCGCTCAGCGGCGCCCAGCGCGCCGAGCTGCTCGGCGACGCCCGCGGCGACCACATCGATGCGGTACTTTGCCTCGTACAGGCTGCCTGGGGCGCGCAGCGCGCTTCCACGCCCGGTCCGGGCTACGGCTTGCCGGAGCGGTTCGATCCGCTCGAAGGCTGGATCATCACGGCTTGACCCTTCCGTCCTACAGGGTTTCGCGCCGCCGGCCATCCCTGCCGGTTCGCTCCGAAAGCTAGAGTGAGCCGTGGCCCGTCCCTTCGGGCCACGCCTTTCCCTGCTCCCTGCGAGCGACTGGAGGATTCCCAATGAACAATATTCGCCGAACAACCATCGCCATGCCGTTTTCGCGCGCATGGCTCGCCGTGCTGCTGGCCGGCGCCGCGCTGACCCTCGCCGCCTGCGACAACGCGGGCAACCGCACCGCGGGCGAGAAGCTCGACAGCGCCATCGCAAAGACCGAGAAGGCGGCCGACACGGCCGCCGCCAAGACCGCGGAGGCCCTGAAGGAAGCGAAGGCGAAGATCGACGCCTCCGGCACCGCCGCCGAGGTGAAGGACGCCGCAAAGAACGCCGGCGCGGCCGTGAGTGCCACGGTGGACGATGCCGCGATCACCGCGTCGGTGTCCGCGGGCCTCGCCAAGGATCCGGACCTGAGCGCGATCAAGATCGACGTCGACACCAAGGGCGGCGTCGTGAGCCTGAAGGGCCCCGCGCCCACGGCCGCCGCCAAGGCGCGCGCCGAGGAGATCGCCAAGGGCGTGCAGGGCGTGACCTCGGTGAACAACCAGCTCGAGGTCAGAAGCTGACCGTTTCCCTTGCCCAGCAAAAAGCCCGGTTCGTCCGGGCTTTTTAATGGGAGAGAGGGCTGTTGCGGCCTCAGGAATCGCGCTCAGTGGCCGAGCCAGTCCTTGAGCTCGTCCGCGTGCTCTTCCTCGTCGGAAAGAATGTCTTCCAGCATGCGGCGGGTGGTCGGGTCCTTGTCGCCGATCAGCGCGATCATCTGCCGGTACGTTTCCACCGCGATGCGCTCGGCCACGAGATTGGCGCGCACCATGGCCTGCAGGTCGGTGGATTCGTCGTAGCTCGCGTGGCTGCGGTCGAGCAGGTGCGTCGGCGCGAAGTCCGGCTCCCCGCCCAGTTGGACGATGCGTTCCGCGATGCGGTCGGCATGGGCCGATTCCTGGTTGGCGTGCACCATGAATTCCTCGGCGATCTTGGGCGACGAGACGCCATTGGCGGTGAAATAGTGGCGCTTGTAGCGCAGCACGCAAACCAGTTCGGTGGCCAGCGCGTCGTTCAGAAGCTTGAGCACATCGTCGCGCCAGGGGCCGTAGCTCGGCGTGACCGCGCCTTCGTCGAGGCTCTTGGCGGCGGCGCCGATGGCCTGCTCGTCGAGCACGAGGCGCTGGTGTTGTGCCGCGCCCGTGGCGGTGGAAGCATTGGCATTCATGGAGAATCCTTTCGTGGGCTGGTGTTTTTCTGCATCAACGTGTTGACGACGTCAGCCACGTCCGATGTCTTGAGCACAGCCGCCAGCACCGCCGTGAAGGAGAGCAGGCGCCACGGCTTGGTCAGCACGATCACCGCCCCGGTGGCGGCCGCCAGCGCCATGAGCTTGGCGGGCTCCTTGCGGGCATAGTGTTCGAGCAAAGGGCGGGCGAGCTGGCCCACCGCATGGGCCGGATGGCGGCGCCACCAACGCTCGGTCATGCTGCGGGCCATCGAAACCCATTGGCTGCGGCCGCGCGCCGGCGAGGCTCGCCGGTGGTCCGCCGCTTCGCCGGCGGCATGCATTCCTTCCGGACGTTCCTGCGCGGTGCGGCGTTGGCCGCGGCCGCCGTCGTCCGCCGGCTCGTCCTCACCATTCAACTGCCTGACGAGCGCACGGCGCGAGATGGCCAGCCGCTCCTGCGGCGTCAGGAAGCTGCGCTCAGTGCCGTCCATGGTGAACTCCTGCTTCGTGCAGCGCCCGGAGGTCGGCGTCGACCTGGGCGCGCAGGTCGTCGAATCCATAGCCGGGGAAGGGCCGGACCGCCATCCAGGCGCAAATGGCGGCGATCACCAGCGCGACGCCGGGCACCGCCACCAGCACCCAGTGGAAGCTGCCGTGGAGCACGCCCATCAGCACGGCCACGCCGATGAGCCCGAGGGCCAGCAGGGCGCTGCCGACCGCCAGCACGCCGGCCACGATGCGGGCAACGATCCCGCGCCCCGCTTCCGAGGCCTCCTGTCTTACCAGTGCCGCGTAGTTGGCGGCGTGGTCGGCGATGAGTTCCGGATGCCCGAGCACCGTGGAAAAAATCGGATGAAGCATGGTGCGCGGAACGGGTGGAACTGCCTGCGTGCCTTCAGCGGATCAGATCAATAGTCGTCCCGGCGGTTGCGGCTGGCCAGCACGATGAGGGCGGTGATCGCGGCGCCGGCGGCGGCCGCAATCAGCACCGAGCGCACGGGCTGGTCGGAGATGTAGCGTCCGGTGACGTCGGCCGCCTGTTCCAGCCGGCGCTGTGCGCGCGCGCTGGTGGTGGAGGCGGCGTCGAGGCCGCGCTGCACGGCCTGCTGCACGCGTGCGGCCAGTTGTTCGACCGCGGGTTCCGCGTCGCGGCGCAATTCGCGGACCTTCTCGCCGGCCGCATTCACCGCGTTCTGTGCATAGGCCCGGGTCGTTTCCACCGCATCGTTGGCGGTCTGGCGGGCATCGTCGGCAAGTTGCGAGGGAGTCTTGGTCGTGTTCATGAATCTTTCCTTTCCGGGGAGATGAATTGCGGGAGCCTGTGGATCGTACCTACGCTACTTGCGTCGTAGCAAGCCGGCCAGGAAACTGGCGATGGCAAGCACGGCGAAGATCACGAAAAGGATCTTGGCGATCCCTACCGCGCTGGCCGCAATGCCACCGAAGCCGAACACGGCGGCGATCAGTGCGATGACCAGAAACACCACTGCGTAATACAACATGTGGACTCCTTCGAGGCTTCGCTCGTTGTTTGGAAATTGCGCGTCCAAGAGGAAATGAACGGCACGTGGCCAACCTTAAGTGGACCCCCCTGCGAGGGGCTGTCAGCGGCTGGGCGCGGGGAGCGTAGGAGATGGCCGAGTTCCTTGCGCGCCGATCCGTGCAGAAATACCGCAGGGGTGCCGGCAAGCGCTCAGAGCGTCTTCGCAATCGGCAGCATGGCGCTCACGCGGGTGCCGCGGCCCGGCGTCGACGAGATCGTGAGCCTGCCCCTGGCCGCCTCGACCCGGTGGCGCATGCCGGCCAGGCCGTGCGTCGACGGACGGATGCGCTGGGGGTCGAAGCCCTTGCCGTTGTCGGCCACTTCCACGACCGCGTGGTTCTCGTAGTTCTTCAGCACGATCGTCGCTTCGCTGGCCTCGGCGTACTTGCCGATGTTGGTCAGGCTCTCCTGCACCATGCGGTAGATCGTGAGCTGGCGCGATTCGTCCATGGCCACCGGTTCGAGCACCATCTGGACCTGGATGCCCGAGCGTTCGGCGAACTCGCGCCCGAGGATCTCGAGCGACGCGACCAGCCCGAGGTTCGACAGCGACGACGGCCGCAGGTCCTCGATGATGCGGCGCTTGAGCGCGATGCCGCTGTTGAGCAGCTCGGTCAGGTGCTGCAGCCGCTGGGTGGCGTCGGGCGCCTCCAGCAGCCGCGACTTGAGGCGTGCGACGTCCAGCTTGGCGGCGGTCAGCAGCGAGCCGAGCTCGTCGTGCAGCTCCCGCGCGAGATAGCCGCGCTCGGTTTCGCGCACGTCCTGCAGGTGCGTGGCCAGTTCGGCCAGCGATGCGGTGCGTTCGCGCACTTCGTCTTCGAGCGCATTGCGCTCGCGCTGCAGTGTTTCCTGCTGGCGCTCTCCGATGGAGCGCAGCGCGTGCGCCTGCCGCAGGTACAGGAAGAAGGCAAGGAACGCGGCAAGCGCGACGATGGCGGTGCCGATGCGCGCAAGCCGCAGCGACTTCATCACCTGGATCTGGCTCTGGTGCAGGGTCTGGTTGCTGATCTCCGCCAATTCGCCGGCGGCCTTGCGAATGGAATCCATTTCCTCGCGCCCCACGTCCGTCGTGATGACGAATTTCCAGGCCTCGTCCTTGCCGTCCTGCCGCAGCCGCACGCTCATGTCCATTTCAGCGATCTTGCGCAGCACATGCTTCGAAAGCTCCGCCAGCCGCGTACGCTCGGCCGGGCGTTCGGCGTACAGTTGGCGTAGCGCCGCAAGGTGGCCGTCGACCTGCTTGACTGCCGTGTCGTAGGGTTGCCGGTAGCTGGCTTCGCCGGTGAGGAGGTAGCCTCGCTGGCCGGTTTCGGCATCGAGCATGTTCTGCAGGATCTGGTTGAGCGTACCGCGCACCTTCAGCGCCGCGTCGATGTCTGCCAGGGCGCGGCTCGACTGGCGGTAGCCGGCCTCGTTGATCCCAACGAGGGCCAGCGCGGCCAGCGCCGCGAGCAGCAGGCTCACGGCCATTTTTGGAGGGGCTAGCCAATGCATGAAACTTTCGAAGGTGCTTTCAACACAAGTTCGTGAATAATTGACAACAAGCAGGGGACCGGCATGCTGCGGCTTGCGCAGGCGCGGCACAACGAAGAAAGTAACAGATGATCAAAATTGGAATTGTGGACGACCACGCCATCGTCAGATCTGGCCTCAGGCAGTTCTTCTCCGAACACGTCGATTTGCGCGTGGCCGGCGAAGCCGCCAGCGGGCGCGAGGCCATCGAGCTCGTGCGCACCACCGAACTCGACGTGCTGGTGATGGACCTTTCCATGCCGGGGCAGAGCGGCATCGACGCGCTCGCCATGATCCGCGCCAAGGCGCCGGACGTGGGCATCCTCATCCTGAGCGGCTATCCCGAAGAGCACTACGCGATGAATCTCATCCGCCAGGGTGCGAGCGGCTACCTCAACAAGGAATGCGATCCGATGGAGATCGTCAACGCCATTCGCACCATCTCGCTCGGCCGCCGCTACATCACGCCGGCCGTGGCGGAGCTGCTGGCACGCCAGCTCGACCGCAAGGACGATGCCGCGCCGCACGAGCAACTGTCGGAGCGCGAGTTCCAGGTGTTCCTGAAGCTCGCCAAGGGCGAGACCGCGGGCGACATCGCCAAGACGCTGTCGCTGTCGGTGAAGACCGTGAGCACCTACCGCACGCGCCTCATGGAGAAGATGAACCTGTCCTCCAACAGCGACCTCACGTACTACGCACTGAAGAACAAGCTGATCGATTGATGGAAGTAGCCGGCGGCCGCCGGCTACTTCTTCAACCGGTGCCGCCCGTGCCGCTCGTGGGGCGGTGAGCCACCGCCTCCAGGATGCAGAAGTCGACCAGCGCATCGATCTCGTTCGACTTGTCGAACACCGCATCCACGCCGAATTCGGCGCATCGCCGCCGGATGTCGGGCGTTGCATAGTTGCTGAGCACCACCACCTTCTGGTTCGCCCGGCGCGAGGTGCAGGCCTGCAGCACGCCCAGGCCGCTGCCCTGCTTGAGGAAAAGGTCGACCACCGCCAGGTCCCACTCCTCGCTGTGGTCGTGCAGCCATTGCCTCGCATGGGCCTCGGTTTCGGCAAAGCCGACCACCGTCGTGCAGGTGAGTTCTTCCAGGGTGCCAATGAGGTTTTCACGGATCGTGAGGTTGTCTTCGACGATGTAGGTCTGCAATCTTGTCTCCATGCCGAACCGCGCTTCCTCTGACGTTGGCAGGTGTCTTCGACGCCCCGCTGGCGAATGCCTGCACACCGAAATTTGTGGCGCCGCCGACGAGCATCATGCAAGTTTCGGAGGAAGGGTGTTGTAGGCGCGTTCTGACGAAAGGACCGGCGAGGCCCCCTCCGTAGGCAATGCCTCACGGTTTCTGCGGTCCATTGCCGACCCGCGGGGCGCCGCGGCCGATATATCCACTCGGCATGGCAACGAACGTCCTTCGCGACCGGCCGCTCTGGCTCAAGCTGCTTGCGGCTTTCGTGCTGCTGCTTGCCGCACTGGCGGTGCTGCTGGCGTTCTTTCCGTGGGACACCTTGCGCGGACCGGTCAACCGCTATGTCAGCGAGAAGACCGGGCGCAAGTTCGAGATCACGCGCCGGCTCGACGTGGGCATCGGCCTGCGCGGCGCCACCGTCAAGGCCGACGGCATCGAGTTTGCCAATCCGCCCTGGGCTCGCGAGCCCTACCTGGTGAAGGCCGAGCGCGCCGAGTTCGACATCCGGCTCTGGCCCCTCGTCTCGCGCAAGGTCGTGATCCCGCGCCTGGCGCTGTCCTCGCCCACGCTGGGCCTGCAGATCGAGCCGGACGGGCGCCGCACGTGGGCGCTCGGCAAGGACACCTCCGATGCCGGCACCGTGCCCGTCATCGGCCTGATGCAGGTCGACAGCGGCGCGGTCGACTTCCTGGCCACCCACCTGGGCGTCGACCTGCATGCGGACGTGAGCTACGACACCAGCCGGGGAACGCTCCCGCTCAGCTACCGCATCAAGGGCCGCTACAAGGGCCAGCCGCTGACGGCCGAGGGCCGCACCGGCAACGTGCTGCAGCTCAAGGCGGCCGGCCAGCCACCGTTCCCGCTGGAGGTCGATGCCGCGGCCGGCCAGACGCGGCTGAAGGCCTCGGGCACGGTGACCGACTTTGCCGACCTCGACGGCATCCAGGCCACGTTCGACCTCAAGGGCCAGACCCTTGGCGCGCTGTTCCCGCTGCTGGGCATCGCGCTGCCGGAAACCTCTCCCTATGCGCTGAGCGGCGACCTGCGCAAGCGCGGCAAGCTGTGGGAAGTGGCCGGGCTCAAGGGCCGGCTCGGCCTTTCCGACATTGCCGGCGACATGCGCTTCGACAAGGCCGGCCAGGTGCCGCACCTGGCGGGGGAGCTGCGCTCCAAGGTCATGGACATGGACGACCTGGGCCCGCTCATCGGCCTGCCGCCGACCGAACGCTCGGCCAAGGCGGTCGAGGGCGTCGCGCCGCCGCCCACCATCAAGGCGAAGCGCGCCCCGGGCGCCAAGGTGCTGCCCAGCGCCAAGCTCGACTTCGAGCGCCTGCGCGCCATGAACGCCGAGGTCAAGTACACGGCCGACCGCATCCGCAACGTGCGCGACGTGCCGCTCGACCGCGGCAGCGTGCAGGTCAAGCTGAACAACGGCGTGCTGACGCTCGATCCGCTCGACCTGGGCGTGGGCGGCGGCAAGCTGGCCGGCGCGATCCGCATCGACGGCGCGAAGGATCCGGCCGACATCCGCGCCTCGCTCGACCTGCGCGGCATGCAGCTCGCCCGGGTGTTTCCGAAGCTGGAGACCACGGGCAACAGCGTGGGCCGGCTCGACGGCCGCATCAACCTGTCGGGCGCCGGCAATTCCGTGGCCAACTGGCTCGGAGGCGCTTCCGGCGACGTCGCGGTGATTTCCGGGCGCGGCCAGTTCGGCAACCTGCTGCCGGTCTTCGCAACGCTCGTGGGGGGCGACATCATCAAGTTCCTGCTGCGCGGCGACCGCAACGTCGAGCTGCGCTGCGCGGCCATGGCCTTCGACGTGAACAAGGGGCTGATGACCGGGCGCACCCTCGTGCTGGACACGACCAATGCCGTGTTCTATGCCACCGGCCAGGCCAACCTCGCGACCGAAACGCTCGACTTCGTGGTCCGCCCGGAGCCCAAGAGCAAGAACATCCTCTCGCTGCGCACGCCGCTGGTCATCGGCGGCACTTTCGGTTCGCCAACGGGCGGCGTCAAGGTGGTCCCGCTGGCAGGGCGCGGCCTGGCGGCGCTCGCGCTGGGCACCGTCAACCCGCTGCTGGGGCTGGCCGCGACCATCGAGACCGGACCGGGGCAGGATTCGGACTGCAAGGGCGTGCTGTCGGAAGCGAATCGCCCGACCCCCGGGGCCCCCGCCAAGGGCGCCGCTCGGGCCAAGGGCGCCCGGCAGCCTTGAGAAGGGCGCTTCTTCAGGCCGGGCGCTGCGCGCACACGCTGCAGTGCGGATCGCGCGCGATCTTCAGCGTATCGAAGGCGGTGCGCCGGCCGTCGAACATCAGGAGCTTGCCTGCCAGCGAGGGCCCGATGCCCGCGAGCAGCTTCAGCGCTTCGCTGGCCTGCAGCGTGCCGATGGTGCCCACCACCGGGCCGAACACGCCAAGCACCGCGCAGCGCGTTTCCTCGAAGGCCGCGTCGGGCGGAAAGATGCAGGCATAGCAGGGCGAGGCCGCATCGCGCGTGTCGTACACGCTCAGCTGGCCGTCGAAGCGGATCGCGGCGCCCGCCACCAGCGGCTTGCCATGCGCCACGCAGGCGCGATTGACGGCGTGCCGCGTGGCAAAGTTGTCGCAGCAGTCGACCACCACGTCCGCGGCCGCGACCAGGCGCGAAAGCAGCGCCTCGTCGGCGCGCAGGGCGTGCGTCTCGATGGCAATGTCGGGGTTGATGGCGCGCATGGCCTCGGCGGCCGATTCGACCTTGAGCCGGCCCACGCGGTCGTTGGTATGGGCGACCTGGCGCTGCAGGTTGGTGAGATCGACCTCGTCGTCGTCCACAAGGGCAATGTGCCCGACGCCGGCGGCCGCGAGATACAGCGCAACCGGGGAGCCCAGGCCGCCCGCGCCGATCACCAGCGCGTGGCCGGCACCGACGCGCGCCTGGCCGTCGATGCCGAACTCCTCGAGAAGAATGTGCCGCGAATAGCGCAGCAGGTCGTGATCGTCCATGCGCGCCCCGGGCCGCCTTGGTGGCAGCGCGGCTTCAGTTTTCCTTCTTTTCTTCCTTGTTCTCGACGATGACCTGTGTCTTGCTCACGAGCACCGGCTGGCCCTTGAGGCGGTTGAGCGCCTGCACCAGCGGGAAGTCCTTGTCGGTGCCGAACTCGGGCACCTTGCGGTCCTGCGGCGGCTTCTTGGCTTCTTCCTCGAGGCGCTTGCGGGCTTCGTCGCGGGCCTTTTCGCGTTCCGGGTCCTTCGTTTCGGGGCCCTGGCCGCTGGCCAGGTGCTTTTCGAGGTCGGCCTCGCGCATGCGCAGGGCGGCAAACGGGCTGCCCTCGGCGCTTTCGTCGATCAGCACGTTGGGCACGATGCCCTTGGCCTGGATCGAGGTACCGCTCGGCGTGTAGTAGCGCGCCGTGGTGATCTTGAGGCCCGTGTCCGGTCCGAGCGGGCGCACCGTCTGCACCGAGCCCTTGCCGAAGGTCTGGCTGCCCATGATGGTGGCGCGCTTGTGGTCCTGCAGCGCGCCGGCCACGATCTCGCTCGCGGAGGCCGAGCCTTCGTTCACCAGCACCACCAGCGGCACGGTCTTGAGCGCCGCGGGCAGGTTGCGCAGCGGATCGCTGCCGGTGCGGCGCTGGTAGAACTCGGGCGCCGCCTTGTAGACGGACTTGCTCTCGGCCAGCTGGCCGTCGGTCGACACCACCGTGACGTTCTCGGGCAGGAAGGCGGCCGAGATGGCGACGGCCGCGTCGAGCAGGCCGCCCGGGTCGTTGCGCAGGTCGAGCACCAGGCCCTTGAGGTTGGGCTCTTCCTTGTAGATGTCCTCGACCTTCTTCACGAAGTCGTCGACCGTGCGTTCCTGGAACTGCGACAGCCGGATCCAGCCGTAGCCCGGCTCCATGACCTTGCCGCGCACCGACTGGGTACGGATTTCTTCGCGCGTGATCGTGACCGGGAAGGTGCGGCTCTCGTCCTTGCGGAAGATGGTCAGCAGCACCTTGGTGTTGGCCTCGCCGCGCATGCGCTTGACGGCCTCGTTGAGCGACAGGCCGCGCACGGCCGTGTCGTCGATCTTGGTGATCAGGTCGTTGGGCTTGAGGCCCGCGCGGAAGGCCGGCGAGCCCTCGATCGGCGACACCACCTTGATGAGCCCGTCTTCCTGGGAAATCTCGATGCCCACGCCGACGAAGCGGCCGGTGGTGCCTTCCCTGAATTCCTTGAAGGACTTCTTGTCGAAGTACTGGGAATGCGGGTCGAGCCCGGCCACCATCCCCGAGATGGCGTCGGAAATGAGCTTTTTCTCGTCGACCGGCTCGACATAGTCGCTCTTGACCATGCCGAACACCGCGGCGAGCTGCTGCAATTCCTCGAGCGGGAGCGGCGCGAGCGAGCCGCGTGCAACCGTCTGCAACGAGACGGTGGTCAAGACGCCGGCAACGGCGCCGGCGGCAACCCAGCCGGTAATCTTCAGTTTCTGACCCATCATGAGTGATTGTCCTTGTCGGCTGTCAAACCAATATACACAGCTTGGAAGCAAATTGCCTGCCGGGGTTCCACGGGGGAGCGCCGCCGAGGGGCTTTCTTTTTTCAGCCCTTGCCCTGCGAGGCCACCGCTGCGGCGGCCTTTTCGGCGGCCGCGGCGTCGCCGAGGTAGTAGTGCCGCAGCGGCTTGAGCTCGTCGTCGAGCTCGTAGACCAGCGGAATGCCGTTCGGGATGTTCAGGCCGACGATGGCGTCGTCGGAGATGCCGTCGAGGTACTTGACCAGCGCGCGGATCGAGTTGCCGTGCGCCGCCACCACCAGGCGGCGCCCGGTGCGGATGGCCGGCGCCATCGATTCGTTCCAGAACGGCAGCACGCGTGCCACCGTGTCCTTCAGGCATTCGGTCAGCGGGACCTGCTCGGGCGAAAGCTTGGCGTAGCGCACGTCGGAGCGCTCGCTGCGCGGGTCGTCGGCTTCCAGCGGCGGCGGCGGGGTGCCGTAGCTGCGGCGCCAGACCAGCACCTGCTCGTCGCCATACTTCTTGGCGGTTTCGGCCTTGTTGAGGCCCTGCAGGGCGCCGTAGTGGCGCTCGTTCAGGCGCCACGAATGCACCACGGGCAGCCAGGTGCGGTCGAGTTCGTCCAGCGTGTGCCAGAGCGTGCGGGTGGCGCGCTTGAGCACGCTGGTGTAGGCGACGTCGAAGTCGTAGCCCTCGGCCTTGAGCAGCCGGCCGGCCTGCTTGGCCTGCTCGATGCCGGTTTCGGTCAGGTCGACATCGGTCCAGCCGGTGAAGCGGTTTTCGAGATTCCAGGTCGATTCGCCGTGGCGGATCAGTACCAGTTTGTGCATGTGGGAAGCCTTTGGCAGCGCTTGGGAAAACCAGCATTCTAAAATCCCGGGTTTGCCATCCAAGGAACCCCCGTGAAATTGATCGAATTCGTCACCGCGAACTGGATGCTGATCCTGATCGCACTCAGCTCGGGTGGCATGCTGGCCTGGCCGCTCGTGCGCGGCGCCGGCGGCGGCACGCTCACGGCCCAGGGCGCGGTGCACCTCATCAACCGCGAACGCGCGGTGCTGGTCGACGTACGCGAACCCGAAGAGTTCGCCACCGGCCACATGATCGGCGCCAAGAACGTGCCCCTGAACCAGCTCGAGGAAAAACTGACCGGCGCGGTCAAGAACAAGGGCGTGCCGCTGCTGCTGGTGTGCGCCACCGGCGCCCGCGCCCAGCGCGCCGTGGCCATGGCCAAGAAACTGGGCTACGAGCAGGCCCAAGCGGTTTCCGGCGGCCTCAAGGCCTGGAAAGAGGCTAACCTGCCCGTTGAAAAAGCCTGAGGCTTCCCCAAGGTAAAGCGTATGCAAGCCGTCAAGATGTACACCACCGCCTTCTGCCCGTACTGCGTTCGCGCCAAGCAGATCCTCAAGTCCAAGGGTGTCGAGGAGATCGAAGAAATTCGCATCGACAGCGATCCCGCGGCCCGCAGCACCATGATGGAGATCACCCAGCGCCGCACGGTGCCGCAGATCTTCATCGGCGACACCCACGTGGGCGGCTGCGACGACCTGGTGGCGCTGGACGGCCGCGGCGGCCTGGTGCCCCTGCTCCAAGGCGCCTGACACACAAAGCAGCCGGGCGTCGCGAAAGTGGTCCGGCCGCGGGGCGATAATCGCCTGCTCATTCATCTGCAGCCCGCTGCGGGAAGCTCTCCCCGGCGGGCATTGTTTTGATCCTCGAAAGTTCAGCCATGGCCGACCAGCAAGCCCAAGATCCCGTTTTCCAGATCCAGCGCGTCTACCTCAAGGACCTGTCGCTCGAACAGCCCAATTCGCCCGCCATCCTGCTCGAGCAGGAGCAGCCCACAGTCGACATCCAGCTCGGCGTGGACGCCCAGCCGGTGGCCGAAGGCATCTTCGAGATCACCGTGTCGGCCACCGTGCAGACCAAGATCCAGGACAAGACCGTGTTCCTGGTCGAAGCCAAGCAGGCCGGCATCTTCGAGATCCGCAACCTGCCCGAAGACCAGATGGGCCCGATCCTGGGCATCGCCTGCCCGCAGATCGTCTATCCCTACCTGCGCGGCAACGTGGCCGATGTGATCCAGCGCGGCGGCTTCCCGCCCGTGCACCTGGCGGAAATCAACTTCCAGGCGATGTACGAGCAGCAGCAGGCGCAGGCCGCCGGCCAGCCCTCGCCGATCGTCACGCAGTAAAGCCGGCACAGCGCCGCAACGCCGATGAAGATCTGCGTTCATGGCGCCGGTGCCTGGGGCACGGCGCTGGCTGTCAATGCGGCGGGCCGCCACGAGGTCACGCTCTGGGCGCGCGATGCGGCCCAGGCCGAGGCCATTGCCAAGGCGCGCGAAAACGTCCGCTACCTGCCCGGCCTGGCGCTGCCGCCCGCACTCACGGTGCGCGCCGGCGACCTGCACCAGGCCCGGGCGGGCGCCGAACTGGTCGTGGTGGCCACGCCCATGGCCGCGCTGCGCCAGCAGCTCATCGCTTTGCGCGGCACGACCGCGCCGGTCGCGTGGCTGTGCAAGGGCGTCGAACCCGCGCTCGATGCTTCGTCTCCCACCTCCTACGGCCTGCTGGCCCACGAAATCTGGGGGCAGGTCGCGCCTGAACTGATGGCCGGCGTGCTCAGCGGCCCGAGCTTTGCGCAGGAAGTCGCCGAGGGCCGCCCGACGGCGCTGGTGGCCGCAAGCCCCCATGCCGCGGTGCGCGACGCGCTGGTCGAGGCCTTCCACGGCCCGGCCCTGCGCGTCTATGCCAATGACGACATCGTGGGCGTGGAGGTCGGCGGTGCCGTCAAGAACGTGCTGGCCATTGCCACTGGCCTCTGCGACGGCCTGGCGCTGGGGCTCAATGCGCGCGCGGCGCTCATCACGCGGGGCCTGGCCGAAATGACGCGCTTCGGGCTGGCGCTCGGCGCGCGCGCCGAAACCTTCATGGGCCTTTCCGGCCTGGGCGACCTGGTGCTCACGGCCACCGGCGACCTTTCTCGCAACCGCAAGGTGGGCCTGCTGCTGGCCCAGGGCCACACGCTGGCGCAGGCCGTCGCTTCGCTGGGGCATGTCGCCGAAGGCGTCTATTGCGCACGCACCGTGGTGCAGCGTGCGCGCGGCCTGGGCGTGGAAATGCCCATCTCCGAAGGCGTGGTCGCGCTGCTCGACGGCCGGCTGAGCCCGCAGGAGGCGGTGGCCTCGCTGACCGGCCGCGATCCGGTGCCCGAGTCGGTGCGGCCCTAGAGGCGTCCGGGCCGTGTGCCATGACCATGAACTACACACAAGACTGAAGAGACAAGACAGCCATGAGCCCTCGCTTTGATTTTTCGGCGCCGGCCGTGGCCGCGCTGGCCCAGGCCGACGCCGCCCGCGCCCTGCAGGAAGACGTGGCGGACGGCGACCTGACCGCCTCGCTGGTCGACCCCGGCCGCCGCGCCCATGCCCGCGTGCTGGCGCGCGAGGCGGCCGTGCTCTGCGGCGCGCCCTGGGTCGAAGCCACCGTGCGGCAGCTCGATCCGCAGGCCCGCATCCGCTGGCTGTGCGGCGAGGGCGAGCGCTGCGCGGCCGACCAGACCGTGCTGGAGATCGAGGGCACGGCGCGCGCACTGCTCACGGCCGAGCGCACCGCGCTCAACTTTCTTCAGCTGCTGAGCGCGGTCGCCACCAAGACGGCGCTTTATGCCGACGCCGTGTGCGGCACGCGCGCGAGCATCGTCGACACCCGCAAGACGCTGCCGGGCCTGCGCCTTGCTCAGAAGTACGCGGTGCGCACGGGCGGCGGCGTGAACCACCGCATCGGCCTTTACGACGCGGTGCTCATCAAGGAAAACCACATTGCCGCGGCCGGCGGCGTGGCCGCGGCGCTGCGTGCGGTGGCGCCGGCGGCGCAGCGCGCGGCCTTCGTCGAGGTCGAGGTCGAAACCCTGGCGCAGCTGCGCGAGGCGCTGGAGGCGGGCGCGCGCATGGTGCTGCTCGACAACATGGACCTGCCGACGCTGCGCGAGGCCGTCCACATCAACGCCGAAGCCGGCGAGGACCGCAAGGCCGTGCTCGAAATCTCGGGCGGCGTGACGCTCGAGGGCCTGCGCACGCTGGCCGACACCGGCGTGGACCGCATCTCCGTCGGTGCGCTCACCAAGGACGTGAAGGCCATCGACTTCTCGATGCGTTTCCAGGAAGGCTGAGCGTGTCCATGGCTGCCCCTTCTTTCGTCATCGACGTCGACTACGAACAACCCGCGGCAGGCGCCGGCGCGGCCTGCGACACGCGCCACGCCTGGGCCCGCGTGCCGCCCGAGCCCTCGCAAGATGAGCGCATCGCACTCAAGGAGCGCATCCGCCGCCTGCTGCGCGAGCGCAACGCGGTGATGGTGTCGCACTTCTACGTGCACCCCGACCTGCAGGACCTGGCCGAGGAAACCGGCGGCATCGTGAGCGATTCGCTCGAGATGGCGCGCTTCGGCCGCGACCATGCGGCGCAGACGCTGGTGGTGTCGGGCGTGCGCTTCATGGGCGAGACCGCCAAGATCCTCTCGCCCGAGAAGCGCGTGCTGATGCCCGATCTGGACGCCAACTGCTCGCTCGACCTGGGCTGCCCGGTCGACGAGTTCAGCGCCTTCTGCGACCGGCACCCCGACCGCACCGTGGTGGTCTATGCCAACACCAGCGCGGCCGTGAAGGCGCGCGCCGACTGGCTCGTCACCTCGAGCTGCGCGCTCGACGTGGTGAGCGCGCTGCACGCCCAGGGCCGCAAGATCCTCTGGGGCCCCGACCGCCACCTGGGCGACTACATCCAGCGCCAGACCGGTGCCGACATGGTCAGCTGGAACGGCGCCTGCATCGTGCACGACGAGTTCAAGTCGCTCGAGCTCGAACTGCTCAAGAAGGCGCATCCGGCCGCGAAGGTGCTGGTGCATCCGGAGTCGCCGGCCGACGTGATCGCGCTGGCCGACGCGGTAGGCTCCACCTCGGCCATCCTGAACGCGGCGCAGCGCATGGACGCGAGCGAATTCATCGTTGCCACCGACAGCGGCATGCTGCACAAGCTGCGCACGCTGAACCCCGGCAAGACCTTCATCGAGGCCCCCACGGCCGGCAACGGCGCCACCTGCAAGAGCTGCGCGCATTGCCCGTGGATGGCGATGAACGGGCTGGTGGAACTGGCGGATGCGCTGGAAACCGGCGCGGGCGAAATCCACGTCGACCCGGCGCTGGGGCTGCGCGCGAGGGTGCCGATCGACCGGATGCTGGCGTTCACGGCGGGGCTGAAGAAGGGGCAGGCGCCGGGGAGCCTGGTGGCGGGCATCGGCGCGGCCTGAGGTTTTGTTCCCTCTCCCTCCGGGAGAGGGTTAGGGTGAGGGCCTGGGCCTCACAACATCGCGCGGCCTTCGCTGCCGCTCACCCTCACCCCAACCCTCTCCCCGAGGGGAGAGGGAGCGAGACTCAGAACTCCAGCGTACAACTGTCCCCCAGCGCCTCGCGCCACACGCGCACGCGCGCGAGCGAGGGCCTGAATTCCGGCAGCGCGTCCGCAATGAACAGGCACAGGTTCTCGAGCGTCGGCGGATGCAGCCCCGCCACGTCGTCGAGCAGGTGGTGGTCGAGCTGCTCGCGCACGTCGCCGAGCCGGCGGCGCAGCACTCCCAGGTCGACGACCATGCCTGTGACGGGATCGCGCTGGCCCGCGAGCCAGACTTCGGCGTGGTAGGTGTGGCCGTGGATACGGCGGCTGCCTTCGGCTTCGATCTCGCGCTTGAGCGTGTGCGCGGCGTCGAAGAAAAAGCGTTGGCTGATGGTGAATCGCATCTGAAGAATGTCCGCGCTCAGCGGATGCCGGTGATCTTGTGGGTCTGCACGCTGAGGCGCCACGCCGGATGGCGCATGCATTCGGCAATGCACAGCTCGGTGTTGGCTATGCGGTCGGGTCCGTCCATCGGCTGCAGGAAGCGGTGCGTGAACTCGCCGGTGCGCGCCATCGTGTCGAGATCGAATTCGGTCTGAGGCCACACCAGCTTGAGCTCCTGCCCGCGCTGCTGCACCCACGGCGCGCCGGCCTTGGGGCTGATGCAGAGCCAGTCGATGCCTTCGGGCGCGGCGACCGTGCCGTTGCTTTCCACCGCAATGCGAAAGCGCCGCGCATGCAGCGCATCGACCAGCGCGGCGTCCACCTGCAGCAGCGGCTCGCCGCCGGTCAGCACCACCAGCCGGTGCTCGGCGTCTTCGGCCGGCCATTGCGCGGCGATGGTGTCGGCCAGCAGCTCGGCATTCTTGAACTTGCCGCCCAGCGTGCCGTCGGTGCCGACGAAATCGGTGTCGCAGAAACGGCAGACGGCTGTGGCGCGGTCTTCCTCGCGGCCGGTCCAGAGGTTGCAGCCCGCGAAGCGGCAGAACACGGCCGGCATGCCGGCCTGTCCGCCTTCGCCCTGCAGGGTGTAGAAGATTTCCTTGACGCTGTAGGTCATGAGGGCATCGCGTCGATTTCGAGGTTGTCGATCAGCCGCGTGCCGCCCAGCCGCGCCGCGGCCAGCGCCACGAGCGGCTCGCCAGCCAGATTGGCGGAACTGGGCGCCTGCAGGTCGGAGCGGCGCCGCAGCACAAGATAGTCCGGTTGCCAGCCGCGCTGCGCCAGCGCCTGCATTGCCCGCGCTTCGATCGCGGCCAAATCGCGCTCGCCGGCTTGCACCGCCTGGGCCATGGCCTTCAGCGCCTTCGAGAGCTGCACGGCCTCCACGCGCTCGGCCTCGCTCAGGTAGCCGTTGCGCGACGACAGCGCAAGCCCGTCGTCGGCGCGGAAGGTCTCGCTGCCCACGATCTCGATCGGCAGCGCGAACTGCCGCACCATGTGGCGGATCATCATGAGCTGCTGGTAGTCCTTCTTGCCGAACACCGCCACGCGCGGCTGCACGCACTGGAAGAGTTTCATCACCACCGTGCACACGCCGACGAAGAAGCCCGGACGGAAATGGCCTTCGAGGATGTCGGCGAGTGCCGGGTCCGGGTGCACCTTGCAGGTCTGCGGCTCGGGGTAGAGCGCCTTCTCGTCGGGCGCAAAGAGGACGTCGCAGCCGGCCGTGCGCAGCTTCTCGCAGTCGCTGTCCCAGGTGCGCGGATAGGTGTCGAAATCCTCGTGCGGCAGGAACTGCAGGCGGTTCACGAAGATGCTCGCCACCGTCACGTCGCCCAGCGGCTTGGCCTGCTTCACGAGGGCCAGGTGGCCGTCATGCAGGTTGCCCATGGTGGGGACGAAGGCGGGGCGCTCGAAGGCGGCCAGGTGGCTGCGCAGCTCGTCGATGGTGTGTGCGATGTACATGTCTCGGTTCCTTCCTTACCAGGCGTGGAGTTGGTCGTCGGGGAAGCTGCCGTCCTTGACGGCCTGCACGTAGGCCTTGAGGGCGGGCAGCACGCCCGGCGCATCGGCCATGAAGTTGCGCACGAACTTCGGCATCTTTCCGAGGTTGATGCCCAGCATGTCGTGCAACACCAGCACCTGGCCGGCGGTGCCCTTGCCGGCGCCGATGCCGATGGTGGCGCAGTGCTTGAGTTCGGCGGTGAGTTCGGCGGCCAGCGCGGCCGGCACCATCTCGAGCACCAGCATGGTCGCGCCCGCGTCCTGCAGCGCATGCGCCTGCTGCTTGAGCAGCGCGCCGGCGTCGCCCTTGCCCTGCACGCGGTAGCCGCCCAGCGCATGCACGGTCTGCGGCGTCAGGCCCAGGTGCGCGCACACCGGAATGCCGCGCTCTACCAGGAAGCGCACCGTCTCGGTGGTCCAGCCGCCGCCTTCGAGCTTGACCATGTGCGCGCCGGCCTGCATCAGCACCGTGGCGCTGCGCAAGGCCTGCTCGCGCGATTCCTGGTAGCTGCCGAAGGGCAGGTCGGCAATCAGCCAGGCCGTGCCCTGCACACGGCGCAGGCCGCGCGAGACGCTGTCGGTGTGGTAGCGCATGGCGTCCAGGCTCACGCCCACGGTGCTGTTCAGGCCTTGGCAGACCATGCCGAGCGAGTCGCCGACCAGCAGGCAATCGATGCCGGCCGCGTCGGCCATGGCCGCAAAGGTGGCGTCGTAGGCGGTGAGCATCGAGATCTTCTCGCCGCGCGCATGCATGTCGGCCAGGCGCGGCAGGCTCAGGGGCTTGCGCGAGGCGGGCAGCGAGGCCGGCGGCAGCGTGCCGTAGGGCGAGGCTGGCGTGGTTTCCGGCGGTGGGGTGGTGGTGTTCGACATGGTTGGGTTTCTCCCTGCGGGCGTCGGTGGCCGGGCATCCTTGAGTGAAGAAAACGTGAAAAGCGGGTGGTTTTCAGTCCGCCGAGGGCACCAGCACGGTCGGTGCGGTCGGCTCGGCGAGCGAGGGATAGTCGCGGCTGAAATGCAGCCCGCGGCTTTCGTGGCGGGCCTGGGCGCAGCGCACGATCAGCTCGGCCACCTGCACCAGGTTGCGCAGTTCGAGCAGGTCGCGCGTGACGTGGAAGTTCGCGTAGAACTCCTGGATCTCGGCCTGCAGCAGCGCGATGCGGTGGCTCGCGCGCTCCAGGCGCTTGTTGGTGCGCACGATGCCGACGTAGTCCCACATGAAGCGGCGCAGCTCGTCCCAGTTGTGCGAGATGACCACGGCCTCGTCGGCATCGGTCACGCGGCTTTCGTCCCAGGCCGGCAGTTCGATGCGCTCGCGCGCCGGTGCCGCGGCAATGGCGGCGGCCGCGGCGCGTGCGAACACCATGCACTCGACCAGCGAATTGCTCGCAAGGCGGTTGGCGCCATGCAGCCCGGTGCAGGCGGTCTCGCCGATGGCGTAGAGGCCGGGCAGGTCGGTGCGCCCGGCCAGGTCGCTCAGCACGCCGCCGCAGGTGTAGTGCGCGGCCGGCACCACGGGAATCGGCTCGCGCGTGATGTCGATGCCCAGTTCCAGGCAGCGCGCGAGGATGTTGGGGAAATGTTCTTTAAGAAATGCCGGCGGCTGGTGCGAGATGTCCAGGTGCACGCAGTCCAGCCCGTGCTTCTTCATCTCGAAGTCGATGGCGCGCGCCACCACGTCGCGCGGCGCGAGTTCGGCGCGCTCATCGTGCTTTGGCATGAAGCGCGTTCCGTCGGGCAGCTTGAGCAGCCCGCCTTCGCCGCGCACCGCCTCGCTGATCAGGAAGGACTTGGCGTGCGGGTGGTAGAGGCAGGTCGGGTGGAACTGGATGAATTCCATGTTCGATACCCGGCAGCCCGCGCGCCAGGCCGCGGCAATGCCGTCGCCGGTGGCGGTGTCGGGGTTGGTGGTGTAGAGGTACACCTTGCCCGCGCCGCCCGTGGCCAGGATGGTGTGCGGCGCGCGGAAGGCCAGCACTTCATCGGTTTGGTCGTCGAGCGCGTAGAGGCCCACGCAGGCGGGGTCCTTCAGGCCGAGCCCGGTGCCGGTGACGAGGTCGACCAGCGTGTGGTGCTCGAAGAGCGAGATGCTGGGCGTGCGGCGCACCTGCTCGATCAGCGTGCGCTGCACGGCCGCGCCGGTGGCGTCGGTCACGTGCACGATGCGGCGCTGGCTGTGGCCGCCTTCGCGCGTCAGGTGCAGGCCGCCGCCTTCCTCGGAGAACGGCACGCCGAGTTCGCGCAGCCAGGCGATGGCCTCAGGCGCGCCCTCGACGACCAGCCGCGTGGCCTGGGGGTCGCAGAGGCCCGCGCCGGCGATCAGCGTGTCTTCCACATGGGCGTCGAAGCTGTCGCCCGCGGCCAGCACCGCGGCAATGCCACCCTGCGCCCAGGCGCTGGAGCCGTCGTTGAGCGCGCGCTTGGTCAGCACGGCCACGCGGTGCGTGGGCGCCAGGTGCAGCGCGGCGGAGAGGCCTGCAAGGCCGCTGCCGACGATGAGGACGTCGAAATCGTGCACGGCGGATTTCTCGGAAGTAGGAAAGAGGCTCAGGCGGGCGAGTAGGCCAGCCGCACGTAGATCGGCGCGAAGGCCTCGGCCTGCGTGATGTCGATCAGCGTTTCCTTCGCGAGCTCGAGCATCGCGATGAAGGTGACGATCAGCACCGGCGCGCCGCGCGACACGTCGAACAGCTTCTCGAATTCGACGAAGCGCTGCCCCTGCAGGTGGCGCAGCACGATGCTCATGTGCTCGCGCACGTTGAGCTCCTCGCGCGAGATCTTGTGGTGCTGCACGAGCTTGGCGCGCTTCATGATGTCGGCCCAGGCGTCGCGCAGCTCGATCACGTTCACATCGGGAAAGCGCGGCTTGAGCGACTGCTCGATGTAGACCTGCCCCTTCCAGAAGTCGCGTCCGTAGGTCGGCAGCGCGCTGATGGCGGCGGCCTGCAGCTTGGTCTGCTCGTACTCGAGCAGGCGGCGCACGAGCTCGGCGCGCGGGTCTTCGGCCTCTTCGCCGTCGGCCACCTTCTTGGGCGGCAGCAGCATGCGCGACTTGATCTCGATCAGCATCGCGGCCATCAGCAAATACTCGGCCGCGAGCTCCAGGTTGGTCTGGCGGATCTCGTCGACGTAGCTCAGGTACTGCCGCGTGAGCCCCGCCATCGGGATGTCGAGGATGTTGAAGTTCTGCTTCCTGATCAGGTAGAGCAGCAGATCGAGCGGGCCCTCGAAGGCCTCGAGGAAGACTTGCAACGCCTCCGGCGGGATGTACAGGTCCTTCGGCATCGCGAACAACGGCTCGCCATAGAGCCTCGCGAGCGCGACCTGGTCGACCACTTCGGGCATGCTGGCCACGAGCGTGTCGCTGTCCTCGTTGTCCTTCATCGGGTGCTTGCTATCATTTCAATAGCTGCGCACGACGGCGGCAAACGATGGATGCCGGCTGGGCACCATTACTTGGCTTGGGTCTGGTAGACGTACGGCTGCTGCGGCACGCGGGCTTCGCTGTACTCCTCGAGCAGGCTGCGGTCGAGGTGCTTGTCCCAGAGCAGGGCGCGGCCGGCACGCTGTTCGGCTTCCAGCGTCGGCTTCTTGGCTTTCATCTCCTCGATGAAGTTGGTGATCTCGGAGGTGTAGTGGGGGCGGCGGAAGATGGACATAGACTGGACCTTTGTGGCGCGAATTTTACCGGGGATGGAATGAAGCAGCGAAAACAGTGGCGGATCGGCATGGCGGCGGCACTGCTGGCGGGTGTGATCGGGCTTGCGGGCTGCGACAACCAGCGCATCAGCGAACTGGAAGAAGGCGTCTCCACCGAAGCCGACGTGCGCGCCAGGTTCGGCCAGCCCGAGAACATCTGGGATGCGCCCGGCGGCCGCGTGTTCGAGTACAACCGCCAGCCGCAGGGCCAGAAGAACTACATGATCACCATCGGCGCCGACGGCAGGATGAGCGCGCTGCGCCAGGTGCTGACGCCCGAGAACTTCGCCAAGGTGCAGCCGGGCATGATGATGGAAGACCTGCGCAAGATGCTCGGCAAGCCGGCGAAGATCACGCCCTATGCGCGGAAGCGCGAAACCGAGTGGGAATGGCGCTGGGTCCAGCCGCCGAATTCGCCCATGGTGTTCACCGCCACCCTCAACGACGACCAGCGCGTGGTGCGCAGCGGCTCGTCGCCCGACCGGAGCACCGAGGCCAACTAGCCTTCGGTGCCGTGCGGCTGGCCGCTCGTCAGTTCGTCGGCAAAACCCGAGCGCACGATCACCTCGAGCGGCTGCGGCTGCAGCGATTCCACCCGCAGCAGCCCGCCGCGCGCCAGCACCGCGCGGTGCAGCTGGCGCAGCGCGTCGACGCCCGTGGCGTCCAGGTAGATGAGGTGCGTGGCGTCGAGCACCACCGTCATGCCGCGCGGCGCGCTTTCGGCCGCGTTGACGGCCTCGTCCAGCTTGGCCGCCGCCCCGAAGAACAGCGCGCCGTAGAGCCGGTAGGTGAGCACCGGCGGCTGCATCGTGACCAGCTCGACGCTGAACAGCTCGCTCATGCGCCGGATGAAGAGCGCGCAGGCCAGCACAAGGCCCACCTGCACCGCCACCGTCAGGTCGAACACCACCGTGAGAAAGAAGGTGCCGAGCATCAGCAGCCGGTAGTGGCGGCTGAAGTGGCGCAGCTGCCCCGGCGTGAACTCGCGCCATTCGCCCATGTTCAGGCCCACGAAGACCAGGATGCCCGCCAGCACCGCGAGCGGCACGTGGCGCGCGAGCGGCGCGGCCAGCAGCACCACCACCATCAACGTGAGCGAATGCACGATGCCCGCGATCGGTGAACTGGCGCCCGAGCGGATGTTGGTCACGGTGCGCGCGATGGTGCCGGTGGCCGGCATGCCGCCGAAGAAGGGCACCACCACGTTGGCGATGCCCTGGGCCATCAGCTCCTGGTTCGGGTCGTGGCGCGGCTGGCCGCTGACCTGGTCCGACACGCGCGCGCACAGCAGCGACTCGATGGCGCCCAGGATCGCGATGGTCAGCGTCGGCGTGACCAACTGCTTGACCGTTTCCCATGAAAAGTCGGGCAGCGCAAAGGCCGGCAGGCCTTCGGGAATGCCGCCGAAGCGCGTGCCGATGGTCTCCACCGGCAGGCTGAAGCCCCACGACACCAGCGTGAGCGTGACCAGCGCGACGATCGGCCCCGGCATGCGCGAGCCCACCTGCACCGCGCGCGTACGCGCCATGCGCCCGGCCAGGCGCTGCACCGCATGGCCCACCTTCGATTCGCCCTGCAGCAGCAGCGGCCAGATCGCGAGGCCGGCCAGGCAGGCCAGCCCGAGCGCGAAGGCATAGGGATTGAAGGTGCCGATCTGCAACGCCATGGCATGCAGCTGCGAGAACACGTCCGCCGGCATCTTGGCGACCGTGAGCCCGAGCAGGTCCTTGAGCTGCGACAGCAGGATGAGCACCGCGATGCCGTTGGTGAACCCGACCACGATCGACAGCGGCACGAAGCGCACCAGCCGCCCGAGCCCGAACAGCCCCGCCGCGAACAGCAGCACGCCGGCACAGGCGGTGGAAATCAGCAGGTTGGCCGCGCCATAGCGT
Organism: Variovorax sp. 01N425; assembly: GCF_056399465.1. Classification (NCBI taxonomy): domain Bacteria; kingdom Pseudomonadati; phylum Pseudomonadota; class Betaproteobacteria; order Burkholderiales; family Comamonadaceae; genus Variovorax; species Variovorax sp. 01N425. The sequence goes on along the minus strand of NZ_JBFTRJ010000007.1, from coordinate 276,578 downwards.
TCGACGATGCCGTAGACGATCACGATGAACGCGCCGGCCGGCCCGCCGATCTGCACCGCCGAACCGCCCAGCAGCGAGATCAGGAAGCCCGCGATGATCGCCGTCCAGATGCCGGCCTCGGGCTTGAGCCCGGAGGCGATGGCAAAGGCCATGGCCAGCGGCAGCGCCACGATGCCCACCGTGGCGCCGGCCCCCAGGTCCTTGAAGAAGCGCTCCCGGCTGTAGCTCGCCATCGCGTCCAGCAGGCGCGGGCGGAAGCGGGTGATGTTCAGCGGTGACTGCATGTGGCGCCATTGTGACCCGCGCGCCGCGTGCGCAGGAAGGCTTGCGGGCAGCGCGGGGGCGCCGCCGGCTCAGTCGCTGTCGGGAATCACCGCGTCGGCGGCCGCGCCCACGGCCTTGCCGGTGATGCGCGCGGTGCCGATGGCGGCATCGGCCGCGAGCCCGACCGCGCCGGCGCCCACGCTCACGGCGGTGCTGGCCACGGTGACCACGGCGCAGCCGCCCAGCAGCAGGGCGCCGGCGAGGCCGAGCGCCGCGAGAACGAAAGGTCGGAAGCGGGGGCGGGGGCTTTGCATGCGCGGATTTTGCACCCGCGCGCTCAGGGCGGCGCCAGCCCCGCGAGGATGGCCTCGCGGTCCTGGTCCAGCCGCGGCGGTTGCCTGGCCACCTGCGTGCGGTGGCCGCCCACGTGCACCGGATTGCCCGCCACCGTGAGCGGCCGGCCGCCCTGCGTGCGGACCTGCACCAGCATCTCGCGCGCCTGCACCTGCGGATCGTTCACCACCGCGGCCACGTCGTTGTAGCCGCCCGTGGGAATGTTGTGCTGCATCAGCAGCGCCTGCCAGTGCGCGCAGGGCGCCGCGGCCAGGCGCTGCTCCAGCAGCTGCTTCAGTGCCTCGTGGTGCCGGCAGCGCTCGGGGTTGGTGGCAAAGCGCGCATCCTCGGGCAACGCCGGCAGTTCGAGCGCCGCGCACAGGCGCTGGAACAGCGCATCGTTGCCTGCCGCAATCACGAACCAGCCGTCCGCCGCGCGGAACACGTCGAAGGGCGTGATCGACGGATGCCGCGAGCCGATCGGCCCCGGCGCGCGCCCGTCCGCTTCCATGCGCGAGATCGCGTTCTCCAGCAGCGCGACCTGGCAGTCGAGCATCGCCACGTCCACGCGGTCGCCCAGGCCCGTGCGCCCGCGCTGCAGCAGCGCGGCCTGCGTGCCGATGGCCGCGTACAGGCCGGCGCCCAGGTCGCCGATCGACACGCCCACGCGCGTGGGCGGCGCGCCCGGGTGGCCGGTCAGGCTCATGATGCCGCCCATCGCCTGCACCACCATGTCGTAGGCGGGGCGCCGGCTGTAGGGGCCGGTCTGGCCGAAGCCCGAGACCGAGGTGAACACCAGCCGCGGAAAGCGCGCATGGAGCTGCGGCCAGCCGTAGCCGAGCTTCTCCATGGTGCCGGGCCGGAAGTTCTCGACCAGCACGTCGGCCGTGGCCAGCAGCTGTTCGAAGACGGCCCGGTCGGCCGGTGCCTTCAGGTCCAGCGCGATCGACTCCTTGTTGCGGTTGACCGACATGAAGTAGGCCGAGTCGCCGTCGACGAAGGGCCCGATCTGCCGCGCGTCGTCGCCCAGGCCGGGCTGCTCCACCTTGATCACGCGCGCGCCCAGGTCGGCGAGCAGCAGCGTGCAGTAGGGTCCTGCGAGCACGCGCGTCAGGTCGATGACGGTGAAGCCCTGCAGCGGGCCGCCTGGCAGTTCTTGCGGTGCGGCCGGGGTCATTCGACGGTCGCGCCGGAGCGCTCGGTGAGTTCCTTCGATTTCGCGCCCTCGGCCAGCGCCCAAGTGCGGAACTCGGCCAGCGACTTCGAGGGCGCCGCCTCGTTGCCCGATTTCTCGAGCCGCGCCTTCACCTCGGGATCGTTGAGCGCCGCCACGCTGGCGTCGAACAGCTTCTGCGCCAGTTCGGGCGGCAGGCCGGCCGGTGCGAACAGGCCGAACCAGAAGGTGAAGTCGTAGCCCTTCACGCCGGCCTCGGCGACGCTCGGCACGTCGGGAAAGAGCGGCGAGCGCTGGCCCGAGGTGACGGCCAGAACGCGCAGCTTCTGGCCCTGCGCCATCGGCAGCACCGAGGGCGGTGTGCCGAAGGTCAGCTGCACGTCGCCGGCGGCCACGGCCTGGATCGACGGCGCGCCGCCCTTGTACGGCACGTGCAGCATGGTCACGCCGGCGGCCTTCTCGAACGACAGGCCCGCCAGGTGCGTCACCACGCCGGTGCCCGACGACGAATAGGCCAGCTTGCCCGGGCTTTGCCGCGCCTGGGCGATGAGCGCCTGCACGTTCTGCGCGCTCACGTCCTTGTTGACCGCGAGCAGCATCGGCGCGGAGCTCCAGCGCGAGATGGGCACGAAGCTCCTGGCGCCGTCGTACTTCACGGCCTTGTAGAGCAGCTTGTCGCTGCCGTACAGGTTGCCGCTGCCCAGCAGCAGCGTGTAGCCGTCGGGCGCCGCGCGCGCGACCTGGTCCGACGCGATGGTGGTGCCCGCGCCGGGCTTGTTGTCGATGACGATCGGCTGGCCGAGGATCTTGGCCAGCTTGTCGCTCACGATGCGCGCCACCGTGTCGGCGCCGCCGCCCGCGGGGAAGCCCACCACCAGCGTGATCGGGCGCGAGGGGTAGCTGTCCGCGAGCGCGCCGGCCGAGGCGAGCCATGCCACGGCCGCGAGCGAAACGGCCCGTATTTCTTTTTTCATGCCTTGTCTCCTGTGTCTTGTCGATGTGCCGGAGGAGCCGCGCTCAGCGGCCCTTGAAGACCGGCGGGCGCTTCTCGCGCCAGGCGCGGCCGCCTTCGGCCAGGTCTTCGGATGCGACGGTGCGCTGCACCTCGCGCTGGATCGAGGCGGCATCGGCCGTGCCGCGCGCGATCTGGTTCAGGTGCTTCTTCATGCCCAGCAGCGCGAGCGGCGCCATGCCGGCGAGCGTGGTGCGCAGGCGCAGCACTTCGGCGTCGAGCGCCGCTGCGTCGTCCACCAGCTGCGTGAGGAACCCGCAGTCGCGCATCGCGCTGCCGTCGAGCTTCTCGGCCGTGAGGAAGAGCCGCTTGGCCGTGTCCAGCCCAAGGCGGGAGACATAGCGCTCCATGCCGCTCTGGTAGTAGTGCAGGCCGAGCCGGGCGGCCGGCATGAACATCTCGGCGGCGCGCACGCCCACGCGGAAGTCGCAGGCCAGCACCAGGTCGGTGGCGCCGCCGAACACGCCGCCATGCACCGCCGCAATGGTGACGGCGCGGCAGTTTTCCAGCGCATCGACCATCTCGCCGAAGCTGCGGCCCTCGGTCTGGCTGCTGGCGGCGACCTCTGATATATCGTAGCCGCTGCAAAAATATTTACCTTCGGAGCGAACGACCAGCACCAGCACGCTGGGCGAGCCGTTCACCGTCTCCAGATGGCCAACGATGGCGGGCAGGTCCTCCGGCGTCAGCTTGTTGGCGGCCTGCGGCCGGCGCAGCGTGAGGTAGGCGACGTGGCCGTCGATCTGGAGGGTGGGAAGCATTGATGTACCAAAGAGATCAATTGATATATCTACAAGGTTAGCTAATATCCACGCACCCATGCAACCCGCGAAAACCCTTGACGCCAGCAGCCTGCAGGACCAGATCCGCGGCCGGCTTGAAAAAGACATCCTGGACGGCACGCTGTCGCCCGGCATGCCGATCGACGAAAAGGCGCTGGCCGCGAGCTTCAACATCTCGCGCACACCGGTGCGCGAGGCCCTGCTGCTGCTGAGCGCGCGCGGGCTGGTCGACATCGTTCCGCGCACCGGCATCTACGTGCGCCAGCTGCGCGCCAACGAACTCGTCGCCATGATGGAAGCGCTGGGCGAACTCGAAGGGGTGCTGGCGCGGCTCGCAGCGCTGCGCATCGGGCCGGCGCTGCGCATCGAACTGCAGCGCGCGCTCGAAGGCACGGCCGCCCGGGCGCAGGCGGACGACGCGGAGGGCTACCAGCTTGCCAATGCCGCGCTGCACGACGTGATCTACCGCGCGAGCGGCAACCCGTTCATCGTCGAACAGGCGCAGACCGTGCGCCTGCGCATTGCGGCCTACCGCGGGCGGATGTTCGAGAAGCCCGGTCGCCTGGCCGCGTCGCAGCGCGAGCACGAGCGGGTGGTGGAGTGGATCCTGAAGGGCCACGCGGACAACGCCGCGGAGGCGATGCGCGACCACATCTCGGTGGGCGGCAAGGTGTTTGCCGACCTGGTGCTGGTCAACAAGCTCGGCTAGCTACCCAGCCGCAGCCTGTTTCTCAACGAACGCGCATGCCCGGCGTTGCGCCCGGCCAGGGCTCGAGCACATGAATGCCGGGGTGGGCCTTTTCGTCGCCATGGCTCGCGGCCAGCACCATGCCTTCGCTGATGCCGAACTTCATCTTGCGTGGCGCGAGGTTGGCGACCAGCACCGTGAGCTTGCCCACGAGCTGCTCGGGCTGATAGGCCGATGCGATGCCGCTGAACACGTTGCGGGTCTTTCCCTCGCCCGCATCGAGCGTCAGGCGCAGCAGCTTGGTCGAGCCCTCGACCTTCTCGCAGGCAACGATCTTCGCGATGCGCAGGTCGATCTTCACGAAGTCGTCGATGGTGATCGTGGGCGCGATGGCTTCGCCGCCCGGCAGTGCATCGGCGGTGGCGGCTTCGGCCGCAGCAGCCGGCACCTCGGGCGCGTCGAACAGCTTGTCGACGATCTTGGCGTCGGCGCGCTGCATCAGGTGCTTGTACTCGCCGATGGCGTGGCCGGCCGGCAGGCTCTGCGCGGCGTCGGCCCAGGCGAGCGGCTCGATCCGGAGGAAGGCCTCGACATTGGTGGCGAGCGCCGGCAGCACCGGCTTCAGGTACAGCGTGAGCAGGCGGAAGGCCTCGATGCACACGGTGCACACGTCGTGCAGCCGCGCTTCCTGGCCTTCCTTCTTGGCCAGTTCCCAGGGCTTGTTCTGGTCGACGTATTCGTTCACCTTGTCGGCCAGCGCCATCACCTCGCGCAGCGCGCGGGCGTAGTCGCGGCCGTCGTAGAGCGAATGCAGCTGTGGTGCCGCATCGCGCAGCGCGAACAGCAGTGCGTCGCCGTCGGCCGACACTTCGCCCAGCCTGCCGCCGAAGCGCTTGCCGATGAAGCCGGCCGCGCGGCTCGCGATGTTGATGTACTTGCCCACGAGGTCGCTGTTGACGCGCGCCACGAAGTCCTCGGGGTTGAAGTCGATGTCCTCGTTGCGGCCGTTGAGCTTGGCCGCGATGTAGTAGCGCAGCCATTCGGGGTCCAGGCCGATCGACAGGTACCGCAGCGGGTCGATGCCGGTGCCGCGGCTCTTGCTCATCTTCTCGCCGCTGACCGTGAGGTGGCCGTGCACGTACACCGCATCGGGCGCCTTGCGGCCGCTGAAGTGCAGCATCGCGGGCCAGAACAGGGTGTGGAAGGTGATGATGTCCTTGCCGATGAAGTGCACCTGCTCCAGGTCCGGGTCGGCCATGTACTCGGTGTACGAGATGCCGTCGCCGCCGAGCTCGATGCAGCGCTTGTCCAGCAGGTTCTTGAGCGAGGCCAGGTAGCCCACGGGCGCGTCGAGCCACACGTAGAAGTACTTGCCCGGCGCATCGGGAATCTCGATGCCGAAGTAGGGCGCGTCGCGGCTGATGTCCCAGTCGCCGAGGCCGCCCTTGCCTTCGTCGTCCTTGTAGAGCCACTCGCGGATCTTGTTCTGCACTTCGGACTGCACGTGGCCGGGCGCGGCGGTCCATTCCTTCAGGTAGGCCTCGCAGCGCGGGTCCGAGAGCTTGAAGAAGAAGTGGTCGGAGCTGCGCAACTCGGGCTTGGCGCCCGACAGCGCCGAGTAGGGGTTGATCAGCTCGGTGGGCGCGTAGACGGCGCCGCACACCTCGCAGTTGTCGCCGTACTGGTCCTTGGCGTGGCAGTTGGGGCACTCGCCCTTGATGAAGCGGTCGGCCAGGAACATGCCCTTTTCGGGGTCGTAGAACTGCTCGACGCTCTTGGTTTCGATCAGGCCGTTGGCGCGCAGGTCGCGGTAGATGTCCTGCGCGAGCTGGTGGTTCTCGGGCGCGTCGGTCGAGTGCCAGTTGTCGAACGAGATGTAGTAGCCGTCCAGGTAGGGCTTGCGGCCCGCGGCGATCTCGGCCACGAAGGCCTGCGGCGTCACGCCGGCCTTGTCGGCCGCGATGGTGATGGCCGCGCCGTGCGCGTCGTCGGCGCACACGAAGTTGACCTCAGCGCCATTCATTCGCTGGTTCCGCACCCAGATGTCGGCCTGGATGTATTCCATCATGTGGCCGATATGGAACTTGCCGTTGGCATACGGCAGGGCGGTGGTGACGAAGAGCTTGCGCGGGGCGGACATCGGGGAGGGCGCTTTCGGGGAGTGGCGACGAACTTGCGGGAACCGGGCATTTTAGGTGGCAGCATCGCAGCATGCCGAATGCCATCGATCTCACCGCCTACATCGCCGGCTTTGCCGCCTCGCCGCTCGCGCGCTGGGGTGGGCTGGCGCCCTGGGAAATCACCGCGCGGGCGGCGGAAATCGTCCGCGAACTGCTCGCGGCGCTGCCGGCGGGCGAATTTGCCGTCGAAGGCGAAGTGGCGATCCACCGCAGCGCCAACGTGGAAGCCGGCGCAGTGCTGAAGGGGCCGTTGATCATTGGCGCCGGCTGCTTCGTGGCGGCCGGCGCCTATCTGCGCGGCGGCAACTGGGTGGGCGAGCGCTGCACCCTCGGCCCGGGCTCGGAACTCAAGTCGTCCTTCGTCTTCGCGGGCACGGCCCTTGCGCACTTCAATTTCGTCGGCGATTCGGTGCTGGGTGCGGGCGTGAACCTGGAGGCCGGCAGCATCGTCTGCAACCACCGCAACGAGCGTGCCGCCAAGCAGATCTTCGTGCGAGGCGGCGAGGGCGGCGCATTGCAGGCCACGGGCAGCGAGAAGTTCGGCGCGCTGGCGGGCGACGGCGTGCGCATCGGTGCCAACGCGGTGATCGCGCCCGGCGCGCTGCTGCGTCCCGGCCTCGTGATCGCCCGCGCTTCGCTGCTCGACCAGGAGTTGCCGGACCCCCAGTGACCCGAAAGGCGCCGGGGTGTCTCCGGCGCGACGTATGCTCCATCCCGCGCGTTTTGCGAACGCCCTCTCTGCTGATAGGGCAAAGAGATATACAAGATGGATATACAGAAAGCGAGTTTCCGATGACCACCCCCATTCCCGCAACCCTGATTCCCGGCGATGGCATCGGCCCCGAGATCGTCGACGCCACCCTGGCCGCGCTCGATGCGCTGAAGGCGCCCTTCGAATGGGACCGCCAGATCGCCGGCCTCGGCGGCGTCCAGGCCTCGGGCGATCCGCTGCCGCAGGCCACGCTGGACAGCATCCGCCGCACCCGCCTGGCCCTCAAGGGCCCGCTCGAGACGCCCTCGGGCGGAGGCTACCGCTCGTCGAACGTGCGGCTGCGCGAGGAATTCCAGCTCTACGCCAACCTGCGCCCCGCGCGCACCATCATTCCGGGCGGCCGCTTCGACAAGATCGACCTGATGGTCGTGCGCGAGAACCTCGAGGGCCTGTACATCGGCCACGAGCACTATGTGCGCATCGACGGCGATCCGCACGCCGTGGGCATGGCCACCGGCATCAACACGCGCCAGGGCTGCCTGCGCCTGCTCGAATACGCCTTCGAGACCGCCATTGCCGCCGGCCGCAAGAAGGTCACGCTGGTGCACAAGGCCAACATCATGAAGGTGCTGACCGGCCTGTTCCTGGAGACGGGCCTCAGGCTCTACGAAGAGAAGTACAAGGGCAAGTTCGAGCTCGACACCATCATCGTCGACGCCTGCGCGATGAAGCTGGTGCTCAATCCGTGGCAGTTCGACATGCTGGTGACGACCAACCTGTTCGGCGACATCCTGTCCGACTTGGTGGCGGGCCTGGTGGGCGGCCTGGGCATGGCGCCCGGTGCCAACATCGGCGCCGATGCGGCGATCTTCGAGGCCGTGCACGGCTCGGCGCCCGACATCGCCGGCAAGGGCATCGCCAACCCCACGGCACTGCTGCTGGCCGCCGCGCTGATGCTCGAGCACGTCAGGCTGCCCGATCTGGCCACGCGCCTGCGCAAGGCCATCGACGACACGCTCAACGTCGACAAGGTGCGCACCGGCGACCTGGGCGGCAGCGCCGGCACGGCGGCGTTCACCAAGGCGCTGGTCGCCCGCATCCAGAACGGCTGAAGCCAGAGGCGGCTTTCCGTGGCTTCAAGAGAAAGCTGCTGCTCCTGCTGGCCCTGTGCCTGGCCGGCGCGGCCAGCCTGGCCTCAGCGGCTGCCGCCGAACCGCGCTACACCGTCGTGAAGATCGACGTGCGCAAGGAGCGGCTCGAGCTGTTCCTGCACGATGACAGCGGCGCCCCGTTCAAGCGCTTCGACCGCCTCGAAGCCTGGCTCGCCGCGCGCAACCGGCAGCTCGTGTTCGCGATGAATGCCGGCATGTACCACGCGGACTTTTCCCCGGTCGGCCTGCTGGTACAGGAGGGACGCGAGGAGGCGCCGCTCAACCTGGCGGCCGGTGCGGGCAACTTCTTCCTCAAGCCGAACGGCGTGTTCCTGGTGTCCGATGCGGGGCCGCGCGTGGTCGAGTCGTCCGAATATGCGGCGCTGCCGAAAGAGGGCGTTCGGCTGGCGACCCAGTCGGGCCCGCTGCTGCTGCGCCGCGGCGTGGTGCATCCCGCCTTCATCCCGGATTCCGATTCGCGCAAGATCCGCAACGGCGTGGGCGTGTCGGGCCACACGGCGATCTTCGTGATCAGCGAGCAGCCGGTGAACTTTTACGAGTTCGCGCTCTACTTTCGCGACGTGCTGCATTGCCGCGACGCGCTCTACCTCGACGGCACCGTGTCGGCACTGCATTCGCTTGCCTTGCGGCGCAGCGACTTCACCCGGGAGCTGGGACCGATACTCGGCGTGGCGGTGCCGTGAACAGCCGGCCCTTGCCGCCCTCGTTTTCATTCAGGATTCCTTGAGCAATGACCCAGGCCCTTCCCATTCTTTCGCTCGTCGAAACCCGCGTGCTCGGCGTGCTGGCCGAGAAGCAGCGCACCGTGCCCGACAGCTATCCGCTGACGCTCAATTCGCTGGTGTCCGGCTGCAACCAGAAGACCAGCCGCAACCCGGTGCTCGACCTGAGCGAGGCCCAGGTGCAGGCCGCCATCGACAGCCTCAAGGGCTACAGCCTGGTGGCCGAAACCAGCGGCGGCCGGGCATTCCGCTACGAGCACAACATCGACCGCGTGCTGCGCATTCCGTCGCAGTCGGTGATCCTGCTCACGGTGCTGATGCTGCGCGGTCCGCAAACGGCGGGCGAACTGCGCATCGCCTGCGACCGCATGCACAACTTCGCGGACATTTCGTCGGTCGAGGCTTTTCTCGACGAGCTCGCCGAGCGGCCGGCCGGCGCGCTGGTGGTGAAGCTCGCGCGGCTGCCGGGCGCGCGCGAAAGCCGCTGGGCGCACTTGCTGAGCGGCGCGCCGGCGGAAGAAGTTGCGGGGCCCGCGGGTGCGTCGTCCGATGCTGCTTACGGCGCGCACGATGCATCGCTCGGCGAGGTTGCCGCGCTCAGGGCCAATGTGGCGCGGCTCGAGGCCGAGCTCGCGTCGCTGAAGGCGCTGGTGGGGCGGGTGTGCTCGGAGCTTGGGATTTCCGAGGCGGGGTAGCGCGTTGAGGAGTGTTCCTGGCGACAGCGGCGGTGCGCGCTGACCTGCTTCAGGCCGCCGCATCCCACCCGAAGAACCGCAGCACCTCGCTCTGCTGGCGCAGCGTGTCGGCCCGCCCGAGCGCCATCAGCTCGCGCGTGTAGCCCGCCTCGAACAGCAGGTAGCTCGCGAGCGCACCGCCCTTCACGTCGGCCGCAACCTTGGAGCCGCCCAGCAGGTGGCGCACCGCGCCGGGCAGTGCATCGACATGGCGCGCCGCGATCACGTCCAGGCGCTCCGACGGCGCGATCACCAGCAGGTCGAGCGGGCGCAGCGTGCTCGATGCGCGCGCTTCCTCGGGAATGAGGCCGAGCGTGTGGTTGATGCGCCGCAGCCGCTCGATGTCCACCGCCAGCGCATCGAGAAAGATGCTCGACAGCGCATGGCCCGCGATCTGCGCCATGGTGGGATAGCCGCTGTAGGTGTTGGGCGCGTCGGCGTCGCGCGGCTCGTGCATGCGGCCTGCGCCGATCACCAGGATGCGCTGGGCACCCAGGTGGATGGCCGCGGCGATGGGCGCCGACTGGCGCATCGAGCCGTCGCCGAAATATTCGGTGTGCCCCTGCATCGGCAGCGCGGTGGCCGGAAACACGAAGGGAATGGCCGACGAGGCCAGCAGGTGCGCGTGGCTGAGGCGGTCGCGCACCGACAGCCGCTGCGAGCGCACCCAGGGCTCCATCGGCACCGCGGCCTCGAAGAAGGTGACGTGCTCGCCCGAGCTGTAGCTCGAGGCAGTCACGGCCAGCGCCTGCAGGTGGCCCTGCTGCATGAGCCGGGGCAGGCGCTCGAGCGGCACCATGCGCGCCAGCAGCTCGGCCAGCGGCGCGTTGTCCAGCAGCGAGCGCGGTTTGATGCGCATCCAGTTGGCGGCAAAGCGCCCGAGCCCGAGCAGCATGCGCCAGCGCGTGCCGCTGCCGAGCACGGAGAGCGAATCGGCGCGGTAGACCTGCCCGGCGTGAAAGTCGCGCCAGACCTGCGCGATGCGCTCGACGGCCCCGTCGAAGTCGTCGGCGCCGCAGGCCAGCGCGGCCGCGTTGATGGCGCCGGCCGAGGTGCCGGTGATCACTTCGAAGGGATTGCGCCGGCCCGCAAGGCCCGCTGCGCGCCGGAGGCCGGCAATGGCCTCGAGCACGCCGACCTGGTAGGCGGCCCGGGCGCCGCCGCCGGTGAGCAGGAGTCCGGTGGCGGGAGGTGTCTCTGGCATTGGATGGGTGTTGTTGTCCCCGGTGGGGGAAAGGCGATGCATGCGCACCCGGGGGCGAGCCATGAGACCCACTAGACTACCCGCCATTCAGGAGTTAGATCAATGGCACTCACCCCAGAGGGGCTCATGGACGCGCTCAAGGCCGTCGCAGACCCCAACACCGGCAAGAATTTCGTGGCGACCCGGTCGCTCAAGAACCTGCAGATCGCGGATGGCGACGTGTCGTTCGACCTCGAGCTCGGCTACCCGGCCAAGAGCCAGCACGCGGCCATGCGCAAGGCGCTGGTGGCGGCCGCAAAGACGGTGCCGGGCGTGAGCAACGTCTCGGTCAACATCACGACCAAGGTCATCAGCCATGCGGTGCAGCGCGGCGTGCAGCTGATGCCCAACGTGAAGAACATCATCGCGGTGGCGTCCGGTAAGGGCGGCGTGGGCAAGAGCACCACCGCCGCCAACCTGGCGCTGGCGCTGGCCGCCGAAGGCGCGGCGGTCGGGCTGCTGGACGCCGACATCTACGGCCCGAGCCAGCCGATGATGCTGGGCATCGAGGGCCGGCCCGAGAGCGAGGACGGCAAGACCATGGAGCCGCTCGAGAACCACGGCGTGCAGGTCATGTCGATCGGCTTCCTGGTCGACCAGGACGAAGCCATGATCTGGCGCGGTCCGATGGCCACCCAGGCGCTGGAGCAACTGCTGCGCCAGACCAACTGGAAAGACCTCGACTACCTGATCGTCGACATGCCGCCCGGCACCGGCGACATCCAGCTCACGCTTTCGCAGCGCGTGCCGATGACCGGCGCGGTGATCGTCACCACGCCGCAGGACATCGCGCTGCTCGATGCCAAGAAGGGCATCAAGATGTTCGAGAAGGTCGGCGTGCCGATCCTGGGCATCGTGGAAAACATGGCGGTGCACATCTGCTCCAACTGCGGCCACGTCGAGCACATCTTCGGCTCCGAAGGCGGCAAGAAGATGGCGGCGCAATACCAGATGGACTACCTGGGCGCGCTGCCGCTGGACATCAACATCCGCCTGCAGGCCGACAGCGGCAAGCCGACCGTGGTGGCCGACCCCGACGGCGAAGTGGCCGGCATCTACAAGGCCGTCGCACGCCAGGTGGCCGTGGGCATTGCCGAGAAGGCCAAGGACTTCTCGGCGAAGTTCCCGACCATCTCCATCAGCAAGAACACCTGACCGGCGGCGCGCCCCGTGAATCTTCTCGCGTCGATGCGCTACCTGGTCGCGCTCAGCGAGCACAAGCATTTCGGACGCGCGGCGCAGGCCTGCCACATCACTCAGCCGGCGCTGTCGAATGCGCTGCGCTCGCTCGAAAGCGAATTTGGCGTGGTCATCGTCAAGCGGGCGCGCGTCTACGTGGGCCTCACGCACGAAGGCGAGCGGGTGCTGGCCACGGCGCAGCGCATGCTGCGCGACAACGAGGTGCTGCAGCAGGAGCTGCGCAGCGAAGAGGGCCATCCGCGCGGGCGGCTGCGCATGGCGGCCGTGCCCACCGCCATTCCGATGCTGTCGCGCTTTGCCGCGATGCTGCACGAGCTGCATCCGGGCATCGTGCCGGCGGTGCTCTCGATGAGCTCGCAAGACCTGGAAACGGGGCTCGAAAGCCTCTCGGTCGACCTCGCGCTCGGCTACACCGAGCGCATGCATTTGCCGGGCATCAAGCTCACGGCATGGCCGCAGAGCGTGGAGCACTACTTCCTGCTGCGGCGCGCGGCCAAGCCCTCGGCCGACCGGCTGCGCATCGGCCAGCCGATGTCGTGGGCCGAGGCCGGCCAGCGGCCGCTGTGCCTGCTCACGCCCGACATGCACAACCGCTCCATCATCGACCAGGCGTTGCGCGACGCCGGCATTGCGCTGGAGCCGGCCATCGAAACCAACTCGGTACTTACCCTTGCATTGGCCGTGCTCGCGGGCACCGTGAGCAGCGTGCTGCCGGGGTCGATGGTCGCGGCCGTGCGCAGCTACCGCGAGCTGGAGGCCCTGCCGCTGGTCGCCCCCGAGGTCAAGACGCCACTGGGCTTCATGACCCAGACCGGCGTGCGCCCCTCCCGCGCGCTCGATGCCGCCCTGGTGTTCCTGCAGACGCCGGCATGGCGCGAGCAGGTGCGGCTGCACAGCGGCGCGCTCGGCGAATAGCCTTGGTGCGGCGCCGTCCCGGACGGACGGCCATTTAGTTATTGAATCGATCGATGTGCCGATCGAATTTGACGCGCCCAGGGCCGCCCCACACACTCGGTCAGCCCTCAAGCCTTGCTGGGGGGCATTCCCGAGACATCGAAAAAAGGCCCAGGCAGTGAACAACCACCCAGCCACGACCCGCGAGACAACAACAAAGGCAGCAGCCAGCACGCACACCATCGTGCCGCTCGCCACCGCCGACGAAATGCGCGAGCGCATCCGCCGCAAGAGCAAGCTCAAGGGCCGCCAGCCCGACGAAGCGGCGCTCGTCGAAGTGCGCACGCTGATCGGTGCGCGTCCGGCCGAGGGCCACCGGCGCGACCTGCTCATCGAGCACCTGCACAAGCTCAACGACGCCTTCCGCTGCCTGCACGACCGCCACCTGGTGGCACTGGCGCGGGAAATGAACATCCCGATGGCCGAGGTCTACGAGGTCGCGACCTTCTATCACCACTTCGAGGTGGTGCGCGGCGACGAGGCCGCGCCGGGCCTCACGGTTCGCGTGTGCGACGGCCTGGCCTGCGAACTGGCCGGTGCCAGGGATCTGCTGGCGCGGCTGCCCGAACTGCTCGGCGTCGAGGGCGGCGACGTGCGCGTGATTGCGGCGCCCTGCATCGGCCGCTGCGAGCAGGCGCCCGCGGTGGCTGTCGACCGGCAGGCCGTGCCGCTCGCGACCACGGCGAAGGTGCTGCAGGCGCTGAAGTCCGACCCTGAGGAAGCCACGGTCGCGTACTTCGACGCGGCCGCGTTCGCCGAGAAAAGCATCTCGCCGCTGCCCGGCGCCATCGAGCGCATGCCGGCCTTCACCGACTACGCCACCTACCGCGCGCATGGCGGCTACGCGCTCGCATCCGCGCTCGTCAACGGCGAGCAGGACGCCGAAGCCATCATCAAGACCATGGAAGACTCGGGCCTGCGCGGCCTGGGCGGCGCGGGCTTTCCGGCCGGGCGCAAGTGGCGCATCGTGCGCGACCAGCCGGCGCCCCGGCTCATGGCGGTCAACATCGACGAAGGCGAGCCCGGCACCTTCAAGGACCGCACCTACCTCGAACGCGATCCGCACCGCTTCCTCGAAGGCCTGGTGGTGGCGGCGCAGATCGTCGGCATCGAGCAGTGCTACATCTACCTGCGCGACGAATACCACGACTGCCGCGCGCTGCTCGAAACCGAGCTGGCGCGGCTGCAGGCCGATCCGCCCTGCGCGCTGCCGCGCATCGAGCTGCGGCGCGGCGCGGGCGCCTACATCTGCGGCGAAGAGTCGGCCATGATCGAAAGCATCGAGGGCAAGCGCGGCGAACCGCGCATGCGCCCGCCCTACATCGCGCAGGTGGGCCTGTTCGGCCGCCCGACGCTGGAGCACAACTTCGAAACCCTCTACTGGGTGCGCGACATCGTCGAAAAAGGCGCGGCCTGGTTCAGCGGCTTCGGCCGCCACGGCCGCAAGGGCCTGCGCAGCTTCAGCGTGAGCGGCCGCGTGAAGCACCCGGGCGTCAAGCTCGCGCCCGCGGGCATCACGGTGCAGGAGCTCATCGACGAATACTGCGGCGGCATGCTCGACGGCCACTCGCTCTACGCCTACCTGCCGGGCGGCGCATCGGGCGGCATCCTGCCGGCGCGCATGAACGACATTCCGCTCGACTTCGACACGCTGCAGCCCTACGGCTGCTTCATCGGCTCGGCCGCGGTGATGGTGCTGAGCCAGCACGACCGCGCGCGCGACGCCGCGCTCAACGTGATGCGCTTCTTCGAGCACGAGAGCTGCGGCCAGTGCACGCCCTGCCGCGTCGGCACCGCCAAGGCCGCGGCGCTGATGCATGCGCCGGTGTGGGACAACGCCACGCTCGAAGACCTCGCGCAGGTGATGGGCGACGCCTCCATCTGCGGGCTCGGCCAGGCGGCCCCCAACCCGATTCGCTGCATCCAGCAATATTTCCCGGAGGAGGTGGCATGAACGCCCCGTCGAAACTTGCGGAACTGATGCCGCAAACCATCGAATTCACGCTCGACGGCCAGGCCATCCAGGCCTTCGATGGCGAAACCATCTACAAGGCGGCCGAGCGCCACGGCGTCGAGATTCCCCACTTGTGCTTCAAGGACGGCTACCGCGCCGACGGCAACTGCCGCGCCTGCGTGGTCGAGGTGAAGGGCGAGCGCACGCTCGCGCCCAGCTGCTGCCGCAACGTGACGGCCGGCATGGAAGTGAAGGCCACCAGCGAGCGCGCGCTCAAGAGCCAGAAGATGGTGGTCGAGATGCTGCTGTCCGACATGCCCGACCAGGGCTACAAATGGATCGGCGATGACGCCACCCAGCAGCACGGCGAGCTCAGCGCCTGGGCGAAGAAGCTCGACATCGCGGTGCGGCCCGAACTCAAGGCGCTGCGGCGCGAGCAGCCCAAGGCCGACATCTCGCACCCCGCGATGGCCGTCAACCTCGATGCCTGCATCCAGTGCAACCGCTGCGTGCGCGCCTGCCGCGAAGAGCAGGTCAACGACGTCATCGGCTACGCGCTGCGCGGCGGCGACAGCAAGATCGTGTTCGACCTGGACGACCCGATGGGCGACAGCACCTGCGTGGCCTGCGGCGAATGCGTGCAGGCCTGCCCGACCGGCGCGCTGATGCCCAAGAGCCACATCGGCTCGCAAGCTGTCGACCGCAAGGTCGATTCGGTGTGCCCGTTCTGCGGCGTGGGCTGCCTCGTGACCTACAACGTCAAGGATGAGAAGATCGTCAGCGTCGACGGCCGCGACGGCCCGGCCAACCACAACCGCCTGTGCGTGAAGGGCCGCTTCGGCTTCGACTACGCGCACCACCCCCAGCGCCTGACCAAGCCGCTGATCCGCAAGGCCGGCATGCCGAAGGATTTCGGCGATGCACCGCGGCCGGACGACTGGAGCGAGTATTTCCGCGAAGCCACCTGGGAAGAGGCGCTCGCGCTCACCACCGGCAAGCTCTCGGGCCTGCGCGACAGCCACGGGCCCAAGTCGCTCGCGGGCTTCGGCTCGGCCAAGGGCAGCAACGAAGAGGCCTACCTGTTCCAGAAGCTCGTGCGCACGGGTTTCGGCAGCAACAACATCGACCACTGCACGCGGCTGTGCCACGCCTCCAGCGTGGCCGCGCTGCTCGAAGGCGTGGGCTCGGGCGCGGTGAGCAACCAGGTCAACGACGTGGAGCATGCAGGGCTGATCTTCGTCATCGGCTCCAACCCCACGGCCAACCACCCGGTGGCCGCCACCTGGATGAAGAACGCCGCCCAGCGCGGCGCCAAGATCGTGCTGGCCGACCCGCGCCGCACCGACATCAGCCGCCATGCCTGGCGCACGCTGCAGTTCAAGGCCGACACCGACGTGGCCATGCTCAACGCGCTGATCCATGCCGTGATCGACGAAGGCCTGGTCGACCAGGAGTTCGTGCGCACGCGCGCCAGCAACTACGAGGCGCTGCGCGAGAACGTCAAGGGCTACAGCCCCGAGGCGATGGCGCCGATCTGCGGCGTGCCGGCCGAAACGCTGCGCGAAGTGGCGCGCGCCTTTGCCACGGCCAAGGGCGCGATGATCCTCTGGGGCATGGGCGTGAGCCAGCACGTGCACGGCACCGACAACGCGCGCTGCCTCATTGCGCTGGCCACCGTCACCGGGCAGATCGGCAAGCCGGGCTCGGGCCTGCATCCGCTGCGCGGCCAGAACAACGTGCAGGGCGCGAGCGACGCGGGCCTGATCCCGATGATGTTCCCCAACTACCAGCGCGTCGACAACCCAGCGGTGCATGCGTGGTTCGAGGATTTCTGGGGCACGCCGCTCGATGCGACGCCGGGCTACACCGTGGTCGAGATCATGCACAAGGCGCTCGCGCCCGACACCGATCCGCACAAGGTGCGCGGCATGTACATCATGGGCGAGAACCCGGCCATGAGCGACCCCGACCTGAACCATGCGCGCCATGCGCTCGCGAGCCTGGAGCACCTGGTGGTGCAGGACATCTTCATGACCGAGACCGCGTGGCTCGCCGACGTCGTGCTGCCCGCAAGTGCCTGGCCCGAGAAGACCGGCACGGTGAGCAACACCGACCGCATGGTGCAGCTGGGCAAGCGCGCGCTCAACCCGCCGGGCGACGCGCGGCCCGATCTCTGGATCATCCAGCAGATCGCCAGCGGCATGGGCCTCGCGTGGAACTACGAGGGCGAGGAGTCCGGCGTGGCCGCGGTCTACGAGGAAATGCGCCAGGCCATGCATGCGGTGATCAGCGGCATCAGCTGGGAGCGGCTGCAGCGCGATTCGAGCGTGACCTACCCTTGCCTGAGCGAGGAAGATCCGGGCCAGCCCACGGTGTTCATCGACGACTTTCCCACGGCCGACGGCCGTGTGAAGCTGGTGCCGGCCGACATCATTCCGGCGGACGAGCGGCCCGATGCCGAGTACCCCTTCGTGCTCATCACCGGCCGCCAGCTCGAGCACTGGCACACTGGCAGCATGACGCGCCGCGCCACGGTGCTCGATGCGCTCGAGCCCATGGCCACGGCCTCGATGAACCAGGCCGACCTGCTGAAGCTGGGCCTCGAGGCCGGCGACGTGATCACGGTGCAGTCGCGCCGCGGCGAGGTGGCCATCCACGTGCGGCGCGACGACGGCACGCCCAGCGGCGCGGTGTTCGTTCCCTTCGCCTACTACGAGGCGGCGGCCAACCTGATGACCAATGCCGCGCTCGATCCCATGGGCAAGATCCCGGAGTTCAAGTACTGCGCGGTGCGCATTGCGCGCGGCGGCCAGCCGATGGCGGCGGCCGGCTACGGCACCGGCTCCGGCGTGCTCGCGGCGGTGGACTGAGGGCGGGGCGGCGAGGGCCCCGGGACCATGGTTTAACCTTGGCCCCAAGCTCCTCCCGCACCGTTCCTTCGCATCACCATCGGCATGAAAACCAGAGTCCAGTTCCGCCTGCGCATCTACAGGGACGACAGCATCGCCTTCGGCCCCGGCAAGGTCGCCGTGCTGGAGGCGGTGGCGGAAACCGGCTCGATCTCTGCCGCGGCGCGCCAGCTGGGCATGTCGTACCGGCGCGCCTGGATGCTGATCGATGAGATGAACAACGCCCTGAGCTCCCCGGCCGTGAACACCGCGGCCGGCGGCTCGCGCGGCGGCGGCACCGCGCTCACGCCCGTGGGCGAGGAAATCGTCAAGCACTACCGTGCCATCGAGAACGCCGCGCGCCTGGCCACGGCGGCCGACGTGCGCGCGCTGACGCGCCTGCTCGCACCCTGAGCTCTGTTCCCCGCGCTGTATCCGAAGGGATATCGGCGCCATCCTCCCGCACCCGCCACGCATGCCTCTTCAGGGGGAAGCGCCTGTTCGTGCAACAATTGCGTTGTATCTTCATGAATACGACGAACTCCCTCATCGCCTCGGCCGACTGGTTTCCGCTGGTGCTGTCGCTCAAGGTGGCCGCGGTCGCGACCCTGCTGGCGCTCGTGGCCGGCGTGGCGCTGGGCTGGGTGTTCGCGCGCAAGCGCTTTCCGGGCCGCACGGTGCTCGAGGCGGTGTTCATGCTGCCGCTGGTGCTGCCGCCCACGGTCATCGGCTACGCCATCCTGGTGGCGGCGGGGCGCCACAGCCCGCTCGGCAGCTGGCTGCGCGAGCATTTCGACTACAGCATCATCTTCAGCTGGCATGGCGCCGTCGTCGCCTCTGCCGTGGTGGCGCTGCCGCTGGTGCTGAAGTCGGCCAGCGCCGCCTTTGCGGGCGTCGACCGCTCGCTCGAAGCCGCCGCCAGCACGCTGCGCCAGTCGCCGTTCTCGGTGTTCCTGCGCGTGACGCTGCCGCTGGCCTGGCCCGGCATCCTGGCCGGCACGCTGCTCGCATTTGCGCGCGCCATGGGCGAATTCGGCGCCTCGCTGATGGTGGCGGGCTCCATTCCGCAGCAGACCCAGACCCTGTCGATGGCCATCTACGACGCGGTGCAGGCCGGGCATGACGAGCTCGCGCTGCTGCTGGTGGTGGTGACTTCGCTGTTGTCGGTCACCGTGCTGGTGCTGTCGAACCGCTTTTTCTCGCTGCGCTGAGCGCCTTACCCCCAATCTGGAAACCAACATGCGTGCGTTCCGCCTCCTGCTTCTTGTCCTGGCCATGGCGCTGCCGCTCGCTGCAGCGGCCCAGCAGATCACCGTGTCCGCGGCCGCCAGCCTGATGGACGCGTTCAAGGAACTCGGGCCGAAGTTCGAGGCCGCGAAGCCGGGCGCCACGCTGCGCTTCAATTTCGCGGCCTCGGGCGTGCTGCTGCAGCAGATCGGGCAGGGCGCGCCGGTCGACGTGTTCGCTAGCGCCGACCAGGAGACCATGGGCCGCGCCGCCGAACAGAAGCTCATCGATGCGGCCACGCGCTGCAACTTCGCAAGCAATGCCCTGGTGCTGATCGAGCCGGCCAGGGACGCGGCCGGCGTCCAGTCGCTGCAGGACCTGGCCGGCGCGGGCGTCCGGAAAATTGCCGTGGGCAAGACCGCCACCGTGCCGGTCGGCCGCTACACGCGGCAGGTGCTGGAAGGCGCGGGGCTCTGGAGCGTGCTGGAGCCGAAGTTCGTGCAGGCCGACAGCGTGCGCCAGGTGCTCGACTACGTGGCCCGCGGCGAGGTCGAGGCCGGTTTCGTCTACCGCACCGATGCGGCCGTGATGAGCGAGAAGGTCCGGGTCGCCTTCGCGCCAACCACCGTCACGCCGGTGAGCTACCCGGTCGCGGTGGTGGCCGACAGCCGCCAGAAGGCGCTGGCCGGCGATTTCGTGGCCTTTCTTTCCAGCGACCCGGCGCGCGAGGTGCTCGCGCGCCACGGCTTCGGCAAGCCATGATCGACGTCGACCTGAAGCTCACCGTCACCGATGGCGCCCGGCGCTTCGACCTGGCGGCGCGCTTCGCGACCGACGTGCCTTTTGCCGCGCTCTACGGCCCCTCGGGCGCGGGCAAGACGCTCACGCTGCAGGCCATCGCGGGGCTGCTGCATCCGTCCGCGGGCCATGTGCGGCTGGACGGCCGCACGCTCTACGACTCGGCCCGCGGCATCGACGTGCCGGCGCCGGCGCGGCGCATCGGCTACCTGTTCCAGAACTACGCGCTGTTCCCGCACCTGTCGGTGCGCGAGAACGTGGCGTTCGGCCTGACCGCCTGGCACCGGCGCCGGCTGCCCCCGCGCGAGGCCGAGCGGGTGCAGGCGCTGCTCGAAGGCTTCGGCCTGGCGGCGCTGGCCGACAGCCGGCCGCAGAAGCTCTCGGGCGGCCAGCAGCAGCGCGTGGCGCTGGCCCGCGCGCTGGCCTGCCAGCCGCAGGTGCTGCTGCTCGACGAGCCCTTTGCCGCGCTCAACCCCATGCTGCGCAGCGAACTGCGCCAGGAACTCGCGCAGGTGCGCCGCCAGTGGGGCATTCCGGTGCTGATGATCACGCACGACATCGAGGACGTGCTGGCGCTGGCCGACGTGGCCTTCGTCTACAGCGACGGCCAGGTGGTGCGCGAGATCGACCTGCACAACGCGCAAAGCCGCGATTTCGCGCTGCGCGAGGCGGGCGGCGTGCCGGCCGCCGAGGCTTCGCCGCTGCACCGCAAGCTGCGCGGCCTGCTGCTGCAGGACGCAACCGGCCGCGGATGACCCTCGGCGCGAAAGCGGCATGCGGCGGCGCTACGATCGCCGCATGAATCCTTCCATCGATGTTGCCGTCGTGATGCGCCGCGAGCGCGTCGAGAGCCGTTGGCAGTCCTGGCGCTGGATTCTCGAAAGCGTCGGCCCCGACCAGCCCGGCTTCGGCACCGAGCCGCGCCTGCTCGAGGCGAACGAGAGCGCGCAGCGCTGGCTGCACCCCGGCTTCAAGACCGAGCTGTTCCGCGACGACGTGGAGGGCTACCACCTGAATGCCACCACGCCCGCGCCCTGCTGGTTCGTGCTGTGGCGCATGGAGGAAGAGCCCACCATTGCCGACGAGCCGATCGCGCGGCCGGTGGTGGTGAGCCTGAGCTACAACGAGGCCGGCCGCTGGCTCGATGCGCAGGAAACGGTGGAGCAGGTGCCCGCGCCCGAAGAGGTGATCGAGTGGATGCGCGGCTTCGTGCAGGCGCACTACGTGATCGAGCCCAAGCGCCGCAAGCGGCCCGAGAGTTTCCGTCCGCTGGTCGACCGCTTCGGCAATGCGGCCAGCGTGTCGACCGAGAAGAAGCGCGGACGCGGAGCGGGCGATGTCTGAGAATTTCTTCGGCCGCTGGTCGCGGCGCAAGCAGGAGGCGCGCGAAGAGGTGTTGCCGCCTCCCGCCGCGCAAGAGGTGCAGGAGGCGGCCGCCGCGCGCATCGATGCGGCAGCACCCCTGCCCGCGGCGGCTGGCCCGGAAGCCGGCCCGTCCTCCGAAGCGCAAGCGGAAATCCCCCCGCCCTCGCTCGCCGACGCACAGGCGCTCACGCCCGAGTCCGACTTCCGGCCCTTCGTGGCCAGGAACGTCGCGCCCGAGGTCAAGAACACCGCTTTCAAAAAGCTCTTTGCCGACCCGCAGTTCAATGTGATGGACGGCATGGACACCTACATCGACGACTACTCCCGGTCGACGCCCATCCCCGACAGCGTGCTGCGCCAGATGGCCAGCGCCAAGTTCCTCAGGCTGTTCGAGCACGAGGAAGAAGCCGAGGTGCAACAGGCACCTGCAGTACCCGCGGAAACCCCGCAAGCCGCCGCGCCGCCGGACATGGCACAGTCCGAGCCTCCGGAGGAATTCCTCCCCAGCCAGCAGGTTGCAAACGTGCAGCCCGCAAGCCAGAAGACCGATGACCACAACGCTGATCTGCGACTGCAACCAGACGATGCCGCTCGAGCCGAAGACGCTCGGCGCGGCGCTGGCTGAGCCGCTGCCCCTTCATTCCACGCTGTGCCGCCGCGAGGCGCCGGCCTTCCAGCGCGCCATCCGCTCGGGCGACGAGGTGGTGGTGGCCTGCACGCAGGAGCGCCGGCTGTTCACCGAACTGGCCGAACAGACCGAGGGCGCAACTTCGCCGATTCGCTTCGTGAACATCCGCGAAACTGGCGGCTGGAGCCGCGACGCCAAGAGCGCCAGCCCCAAGATCGCCGCGCTGCTGGCCGTGGCCCATCTGCCCGAGCCCGATCCGGTCTCGACCGTGAGCTACGCAAGCCAGGGCCGGCTCCTGATCGTCGGCCCGCTCGACGCGGCCGAGAAGGCCGCGGCGCTGGTCGCCGATTCGCTGCAGGTCTCGATCTTCTCCACCGGCCCGGGCGCGGCCGGCGGCGCGCAGGAACGCCGCTGGCCCGTGATGGCCGGGCGCATCGCATCGCTCACGGGATGGCTCGGCGCCTTCTCGCTGAAGTGGACGCGCGACAACCCCATCGACCTGGACCTGTGCACGCGCTGCAATGCCTGCCTTGGCGCCTGCCCCGAGCAGGCGATCGGGCTCGACTACCAGATCGACCTGGCCAAGTGCACTTCGCACCGCGACTGCGAAAAAGCCTGCAGCGTGGCCGGTGCCATCCATTTCGGCCGGGCACCCGAGGCGCTCGATGCCGAGTTCGACCTGGTGCTCGACCTGGGCGCGAACGCGCTGATCGACTGGCATGCGCCGCCGCAAGGCTACTTCCACCTGGCGGGCGGGCTCGCGCATGCGGAGGGCCTTTCGACCGTGCTGCGCCTGCGCGAACTGGTGGGTGAATTCGAGAAGCCGAAGTTCTTCGACTACAAGCAGAAGCTCTGCGCCCACAGCCGCAACGAGGTGGTGGGCTGCAACGCCTGCGTCGAGGTCTGCTCGGCGCACGCCATCTCGAGCGACAAGGAGCGCCAGCGCATCGTCGTCAATCCGCAGCTGTGCGTGGGCTGCGGCGCCTGCACCACCGTGTGCCCGACCGGCGCGCTGGGCTACACCTACCCGCGCGCGCCCGACCAGGGCCGCAAGCTGCGCACGCTGCTGGCCACCTACCTTGGCGCCGGCGGCCGCGATGCCACGGTGCTGCTGCACAGCGAAGAGGGCGGGCAGGCGCTCATCGAACAGCTGGGCCGCGCGGCCCAGCTGGGCCGCGGCAAGCGCGACGGCCTCGCCGGCGTGCCCGCGCATGTGCTGCCGGTGGCGCTCATGCATGTCGCGAGCACCGGCATCGACCTGTGGCTCAGCGCCATCGCCTTCGGCGCCTCGCAGGTGGCCGTGCTCGCCATCGGCGAGGAGGCGCCGCAGTACCTCGATGCGCTGAGAAAGCAGATGGCCGTTGCGCAGGCGCTGCTCACGGGCCTGGGCTACACCGGCACGCATTTCCACCTGCTCGAGGCCGGCACGCCGGCCGCGCTCGATGCCGCCCTGGCCGGCCTGCGCGCCACGCGCCAGCGCGTGCCCGCCACCGCGGCGCGCTTTGCCGTGGGCGCCGAGAAGCGCGGCACGCTCGAGATGACGCTCGACCACCTGATGGAACAGGCGCCCGCGTTGTCGGCGCCGCCTGCCGATGCCGCCGCAGCGCTTGAAATTGCGCTGCCCGACGGTTCTCCCTTTGGCGCGGTCACGGTCAACAAGGACAGCTGCACGCTGTGCCTGGCCTGCGTGAGCGCCTGCCCTGCGAGCGCGCTGCAGGACAACCAGAATGCGCCGCAGCTGCGCTTCATCGAGAAGAACTGCGTGCAGTGCGGGCTGTGCGCAACCACCTGCCCCGAGAACGCGATCGCGCTGGTGCCGCGTCTCCTGGCCGCGCCCGAGCGCAAGCAGCCCGTGCTGCTCAACGAGGCCAAGCCCTGGGCCTGCATCCGCTGCAGCAAGCCCTTCGGCACGCAGAAGGCGATCGAGGCGATGCTCGGCAAGCTCGCGGGCCACGCCATGTTCCAGGGCGAGGCACTCGAGCGGCTCAAGATGTGCAGCGACTGCCGGGTGATCGACCTGTACAGCGCGCAGAACGAAATGAAGATCACGCAGCTATGAGCCAGTTTCCTCCGATGACCTCCGCCCTCGACGAGGAAATTGCGCGCGCCGAGGTCTACGGCCTGCTCGCGCGCCTCTGGTATGCGGCGCCCGATGCCGAGCTGCTCGGCGCCTTCGGTGTGGCGCCCACCGAGGCGCCCGCGGCCGGCGCCTTCCTCGAGGAGCCTTGGCGCCAGCTGGTCGGCGCGGCGCGCGGCGCCGATGCGGCCGCGGTGCATGCCGAGTACGACGCGCTCTTCGGCGGCATGGGCAAGCCCGAGATCTACCTCTTCGGCTCGCACTACCTGAGCGGCTTTCTCAACGACAAGCCGCTGGCGCTGCTGCGCACCGACCTGGCCCGCCTGGGCCTCGCGCGCGGCGACGCCGTCTCCGAAAGCGAAGACCATGTTGCCTGCCTGTTCGAGGTGATGCGCTACCTTATTGCCGGTGACGACGCGGCGGTGGCCAACCTCGCGCAGCAACAGGCTTTTTTCGCCACCCATCTGCAGCCGTGGCTGCCGACGCTCTGCGACGCAGTGGCCCAACATCCGAAGGCGCATTTCTATGCGTCGCTGGCCGGCTTCACCCGGGCCTTCGCCGAGGTCGAGGTCCAGGGCTTCGACATGCTCGGTTAACCTTTTTCAAAGGAAGAGCTTGATAGTCGGGAATAAGGGTCTCGACTAGTATCCAGATGTATGCAAATCAGTTCATATCTGGTTTTGCCCCCAGCCACTCCTGGAGATCACATGCAGGACAGCCAAGCGGTCGGCAACAAGCCGGCCTCGCGTCGAGGTTTCTTTCTAGGTGCCGCCGGCGCCGGTGCCGCGGTTGCCGCGGTTTCGGTGCTCCCCAAGGTCGCGCCGGCCCCCGCGGCCGTCGAGGCCGTTGCGCCCGCGACGAAGCCCGCGCCTGAAAAAGGCGGCGGCTATTCGCTGAGCGAACATGTCAAGCGCTACTACAAGACCGCTTCGGCCTGAAGCGGAACGCCCAAGATGTTGTTGACCAAGAAAACAGCCCCCGCGAACAGTGTCTCGCGGCAAGGGGAGCGCGAGTCGTCCTCCCCGTTCATCCACAGCCTGCGGCGCGGCCTTTCGGGCGCGCTGCCCACCATGGACCGGCGCGCCTTCCTGCGGCGCTCCGGGCTCGGCGTGGGCGTGGGCCTGGCCGCGGGCCAGCTCACGCTGATGCGCAAGGCCGAGGCGGCCGGCGAAGCACGGCCCACGGCGGTAGGCGCCGGCAAGGTAGAGATCAAGCGCACCGTGTGCTCCCACTGCTCGGTCGGCTGCGCCTCCGATGCGGTGGTCGAGAACGGCGTCTGGGTGCGCCAGGAGCCGGTGTTCGATTCGCCCATCAACCTGGGCGCGCATTGCGCCAAGGGCGCCGCGCTGCGCGAGCACGGCCACGGCGAATACCGGCTGCGCTATCCGATGAAGCTGGTCAACGGCAAGTACGAGCGCATCAGCTGGGACACCGCGCTCGACGAGATCACCGCCAAGCTCAAGGAACTGCGCCAGGCCAGCGGGCCCGATTCGGTCTACTGGATCGGCTCGTCCAAGCACAGCAACGAGCAGTCGTACCTGCTGCGCAAGTTCGTGAGCTTCTGGGGCAGCAACAACTGCGACCACCAGGCGCGCATCTGCCACTCGACCACCGTTGCCGGCGTTGCGAACACATGGGGCTACGGCGCCATGACCAATTCGTACAACGACATGCGCAACGCCAAGGTGGCGATGTACATCGGCTCCAACGCCGCGGAGGCGCATCCGGTCAGCATGCTGCACATGCTCCATGCCAAGGAGAACGGCTGTAAGATGATCGTGGTCGACCCGCGCTTCACGCGTACCGCGGCCAAGGCCGACGAGTACGTGCGCATCCGCTCGGGCTCCGACATCGCCTTCCTGTTCGGCATCCTGCACCACATCTTCAAGAACGGCTGGGAAGACAAGCAGTACATCAACGACCGCGTCTTCGGCATGGACAAGGTGCGCGAGGAAGTGCTGGCCAAGTGGACGCCCGACAAGGTCGAGGAGGCCTGCGGCGTGAAGGAGGCGCAGGTGCTCAAGGTGGCGACCTGGCTCAACGAGAACCGTCCCGGCACCGTCGTGTGGTGCATGGGCCAGACGCAGCACACCATCGGCAACGCGATCGTGCGGGCCTCGTGCATCCTGCAGCTGGCACTCGGCAACGTGGGCAAGTCGGGCGGCGGCACCAACATCTTCCGCGGCCACGACAACGTGCAGGGCGCCACCGACGTGGGCCCGAACCCCGATTCGCTGCCCGGCTACTACGGCATCGTCGAAGGCTCGTGGAAGCACTTCGCCGCCACCTGGGGCGTGGACTACGAATGGATCAAGGGCCGCTTCGCGTCGCCCGCGATGATGACCAAGCCCGGTATCACCGTGTCGCGCTGGATCGACGGCGTGCTCGAGAAGAACGAGCTGATCGACCAGGACTCGAACCTGCGCGGCGTGTTCTATTGGGGCCATGCGCCCAACTCGCAGACGCGCGGCCTCGAAATGAAGCGCGCCATGGACAAGCTCGACCTGCTGGTGGTGGTCGACCCCTATCCCTCGGCCACCGCCGCCATGGCGGCCATGCCCGGCAACCCCGACGACCTCAACAAGAACCGCGCCGTCTACCTGCTGCCCGCGTGCACGCAGTTCGAGACCAGCGGCTCCGTCACGGCGTCGAACCGTTCGATCCAGTGGCGCGAGAAGGTCATCGATCCGCTGTGGGAAAGCCGCAGCGACCACATGATCATGCAGCAGTTCGCCGACCGCCTGGGCTTTGGCAAGGAACTCAGCAAGAACTACAAGATGCAGAAGGTCAAGGGCATGGACGAGCCCCTGCCCGACGACATCCTGCGCGAGATCAACAAGACCTGCTGGGCCGTGGGCTACACCGGCCAGAGCCCCGAGCGGCTGCAGGCGCACATGCGCAACATGGGCGCCTTCGACGTGCGCACGCTCAAGGCCAAGGCCGGCGTGAAGGACAAGGCCAACGGCTATGACCTCACGGGCGACTACTTCGGCCTGCCGTGGCCCTGCTACGGCACGCCCGAGTTCAAGCACCCGGGCTCGCCCAACCTGTACGACACCTCCAAGCATGTGATGGAAGGCGGCGGCAACTTCCGCGCGAACTTCGGCGTGGAGCGCGACGGCAAGAACCTGCTGGCCGAGGACGGCTCGCATTCGCTGGGCGCCGACATCACCACCGGCTACCCCGAGCTCGACCACGTGCTGCTCAAGAAGCTGGGCTGGTGGGACGAACTCACCGAGGCCGAGAAGCCCAAGGCCGAAGGCAAGAACTGGAAGACCGACAGCTCGGGCGGCATGATCCGCGTGTTCATGAAGAACCACGGCTGCCATCCTTTCGGCAATGCCAAGGCGCGTGCAGTGGTCTGGAACTTCCCCGACGCGATCCCGCAGCACCGCGAGCCGCTGTACGGCAACCGGCCCGACCTCATGGCCAAGTACCCGACGCACGACGACAAGATGGCGTTCTGGCGCCTGCCCACGCTCTACAAGAGCGTGCAGCAGAAGAACATCGCCGACAAGGTGGCCGAGAAGTTCCCGTACGTGATGACCTCGGGCCGCCTGGTCGAATACGAGGGCGGCGGCGAGGAAACCCGCTCGAACCCCTGGCTCGCCGAGCTGCAGCAGGAGATGTTCATCGAGATCAACCCCAAGGTCGCGGCCGAGAAGGGCATCCGCAACGGCGAGCGCGCCTGGGTGCACACGCCCACGGGCGCCAAGCTCAACGTGCAGGCCCTGGTGACCGAGCGCGTGGGGCCCGACACGGTCTTCATGCCGTTCCACTTCTCGGGCCATTGGCAGGGCGCCGACATGCTCGGCTACTACCCCGCCGGCGCAGCCCCCGTGGTGCGCGGCGAGGCCATCAACACCGGCACGACCTACGGTTATGACAGCGTGACCATGATGCAAGAGACCAAGACCACGGTCTGCAACGTAGAAAAGGCATAAGGAGGCACCATGGCACGAATGAAATTTGTCTGCGACGCGGAACGCTGCATCGAATGCAACGGCTGCGTCACGGCCTGCAAGAACGAGAACGAAGTGCCCTGGGGCGTGAACCGCCGCCGCGTGGTCACGCTCAACGACGGGGTGCCGGGCGAGAAGTCGATCTCGGTGGCCTGCATGCACTGCTCCGACGCACCCTGCATGGCCGTGTGCCCGGTGCAGTGCTTCTACCGCACCGAAGAAGGCGTGGTGCTGCACGACAAGGACGTGTGCATCGGCTGCGGCTACTGCTCGTACGCCTGCCCGTTCGGCGCGCCGCAGTTCCCCTCGCAAGGCACGTTCGGCGTGCGCGGCAAGATGGACAAGTGCACCTTCTGCGCCGGCGGCCCCGAGGCCAACGGCTCCGAAGCCGAGTTCGAGAAATACGGCCGCAACCGGCTCGCCGAAGGCAAGCTTCCGGCCTGCGCCGAGATGTGCTCGACCAAGGCGCTTCTGGCCGGCGACGGCGACGTGGTGGCCGACATCTTCCGCACCCGCGTGGTCCAGCGCGGCAAGGGCGCCGAAGTCTGGGGCTGGGGCACCGCCTACGGCTCGCAGCAGGCCGGCACGCCGCCGGCCGGTGGAGTGCGCAAGTGAAGCGGCCGGGCCTCGTCTTCGCCGGCGTTGCGCTGGCCGCAACCTGCCTCGCGGCCTGCGGCGAGAAGCCGCAGACCAACGCGCAGGGCGTCAAGCACGACGCCGTGCCCTGGAGCGGCACGGGCACCCAGGAGAACGCCGGCACGGTGTTCACCGCGCCCGGCTGGAAGGTCGGCGACAAGACCGCCTGGCAGCAGCAGCTCAAGACCCGCGCGCAGAACGGGCAGAACGAATACAACAAAGAGAACTGAACGGAGAGCCCATGAAGCAAGCGCTGACCGCTCTCGCTCTTTGCTGTGCCGTGCTGGGTACGGCCTTCGCGCAGGCGCAGCCGCCGGCCGCCCCTGGAACGGCGTCCGCCCCCGCGGCACCTGCCGCAACCGCCGCGCCGGAGGCCGCCGTGGGCGGCATCCGCGGCCAGAACATCTTCGAGGTCAAGCCCGAAGCCAGCGCCGACCCCAACTACGCGAACCAGACCAATGGCGAGCGCATGAAGGTGCAGCCCGGCAACAACGCGCCGATGTGGCGCCAGGTGGGGCAGGGCGTGACCGGCTACAGCAGCCTGCCGAAAAGCCAGGCGCCCGAGGCCGGCAACCTGATCCAGCCTTTCGTGCAGTACCCCGGTTCGCGCTTGACCAATGCCGGCGAAGCCTGGCGCCAGGTGCGCAACGACTGGATCATTCCCTATGGCGCGGCGCTGCTGTTCGTCGTGCTGCTGGCGCTGGCCATCTTCTATTTCACGCGCGGCCCGATCCGCCTGCACGGCCAGGAAACCGGCCGCAAGATCGAGCGGTTCACGCCCTTCGAACGCGCCACGCACTGGTCGAACGCCATCGCCTTCGTCACGCTGGCCATCACCGGCATCGTGATGGCCTTCGGCAAGTTCTTCCTGATGCCGTGGATGGGCAGCGCGCTCTTCGGCTGGATTGCCTACGCGCTCAAGAACGTCCATAACTTCGTCGGGCCGCTGTTTGTGGTGACGACGGTGTTCATGGTCTTCACCTTCATCCGCGACAACCTGCCGCGCGCCAGCGACCTGCAATGGCTCGCGCGCTTCGGCGGCCTGTTCGGCGGCAAGGAAGTGCCATCGCACCGCTTCAATGCGGGCGAGAAGCTGGTCTTCTGGGGCGGCGTGCTGTTCCTCGGCCTCTTCATCATCGGCTCGGGGCTCTTCCTGGACAAGCTGCTGCCGGGCTTCGTCTACACGCGCGGCGAGATGCAGGTGGCGCACATGGTGCACGGCGTCGCCACCTTGCTGATGATGGCGATGATCATGGGCCACATCTACATCGGGACGCTCGGCATGACGGGCGCCTACAAGGCCATGCGCACCGGCTACGTCGACGAGACCTGGGCCCGGGAGCATCACGAACTCTGGTACGACGACATCGCCGCGGGCAAGATTCCTGCGCAGCGCACGGCGCCGGCCGGCTCGGCCGCTGCACCGGCCGCGCGGCCCGTGAGACCCGCCGAAGGAACACCCTCATGAAGCTGCCGTTGAATCTCTCTTGCGCATCGCTGCTGGTGCTCGCGCTGGCGGCGCCCGCGGCCTGGGCCAAGCTGGCGCCGCCGCCCGCCACCCCGGAGGCCAAGGCCAAGGCCGCCGAAGCCGCCGCCAAGACCGCCTGGAGCGGCAAGGTCGATGCCTACAAGCTCTGCCAGGCGCAGGACCGCGTCGCGGCCAAGTACCGCGCGAGCGCCACCGCGGCCGGCAAGCCGGTGCCGCCGGCGCCTGCCACTCCGCCCTGCGCAGACCCCGGCCCCTTCGTCTTCACGCCGCCGGCGGAAGCCAAGCCCATCGAGGCTGCGGGCGCGCATTCGCCGGCCACCACGGCCGCATCGCCGCCCAGCACCACGCAGCCTGCCGCCGCCGCCAATCCCACGCCGAAGGCGCAGTGACGACGCCGCTGCCGTTGCCGCTCCCGCGTCTCACCCAGGCCCGCGCCGCGCTGACGCGCGAAGTCGAGGTCGTCGATGAGCATGGCGCGCGCGGCACCGTCTCCATTCCCGCCGAGCGCGACCTCACGGTGTACGTGGACCGGCGCGAACTCGTCACGCTGATGACGCTCGGCGCCCAGCCCGAACTGCTGGTGCTGGGCTACCTGCTGAACCAGCGCCTGATCGAAGCGGCCAGCGACGTCGAGTCGGTCACGGTCGACTGGGAGGTGGGTGCCGCCGCGGTCAAGACGCACGCGGGCATCGACCGCATCGAGGAGCGCACCGCCAAGAAGGTGGTGACCACCGGCTGCGGCCAGGGCAGCGTGTTCGGCGACCTGATGGCCGACATCGACAAGCTCGAGCTGCCGCCCACGCGCATGACGCAGGCCCAGCTCTATGCGCTGGTCAACGCGATCCGGCTCCAGGAGAGCACCTACAAGTCGGCCGGCTCGGTGCACGGCTGCGCGCTGTTCACGCTCGAGCCCGGCGGCACCGAGGCCACGATGCACTCCTTCGTGGAAGACGTGGGCCGCCACAACGCCATCGACACCATTGCGGGCTGGTGCGCCATGCAGCCGCCCGGCGCGCTGGCCGGCGACCGCGTCTTCTACACCACCGGCCGGCTCACGAGCGAGATGGTGATCAAGTCGGCGCAGATGGGCGTGCCCATCGTGGTCTCGCGCAGCGGCATCACGCAGATGGGCCACGAGGTCGCAACCCGCGTGGGTTTGTGCGCCATCGGCCGCGCGACCAACCGGCACTTCGTCTGCTACGCGGGCGTCGACCGGCTGGTGCTGCAGCCGGAACTCGCGCGCCGCAATCCCGCCTAAGGCCCTGAAAGGCGCCGGCGTATCCGCGTCGGCTATCGTCTCGCCCATGAATGCCTCCTTCCGCCTTGGCTGGCGCACCCTGTGGCGCGACCTGCGCGCCGGCGAACTGCGCCTCTTGATCGTTGCCGTGCTGCTGGCCGTGGCCGCGCTCACGGCGGTCGGCTTCTTTGCCGACCGGCTGAAGGGGGGCCTGCAGCGCGATGCGCGGCAGCTGCTCGGCGGCGACGCGGTGGTCGTGAGCGACAACCCCACGCCTACGACCTTCATTGCGCAGGCCCGCGCATTCGGGCTCGAGGGCTCCGGCACCTACGGCTTTCCCACCATGGCGCGGGCCGACGACGCCCAGGGCGGCGCGAGCAAGCTGGTGGCCCTGAAGGCGGTGGCCGCGGGCTATCCGCTGCGCGGCAACCTGCAGACCGCCAGCGCCCCCGATGCGCCCGGCAGCATCACGCGCGACATTCCGCCGGCGGGCGAGGTCTGGGTCGACGCTTCTCTGCTGGATTCGCTCGCGCTCAAGGTGGGGGACGCGCTTCTTCTTGGCGACAGCAGTTTGCGCATCGGCCGCGTGATCACGCTGGAGCCGGATCGCGGAGCGGGCTTCATGAGCTTTGCGCCGCGCGTGATGATCAACCAGGCCGACGTGCCGCGCACCGGCCTCGTGCAGCCTGCGAGCCGTGTCGGCTACCGCTATGCCGTGGCCGGCGAGAACGCGGCCGTCAAGCGCTTTTCCGACTGGGCCGAGGCCGCCATCAAGAAGGGCGAGCTGCGCGGCGTGCGGCTCGACTCCTTCGAAGGCGGGCGCCCCGAAATGCGCCAGACGCTGGACCGCGCCGAGAAATTCCTGAGCCTGGTCGCGCTGCTCGCGGCGCTGCTGTCGGCCGTGGCGGTGGCGCTGGCCGCGCGCGGCTTCGCGGCCAGCCACCTGGACGACTGCGCCATGCTGCGCGTGCTCGGCCAGAGCCAGCGCACCATCGCGCTGGCCTATTCGTTCGAATTTGCCGTCGTCGGCATCGTGGCCAGCAGCCTGGGCGTGGCGATCGGCTTTGGCGTGCACTACGTGTTCGTGGTGCTGCTCGCCGGGCTGGTCGAAACGGCGCTGCCCGCTGCCACCTTGTGGCCCGTGGCCTTCGGCCTGGGCATGGGGCTCACGCTGCTGTTCGCCTTCGGCCTGCCGCCGGTGCTGCAGCTGGCCCGGGTGCCGCCGCTGCGCGTGATCCGGCGCGACGTCGGCGGGCTCAAGCCCGCGTCGCTCGCGGTGCTGGGCATCGGAGTGGCCGGCTTCGCGGCCCTGCTGATCGCGGCCAGCAGCGACCTGAAGCTGGGCCTGATCGCCGTCGGCGGCTTCGCGGGCGCGGTGGCCGTGTTCGCGCTGCTGAGCTGGCTCGCGGTGAAGGTGCTGCGCCGCAGCGTCAATGAAAGCACCGCGCCGCGCTGGCTGGTGCTGGCCACGCGCCAGATCTCGGCGCGGCCGGCCTATGCGGTGGTGCAGGTCAGCGCGCTGGCCGTGGGCCTGCTCGCGCTGGTGCTGCTGGTGCTGCTGCGCACCGACCTGGTCGCGAGCTGGCGCAAGGCCACGCCGCCCGATGCGCCCAACCGCTTCGTCATCAACGTCATGCCGGACCAGAGCAGCGCGTTCCAGAAGTCGCTGCGCGATGCCGGCGTGCGCAAGTTCGATTGGTATCCGATGATCCGCGGCCGCCTTGTGGCCGTCAACGACAAGCCGGTGTCGCCCGACGACTACCCGGAAGACCGCGCCAAGCGCCTGGTGGACCGCGAGTTCAACCTCAGCAACAGCGTGGAGGCGCCGGCGCACAACAGCATCGTGGCCGGCGCATGGAAGCCCGATGCGCCCGGCGAAGTGAGCGTGGAGGAAGGACTGGCCGAGACGCTGGGCCTCAAGCTCGGCGACGTGCTGCGCTTCGACATCGGCGGCATGCAGAACGATGCGCGCATCACCTCGCTGCGCAAGGTCGACTGGGGTTCGATGCATGCGAACTTCTTCGTGATGTACACCGTGGCCGCGCTGCCCGACGTGCCGGTGACCTACATGGGCGCCTTCCGCGCGCCCGAAACCCGCGGCTTCGACAACGCGCTGGTGCGCAGCTACCCCAACGTGACCAACGTCGACATGAGCGCCACCATCAACCAGGTGCAGCGCGTGCTCGACCAGGTGATCCGCGCGGTCGAGTTCCTGTTCGGCTTCACGCTCGCGGCGGGGCTGGTGGTGCTGTTTGCCGCGGTCACGGCCACGCGCGAGGAGCGCGCGCGCGAGTTCGCGGTGATGCGCGCGGTGGGTGCGCGGGCCAGTCTGCTGCGCCAGGTGCAGCGCGCCGAGCTGGCGGGCGTGGGCCTGCTGGCGGGCTTCCTCGCGAGCATCGTGGCCTCGGCCATCGGCTGGGGCCTTGCACGCTACGTGTTCGACTTCACCTGGACGGCCTCGCCCATCGTGCCGATCGCGGGCGCGCTCGCGGGCGCGGTGCTGGCGCTGGCGGCGGGCTGGTGGGGCTTGCGCGACGTGCTGCGCAGGCCCGTGGTCGACACGCTGCGGCGCGCGGCCGAATAGATTTTTCTGCGTGCGGGGGCGAAGAGGGCGGGGAATGCAATACATTCCCCGGCCCTGCAATCATTCATTCGATGAGAAGAAACCCCCTCCATGCGCTTGGCGTCATTCCAGATCACCAACTTTCGCTCGATCAACGACAGCGGCTCCATCGACACCTCGCAGATCACGGCAATCCTCGGCCGAAATGACAGCGGCAAATCGAACCTGCTGCGCGCACTGCACAGCCTGAACCCGGCCGAAGGCCTGGCCGAACTCAGCCCGATCAAGGACTTTCCGCGGCACCGCCGCCTCGAAGAGTGCCAGGGCGACACGCCGGTCGTCGCGACGCGCTGGGCCCTCGAAGACAGCGAGCGGGCCGAACTGGCGCAGATGCTTCCGCGCGCGGCCAAGGTGCGCCACGTCACCGCGGGCCGGGGCTACGGCACGGCGCGCTGGAGCGGCCTCGAAGGACTCGGCGACCTGTCGCTCGACGTGTCCGACATCAAGGCCAAGGTCCGCAAGATCGTGCCCGCCGTCAAGGCCGCGGCCGAGAAGCTTGCCGACGACGCGCGCGCAATGCTGGAGCAGGCGGCCGACGCCTTCGACGCCGCGATGATCCTGAGCCCCGACTACATCCGCTGGTCCACCGGTGCGGTGGCAGCGCTGCAGTCGCTGCGCCAGGCCATGGCGGCAGCGGATGCCGAGCTCAGCGACAAGCAGGAGCAGATGCTCGCCGAGCTCGAGGAGATGGCCCGCGCGATTGCCAACGACACGCCGGCGCTTGCAAGGGCGAAGCAGTGGGTGCTCGACAAGCTGCCGAGGTTCGTCTACGTGGACGAGTACCCGGCGCTGCCCGGCCGCCAGAACATTGCCGAGCACCTCGCGCGCAAGGGCTGGGGGCAGGACGCGCCCGGGCAGCGCAACTTCGAGAAGCTCTGCAAGGCCGCCGGGCTCGATCCGCAGCAGCTGCAGGAGCTGCTGGAGAAGAACGACCAGGCCACGCGCAACCAGCTCGCCAACCGCGCCGGCTCCGTCGTCACCGCCGAGATCCGCCGGCTCTGGAAGGACCGCGAGCTCAAGGTGCGCTTCAACCTGGACGGGCCGTACATGGACACGCTGGTGTCCGACCCGAACCGTGCCTACGACGTGGAAGTGAACCTCGACGAGCGCAGCCGCGGCTTCCAGTGGTTCTTCTCGTTCTACGTCACCTTCTTTGCGGACACCAAGGGTGCCGGCGATGCGATCCTGCTGCTGGACGAGCCCGGCCTGCACCTGCATGCGCGCTCGCAGGCCGACCTGCTCGCGCACTTCGAGCAGGATTTCGGCAACCAGATCGTCTACACCACGCACTCGCCGTTCATGGTGCCCGTGCACCGGCCCGATGCGGTGCGCACGGCCAGCATGAGCGAAGCCGCCGGCACCACCGTGAGCAACAAGGCCGAGGGTGATGCGCGCACGCTCTATCCGCTGCAGGTGGCGCTGGCGCTGAGCCGGATGGCGGGCGAGGGCGCGAAGCCGCAGCAAAGGGAGGGCGCGGCGCGTGTCGAGGCGCCGTCGCGCGAGGTCAGCGAGCCGGTGGATCTTCCTGTCCAATAGCGGCATGGACCATTCACCGAACGAGCTCGCAGAGCGCCTGACCGAACTCGAGATCAAGTCGAGCTATGCCGAGGACTTGCTGGAGCAGCTCAACATGACGATCTACCGGCAACAGCAGCAGATCGACAGCTTGATCCTGCAGGTCACCCAGCTCAAGCAGCAGAGCCAGAACGCGGGGCAGGACGGGGCGGCGCGCAACTTGCGCGACGAGTTGCCGCCGCATTACTGAGCGCTGTTGTTTGGGGCGCTGTTGTACGGGGCGCTGCTGTTCAGGGCGCGCTCCCGCCGACGGGGTACCTTGCTCCGCGAATGTCCTCCGGCCTGCGGCCTCCCCCTTGATTTCGCTGCGCAAGGCACCCCATCGACGGGAGCGTTATGCAGAGCCGTGGTTGATCAGCGGTACACCACCAGCGTGCCCTCGTGCACAGGGCATCGGGTGCTCCCCGCAGCGAAATCAAGGAGGAGGCCGAAGGCCGGGGGACATTCGCGGAGGGGAGTACCCGGTGGCCTGTGCACGCGCCCTGAACAAAAACAACAGCGCCCCGAACAACAGCGCCCAAAAAAAGATCAGCCGTGCGAATGCCAGAGCACCGCAAAGAAGTGGCAGGTGCTGCCCGCCAGCACGAACAGGTGCCACACCGAATGGGCAAAGCGCACCTTGTTGTCGAACAGGAAGACCACCGCACCCGCGGTGTAGAACAGCCCGCCGGCCACGAGCCATCCCAGGCCTGCCGGCGACATGCGCTCGTACAGCGGCACCGCCGCCATCAGCGCCATCCATCCCATCGCCACGTAGAGTCCCGTCGACCACAACGGATGCTGCAGCCGGTTGAACAGCTTGGCGCCCACGCCCAGCGCCGCCGCCGCGCAGATGCAGCCGAACAGCGTCCAACCCCAGGGCCCGCGCAGCACGCCGAAGAGAAACGGCATGTAGCTGCCCGCGATGAAGAGGTAGATGGCCGCGTGGTCGAGCCGGTTGAACCAGGCCTTGGCCCGGCCCATCGGCAGCGCGTGGTAGAGCGTGGAGATCAGGTACAGCACGATCGCCGTGCCGGCAAAGAGCGAGGCGCCGACGATGCCCGCGGCCTGGCCCTTCTGGGCGGCGCTGTAGACCAGGATCGGCAGCGAGGCCACCGCCAGCAGCAGTCCGAGGCCGTGGCTCAGCGCATTGAAGATCTCTTCGAGCGTGGTCTGGGCGCGAGCCGCAGATATGGGTTTGTTGGAAGCCATGCTATTTCACCTGCTGCTTGCCGAGCTTGCGCGCCAGCGTGCGCCGGTGCATGCCAAGCCGCCGCGCGGTTTCGGAAATGTTGAAGCCGGTCTCGGCCAGCGTCTCGTGGATGCGCTCCCATTCGAGCGTCTTGATCGAGGTCGAGCGGTTGGTCAGCTCCACCTCCGTGGTGCCGGTGGCGCGGCCGAAGGCGGCCTCGATGTCGTCGGTGTTCGACGGCTTGGCCAGGTAATGGCAGGCGCCGAGCTTGATGGCCTCCACCGCCGTGGCAATGCTGGCAAAGCCCGTGAGCACCACGATCAGCATCTTCGGGTTGTGCCGGTGCAGCATCTGCACGCAGGCCAGGCCCGAGGCCTCGCCGTTGAGCTTCAGGTCGACCACCGCATAGCCGGGCGAATGGGCCTGCAGCAGCGCCTCGACCTCCTCGGCATTGCTGGCCTGCGTGACCGCGTAGCCGCGGCGCTCGAAGGACTTGCCGAGCGTGCGCGCGAAGGCCGCGTCGTCTTCCACGATCAGCAACTGGCGTTCGGTTTCGGCGGTTTCCGTCATGGCTTTGCGTTTCGATCGGTGAGGGTGTCGGCCGCTTCGTGTTCTTCGTCGTCGTCTTCTTCTTCCAGCACGATGGCCGCGAGCGGCAGCGTGATGGCCACGATGGCGCCGCCCTCGGGCCGGTTGTGCACCGCGACGCGGCCGCCCAGGGTGCGCGCCACGTTGACCACCAGGAACAGCCCGAGCCCGCCGCCCGGGCGGCCCTTGCTCGACTGGTAGGGCTTGCCGAACTCCTTCAGGATGGCCGGCAGGAAGCCCGGGCCCGCATCGGTGACCGTGAGCGTCAACGCATCGGCGTCATGCGCCACTTCGAAGCGCAACCAGTGCGGCGAGGCCTCCAGGGCATTGTCGAGCACGTTGCAGATCATTTGCTTGAGCGCCGAATCGGAGACCATGGGCAGGTCCTGGCCAAAGCGGTTCTCGTAGTCGAACTCCTCGACCGGACGCGTGCTGCGCCATTCCTCCACCAGCTCGTCGAGGAAGGTGCGGACGGTGGTTTCTTCCGACGATTCGCCGCGCGCCTCGCCGGCCGACAGCAGGATGCCGCTCACGATGCTCTTGCAGCGCTGGATCTGCAGTTCCATCTCGGCCACCTCGGTCAGCAGCTCGGGGTCGGAGCTGAAGTGCGGCAGGCGGCGCCAGTCGCCCAGGATCACGGCCAGCGTGGCAAGCGGCGTGCCCAGCTCGTGCGCGGCGCCCGAGGCCAGGAGGCCCATGCGCACGATGTGCTCTTCTTCCGATGCGCGCTGGCGCAGGTCGGCCAGCCGCGCATCGCGCGCACGCAGGTTGCGGCTGATGCGCGTGATGAACACCACCAGCAGCGCCGCGTTGAGCGCAAAGCACACCAGCATGCCCTGAACGTAGGGGCTCCAGAGCCCGCGGTCGTGGTCCAGCGGCAGCGCGAGCGGGCGGGAGAAAAGCGCCAGCCCCGCAAAGCACAGGCAGGTGACGGCCACGATGGTCCAGGTCGACCAGGCCTTCAGCAGCACCGCGCCCAGGATGACCTGCAGCAGGTACAGGAAGACGAAGGGATTGGTGGCGCCGCCGCTCAGGTAGAGCTGGGCGGTGAGCGTGGCCACGTCGACCAGCAGCGCGAGAAAGAGCTCGCCGTTGGTCACGCGGCGCGGGCTGCGCGAGCGCAGCAGGCTCACGCCGTTGAAGAGCGCGAGGCAGGTCAGCACCTGCAGCATGTGCTCCAGCGGCAGCCGGATGCCGAAGCCGTAGTGCACGACCAGGATGGTGGCGACCTGGCCGACCACCGCGAACCAGCGCAGCTCGATCAGCTGCTGCATGTTCTTGTGGCCGGTGGCGTTGTCCAGGCTTGCCACGCCCGCACGCGGTGGATGCAGTTCCCCCGCGACCGCGACGGCTTCAGTCGCGGCGGGCATCGGGGCGGGCGGTGGCGTTGGCATGGGCCGTATTTTCGCCTGTGCCGCCATCGGCTTCGCCGGCGCGCCGGCGCCCCTCGCGCCAGCCGAACCAGGCCGCGCCAAGGACCATCAGCGCCAGGCCGTACCAGGTGATCGCATAGACCAGGTGGCTGTTGGGAAAGGCGATGACCGTGAGGCCCGCGGCCGGCCAGGCAGGCGCTGCGCCGGGCGAGGAGGGCGCGGCCTCGGCATCGACGAAGTACGGTGCCACGTTGGAGAGGCCGCGTGCCGCGGCAATGGCCTGCACGTCGCGCGAGAACCAGCGATCGGCGGCCGGCTCGTTCTTGCGCAGGAAGCCGCCCTTGGGTTCGCTCATGCGCAAGAGGCCGGTCACGCTGCTTTCGCCCTGGGGTTCGGTGGCCGCGCGGGCGGCGCGCTCGCGCGCCTCGGGCGGCACGAAGCCGCGGTTGATCAGCACGATGCGGCCGCCTGTGGCCTGCAGCGGCGTCAGCACCCAGAAGCCGGCGCCGAGCCGGGTGCTGGCCTGCACCAGGGTTTCCTTGTCGTGGAGGAAGCGGCCGACGATGCGCACGCGGCGGTATTCGTCGTCGGCCGCGTTGACCTGCGGCCAGCGCTCGCGCCCGGGCGCTTCGGAGGCCGGGGCATGCACGCGCTGCTCGACGCGGGCAATCAGATCGAGCTTCCAGGCCCGGCGCTCGACCTGCCAGGTGCCGAGCGCGAAGAAGCCCGCAAAGGCCAGGGCCGCGCAGACCGCCAGAGCCACCCGGGCCGCCGCGCCGCGCGGGCGGCCGGCTGGTGTGCCGTTGCGGGTGCTGGAGTCTGGCGGCGGGGGCGTCAAGGCATGTTCTTCATGTCGTGCACCGACATGGGCATCATGTTGGCGTTCATGTGGTACATGACCCAGAGCGATCCGGCCAGCGTGATGACGACGAGCACGATCGTGAAGATCAGCGCCAGCATGTTCCAGCCGCTCTCGGACTTGGCGTCCATGTGCAGGAAGTAGATCATGTGGACCACGATCTGCACCGCGGCAAAGCCCAGGATCACGAGCGAGGTGGTGCTCGGCTTGCCGAGCACGTTGCCCATGACGAGCCAGAACGGAATCGCGGTCAGGACCACGGCCAGCACGAAGCCGGTCATGTAGCCCTTGAAGGTGCTGTGGCTGACGGGGCCATCGTCGTGATGGTCGTCGTGCGCTGCGGTTTCGGTGTGGGCGGTGCTCATGCCATCGATCCCATCAGGTAGACAAAGGTGAAGACGCCGATCCACACCACGTCCAGGAAGTGCCAGAACATCGACAGGCACATCAGGCGGCGGCGGTTGGCGGCGGTGAAGCCGTGCTTGGGCAACTGGATCATCAGCACGATGAGCCACACGATGCCGAAGGTCACGTGCAGCCCGTGGGTGCCCACCAGCGCGAAGAACGACGACAGGAACGCGCTGCGCTGCGGGCCCGCGCCCTCGTGGATCAGGTGCGCGAATTCATAGAGTTCCAGGCCGATGAAGCCTGCGCCCAAAAGGCCGGTGATGGCCAGCCAGGCGAGCGTGCCGCCCATGCGCTTTCTCTGCATCTCGAGCACTGCGAAGCCATAGGTGATCGACGACAGCAGCAGCAGCGAGGTGTTGACCGCCACCAGCGGCAGGTCGAACAGGTCGGCGCCCGAAGGGCCGGCCGCGTAGCTTCGGCCCAGCACGCCGTACACCGCGAACAGGCAGGCGAAGACCAGGCAGTCGCTCATCAGGTAGAGCCAGAAGCCGAGCAGCGTGCCGTTTTCCGGGTGGTGGTCGTTGCCGACGTGGAACAGCTCGAACACGGGCGGCTTGCCCGTGGCGTCGCTGTGGGCGTGGCCGGCCGCGGGGGAGTGGAGGGCGGTGGTATCAGACATGGGCTGCTGCCAGGAGGCGGGTGCGTTCGTCCTCGGTGCGAACGACCTCTTCCGCGGGGATGTGGTAGTCGCGCTTGTAGTTGAAGGTGTGGATGATCACGGCCGCCAGCATGGCGAAGAAGGCCACGCCCGCCACCAGCCACATCTGCCAGATCAGCGCGAAGCCGCAGGTGCCGGCCAGGGCCGCGATGATGAAGCCGGCAGCCGTGTTCTTGGGCATGTGGATGGGCGTGAAGCCGTCGACCGGGCGGCTGTAGCCGCGGCGCTTCATGTCGGTCCAGGCGTCGTTGTCGTGGATGCGCGGCGTGAACGCGAAGTTGTAGGCCGGCGGCGGCGACGAGGTCGACCATTCGAGCGTGCGGCCGTTCCACGGGTCGCCCGTGGTGTCGCGCAGCGAATCGCGCCGGATGTAGCTCACCACCAGCTGGATGATGAACGAGGCGATGCCCAGCGCAATCAGCACGGCGCCGAAGGCCGCCACCTGGAACCAGATCTGCAGCGACATGTCCTGGAAGTGGCTCATGCGGCGCGTGACGCCCATCAGGCCCAGGATGTACAGCGGCATGAACGCGAACCAGAAGCCGACGATCCAGAACCAGAACGAGCACTTGCCCCAGAACGGATCGAGCTTGTAGCCGAAGGCCTTGGGGAACCAGTAGGTGATGCCCGCCAGCATGCCGAACAGCACGCCGCCGATGATCACGTTGTGGAAGTGGGCGATCAGGAAGAGGCTGTTGTGCAGCACGAAGTCGGCCGGGGGCACCGCGAGCAGCACGCCCGTCATGCCGCCGATCACGAAGGTGATCATGAAGCCGATGGTCCACATCATGGGCAGCTCGAAGCGGATGCGGCCGCGGTACATGGTGAAGAGCCAGTTGAAGATCTTCGCGCCCGTGGGGATCGAGATGATCATCGTCGTGATGCCGAAGAACGAATTCACGCTGGCGCCCGAGCCCATGGTGAAGAAGTGGTGCAGCCACACGAGGTACGACAGGATCGTGATCACCACCGTGGCGTAGACCATCGAGGCGTAGCCGAAGAGGCGCTTGCCCGAGAAGGTGGAGACCACTTCCGAGAAGATGCCGAAGGCCGGCAGGATCAGGATGTAGACCTCGGGGTGGCCCCAGATCCAGATCAGGTTCACGTACATCATGGCGTTGCCGCCGAGGTCGTTCGTGAAGAAGTTGGTGCCGACATAGCGGTCCAGCGACAGCAGCGCGAGCACGGCCGTGAGCACCGGGAAGGCGGCCACGATCAGCACGTTGGTGCACAGGGCGGTCCAGGTGAAGACCGGCATCTTCATCATCGTCATGCCGGGCGCGCGCATCTTCACGATGGTAGCCAGCAGGTTGACGCCCGAGAGCAGCGTGCCGACCCCCGCGATCTGCAAGGACCAGATGTAGTAGTCCACCCCCACGTCGGGGCTGAAGAGAAGGCCCGACAGCGGCGGGTAGGCGAGCCAGCCGGTCTTGGCGAATTCACCCACGAAGAGCGACGCCATCACGAGGCCGGCGCCGAAGGTGGTCATCCAGAAGCTGAAGTTGTTCAGGAACGGGAAGGCCACGTCGCGCGCGCCGATCTGCAGCGGCACCACGAAGTTCATGAGGCCCGTGACCAGCGGCATCGCCACGAAGAAGATCATGATCACGCCGTGGGCGGTGAAGATCTGGTCGTAGTGGTGCGGCGGCAGGAAGCCGGCGTTGTCGCCGAAGGCGACGGCCTGCTGGGCCCGCATCATGATGGCGTCGGAGAAGCCGCGCAGCAGCATCAC
The DNA here is from genome assembly GCF_056399465.1 of Variovorax sp. 01N425. Taxonomy (NCBI): domain Bacteria; kingdom Pseudomonadati; phylum Pseudomonadota; class Betaproteobacteria; order Burkholderiales; family Comamonadaceae; genus Variovorax; species Variovorax sp. 01N425. Next base: position 234,160 of record NZ_JBFTRJ010000007.1, on the reverse strand, counting down.
CAGGCCAAGAATGATGTACATGATGCCGATCTTCTTGTGGTCGATGCTGGTGATCCAGTCGCGCCACAGCACGCCCCACACCTTGTAGTAGGTGATGGCGCCCAGCAGTGCGAGGCCGCCGAGGACGACCGCGATGAAGGTGACGAGCAGGATCGGCTCGTGGTAGGGAATCGCCTCCCACGTGAGGCGGCCGAAGATGAGCTTCGTCAGGTCAAGGTTCTCGAACATCGTCATTCTTCGGTGGTGCACATCGCCGTCACGTACTTGCGCGTGGGCGAATTGGTGAGGGTGTCAGCCTGCCAGGCCTTCCTGGTGGCAATGTTGAACGCGCCGGGCTTGCCCAGTCCGCCGTCCGCGTCGATGGCCATCATTTCCTTCATGCACATCTTGTTGCGGTCGACGCAGAGGTTGAGGATGGCGTCGTACAGGTCGGGCGCCACCGCGGCGTAGTGCCGCACCGGCTCGCGCTCGCTCGGCGCTTCGAGCTTCTTGTACTGCTCGCGCGTGAGTTCGCCGTCCTTGCCGGACTTGACCTTCTGCACCCACTGGTCGAAGTCGGTGTTGCTCAGGCCGTGGAACTTGAAGCGCATGCCCGAGAAGCCCGCACCGCTGTAGTTGGCCGAGAAGCCCTCGAACTCGCCCGGCTTGTTGATGACCGCATGCAGCTTGGTTTCCATGCCCGGCATGGCGTAGATCTGGCCGGCCAGCGCGGGAATGAAGAAGGAGTTCATCACCGAGGAGGCCGTGATCTTGAAGGTGATCGGCCGGTCGACCGGCGCGGCCATTTCATTCACCGTGGCAAAGCCCTGCTCGGGGTAGATGAAGAGCCATTTCCAGTCGAGCGCCACCACTTCGACCACCAGCGGCTTGGCCTCGGCGGGAATCGGGCGCTCGGCGTCGAGCCGGCTGAGCGGCCGGTACGGGTCGAGCGTGTGGGTGCTGATCCAGGTGATGGCGCCCAGCGCGATGATGATCAGGAGCGGCGCGGCCCAGATCGCGAGTTCGAGCTGGGTGGAGTGGTCCCAGTCGGGGCTGTAGTCGGCCTCCTTGTTCGACTGGCGATAGCGCCAGGCAAAGAAGAGGGTCAGCGCGATCACCGGAATGATGATGATCAGCATCAGCACGGTGGAGACGACGATGAGGCGTCCCTGCTGGTTGGCGATGTCCCCGGAAGGGTTCATGAGCACCGTGTTGCAGCCTGCCAGCAAGGCAAGCGGAAGCAACAGGGGCCATCGGCGAAGAGATTTGAGGGTGGGCATGCCGAAAGAAAGAAGTGCGTGGGCTGCGCAAAGACTCCACAATCTACGACCAAAGGCCTTCGCCGCCTATTGGACGTTTTGTCCTATGGCGGGAATCCTCATTCGGTGAGACGCTTGGAACCTGTTCAATGGTCTACCTCTGTCACTGCCGGTGACACCCGAATTAAAAAACGCAATGACGACGACGTCCAGCATCAGTCCGCAAGGCGCACAGCCTGTGCCGAACACGTCCGAAAACGCCGCCCGGCAGGGCGACGAACATTCACACATCGCACCCGGCGAGATCGCCGTGGGCGTGATCATCGGCCGCGCGTCGGAATATTTCGATTTCTTCGTCTACGGCATTGCCTCGGTGCTGGTGTTCCCGGCGGTGTTCTTTCCGTTCGAGGCGCGCCTGGAGGGAACCCTCTACGCCTTCGTGGTTTTTTCGTTCGCATTCCTCGCACGGCCGTTCGGAACCGTCATTTCGATGGCCATCCAGCGGCGCTTCGGGCGGGAAGCCAAGCTGACCATTGCGCTGTTCGTGCTGGGCACCTCCACCGCGGGCATTGCCTTTTTGCCGGGCTACGCGAGCCTCGGCTTCACGTCGATCGTGCTGCTGTCGGTGTTCCGCTTCGCCCAGGGCCTGGCGCTCGGCGGCTCGTGGGACGGCCTGCCGTCGCTGCTGGCGCTCAATGCGCCCGAGAACCGCCGCGGCTGGTACGCCATGCTGGGCCAGCTGGGTGCGCCGCTCGGCTTTTTCGTGGCCAGCGCGCTGTTCGCCTACCTCTACGCCAACCTGCCGCTCAAGGACTTCCTCGACTGGGGCTGGCGCTACACCTTCTACGTGGCCTTCGCGATCAACGTGGTGGCGCTGTTCGCGCGCCTGCGGCTGGTGGCCACCGAAGAGTATTCCCGCCTGCTCGAGGAGCGCGAGCTGCAGCCCACCAGCGTGGTCGAGCTGGCCCGCTCGCAGGGCGCCAACCTGCTGATCGGCGCGTTCGCGGCGCTGGCCAGCTATGCGCTGTTCCACCTGATCACGGTGTTCCCGCTGTCGTGGATCACGCTGTACTCCGACCAGTCGATCACCGAGTTCCTGGTGGTGCAGATGATCGGCGCGGTGTTCTGCGCCGGCGGCATCGTGGCCTCGGGCGTGGTTGCCGACCGCGTGGGACGGCGTTTCACGCTGGGCGGCCTGGCCGCGATGATCGCGGTGTTCAGCGGCTTTGCGCCCACGCTGCTCGACGGCGGCCGCCTCGGGCAGGACATCTTCATCCTGCTGGGCTTCGTGCTGCTGGGCCTGTCGTACGGCCAGGCGGCCGGCGCCGTGACCTCGAACTTCGAACCCAAGTACCGCTACACCGGCGCGGCCCTCACGGCCGACCTGGCCTGGCTCATCGGTGCCGCCTTCGCGCCGCTAGTGGCGCTGGGGCTGTCGGCGAATTTCGGGCTGGCCTATGTGAGCGTGTACCTGCTGTCCGGCGCGGTCGGTACGCTGGCGGCGCTGGGGCTCAACCGGGCGCTGGTGCGCGACTGACGAGGCGGATCGCAGCCGCTCATTCAAAAAAGGGGCCGTCGGCCCCTTTTTGCTTTCCGCCGCACGGGCTTAGGATCACCCCATGTTCACCGCCGCCATCTTCGACATGGACGGGCTGCTCATCGATTCGGAGCGGCCCATCATGGCCGCCTGGATCGAAGCGGCCCGCACGCTCGACATCGAGCTTTCGCACGCCCAGTACCTGCAATGCGTGGGGCTGGCCATGGCCGAGTCGAAGCAGATCCTTGCGGCGCTGCTCGGCGGCGCGGCCGCCTACCAGCATGCGGCGGCGCAAGTGACCGCCGCGCTGCAGCTGGAACGCGCCGACGGCGACGCCCGGCCGCTCTTTCCCATCAAGCCCGGCGCGGCCGAGCTGCTCACGGCCCTGCGCGGGCGCGGCATACGCTGCGCGGTCGCCTCGTCGTCGGGGCGCGGCCAGATCGCGGCCTGCCTCGGCAGCCTCGACGTGCTCCATCACTTCGAGGCCTTCGCGGGCGGCGACGAGGTGGCGCGCGCCAAGCCCGATCCGGCGCTCTACCTGCTCGCGGCCGAGCGCCTGGGCGTCGATCCCGCGGAATGCGTGGCCTTCGAGGACAGCGAGAACGGCGCCAAGGCCGCGCTGGCGGCGGGCCTTCGGGTCGTGATCGTGCCGGACCTCAAGCACCCGCCTGCTGCGATCATCGAGCGGGCGTTCCATGTGCTCGACTCCCTGCATGAGGCCGTGGCACACGTGCCGCGATGGTTTCCCGGCCAGGTGATGCGCACATGATCAAGATCGGGACCCTCTGCCACGTGCTCGACAGCTGCCTCGCGTCGCCGATGACCGAGCGCGCGGTGGGGCGCATCGTGGAGGTGGTCTCGGCGCCCTACGAGGCGCCCAGCGAGCGCTACCTGCCCGGCACCTACTACGACGTGCTGTTCGAGGGCTGGACCTTCTACTGCCGCAGCGACAAGCTCGTGCCCATCTCCGATCCCGATGCGGATGTCGGCCACTGGGAGGACGAATTCATCGGCGTTCCCGCCGGCCCTCCGTCGAAAGCGCCTCAGAGCACCTCGTCGCGCAGCTGCGGAAACACCTTCGACACCTTGGCGAGCAGGTAGTCGCCGTAGCGGCCGCTGAAGGCGTGCACGTTGGCGCGGTCCCAGCGCTCGGCGCTGTCGTCGCGTGCCTCGGCACCCGCGAGCCCTTCGATGCGCTGCACGCGCGCCTCGAAGTTCGGATCGAAGAACAGCGGAAACGAGAGCCGGTCCCGGCCCGAGGTGTTGCGCTTCACGCGGTGCGGCGTCGACTTGTAGAGCCCGCCGGTCATGCGGTCGAGCATGTCGCCGATGTTGCAGACGAAGGCGCCCGGAACCGGCGGCGCATCGATCCAGCCGCCGGGCGTGTGCACCGCGAGGCCGCCCACGTTGTCCTGGTGCAGGATGGTGAGCAGGCCGTAGTCGGTGTGCTCGCCCACGCCCCATTGCACGTCCAGGCCCTCGGGCACGGGCTGGGAGGGATAGTTGAACAGGCGGAACAGGATCAGCGGGTCAGCGGTGTAACGCTCGGCGAAATACGCGGCCGGCAGGCCGAGGCTCAGCGCGATGCCCTCCATCAGCCGGTGGCCCAGCTGCGTGACGGCCGCCATGTAGGCGAGGATGGTTTCGCGAAAACCCGGCACGTCGGGAAACAGGTTGGGCCCGTGCACCGGCGTCTTCGCCTGCACCAGCGGATGCGAGGCGGGCAGCTCGGTGCCGAGGTAGAGGCCTTCCTTCCAGTCGGGCCGGCCCGAGGTCAGCTCGCCGCCGAGCGGAAAGTAGCCGCGCCAGGCGCGCCCGCCCAGCGCCATGCGCCACCGCATCTTGGTTTCTTCAGGCAGCTCGAAGAAGCGGTGGCTCAGCTCTTCGAGGCGCCGCACCAGCGCCGCGTCGACGCCGTGGCCCGTGGCATAGAAGAAGCCGTGCGCGCGGCAGGCGGCACCGATCTGCGCGGCCACGCCTTCGCGGCCAGGGGCGCCGGCCACGAGCGGGGCGACGTCGATCACGGGAAGCGTCTGTGTGTCGGTCATGGGCGTGGAGAGCATCTCATGCGCCGCGCGCGAAGGGCGAGCGGATGTCCGAAAGAAACTGCTGCGCGCGCGGATGCTGCGGCCGGTTGAAGAAGTCGTCGGGCGTCGCGCGTTCGAGCACCTTGCCTTCGTCCATGAAGAGCACGCGGTCGGCCACCTCGCGCGCAAAGCCCATCTCGTGCGTCACACAGACCATGGTCATGCCGTCGCGCGTGAGGTCGCGCATCACGAGCAGCACCTCGCCCACCATCTCGGGGTCGAGCGCGCTGGTGGGTTCGTCGAACAGCATCAGCGGCGGCTGCATGGCCAGGGCGCGCGCGATCGCCACGCGCTGCTGCTGGCCGCCCGAGAGCTCGCTCGGCCATGCGTTGGCCTTGCCGGCCAGGCCCACGCGCTGCAGCAGGGCCATGGCGCGCTCGTCGGCCTCCTTGCGCGAGAGGCCGCGCAGCTGCATTGGCGCCATCGTGCAGTTCTGCAGCACCGTGAGATGCGGAAACAGGTTGAACTGCTGGAAGACGAAGCCGATGCGCGAGCGGAACGCATTCACGTCGGTGCCCGCCGCATGGATGTCCTTGCCGTCGATGAGGATGCGGCCCGACTGGATCGGCTCCAGCCGGTTGAAGGTGCGGATCAGCGTCGACTTGCCCGAGCCCGAAGGCCCGCAGACGACCACCACTTCGCCCTTGCGGATGGTCTCGTCGATGTCGACCAGTGCGTGGTAGCTGCCGTACCACTTGTTGACGTTCTGGAGTTCGATCATGCGGATACCTTGGGAGCCGAGACGGAGCTGGCGGTGGACATGCCGCGCCGCGCGAGCCGGCGTTCGAGCCAGTAGGCGAAGCGCGAGAGGCCGAAGCACAGGATGAAATAGGTCAGGCCCAGGATCAGGTAGATCTGCGCGGGCTTGGTGAACACCTGCGTGTTGATCTGCGTCGCAATGAACGACACCTCGGCCAGCCCGATGATGTAGCCGAGCGAGGTCTCCTTGATGGTCGAGACGAACTGGTTCACCAGCGAGGGCAGCATGCTGCGCAGGGCCTGCGGCAGCACCACCAGGCGCATCGCGCGGCCATAGTCCAGGCCCAGCGCGCGGGCGGTTTCCATCTGGCCGCGCGGCAGGCCCTGGATGCCCGCACGCACGATCTCGGCCAGGTAGGCCGCATCGAACACCACGAGCGCGATCAGCATGGTGGTGAACTGGTCGGTCTTCACGCCCGTGACGCTGGGCAGGAAGAAGTAGGCCCAGAAGATCACCATCAGCAAGGGGAGGCCGCGCACCACGAAGACGAAGCCCGTCACCGGCCAGCGCAGCCAGCGCCACGGGCTCACGCGCGCCAGGCCGAGCACGATGCCCAGCGGCAGCGCGAGCACCAGGCCGCAGGAGGCGAGCAGCAACGTGAGCACGAGTCCGCCGAGCGGCCCGTTCGGGTACTGCCCGATCAGGAAGTAGACCCAGTAGTCGTGGATGATCTCTAACATCTCGTCGACAGCCCTAGATGGTCCGCACCGGGAACCGGTGGTGGTACCAGGTCGCCAGCCCCGTGATGGCCAGCGACACCGTCAGGTACGCCGCGCTCGCGAACGCGAACGACTCGAAGCTGCGGAAGCTCGCGCTCTCGACCTGCCCGGCCTGGTACATCAGCTCGGCCACGCCGATCACGGTGGCGATCGAGGTGTTCTTCCACAGGCTCAGCGTCTGCGAGATCAGCGGCGGCACCGTCACGCGCAGCGCCTGCGGCAGCACCACGCGTCGCATGGTGCCCAGGAAGCTGAAGCCCAGCGCGCGGCCGGCCTCGAACTGCACCGTGGGAATCGCGCGGATGCCGCTGCGGATGTCCTCCGCCATGAAGGCGGCCGTGTAGAGCGACAGCGCGATGATGGCGCTGTAGGCTTCGATGTGGCCCGCATAGAGCCACTGCTTGATGCCCTCGGGCAGCAGCTCGGGCGCGCCGAAGTACCAGAACAGCATGTGCGCGAGCAGCGGGATGTTGCGGATGCTCTCCACATACGCAAAGCCGAGCCAGCGCAGCGGCGCGAGCGGCGAAAGGCGCAAGAGCGCCACCACCAGTGCAATCGGCAGCGCCAGCACGAGCGAGGCCGCGAGCAGCTGCAGCGACAGCCACAGGCCCGCGACCAGCATGTCGTGGTACTTGCCGGTCAAGAGCAGCGAATAGTCGAACAGGGGCATGGGGGGCGACAGTATCACTGCCGAGGACTGTTCAGAGGCCGCAAGCCCCCATCCCTGCCTTCCCCCGGAAGGGGAAGGAGAAATACCATGTCAGTCGATCTTGTCGCTCTCGAGCTTGAAGTCGCGCGTCTGGAAGCCCGAGGCGGTATTCGGCCCATACCACTTGACGAAGATCTTCTGCGCTTCGCCCGACTTCTCGAGCTCGCGCAGCGTGTCGTCCACCACGGCCTTGAGCGCGCTTTCGCCCTTCTTGATGCCGATGGCCAGCGCCTCGGTGCTCAGGTTCTGCTTGAGCACCACGTACTGGGCCTTCTGCGGGCCGAGCTTGGCGTAGCTGCGCAGCAGCGCGGCCTCGTCGTCCACGTAGCCCACGCCCTTGCCCTGCTGCAGCGCCTGGAAGGCCTGCTGGCTGGTGTCGAAGGTCACGACCTCGGCGGTGGGCACGGCCTTGCGGATGTTGGGCTCCTGCGTGCCGCCGCGGATGGTCAGCACCTTCTTGCCGGCGAGCTGCGGCACCTCGGTGATGCCGCTGTCCTTCTTCACGATGGCCTTCTGGCCGGTGACGAAGGTGGTCAACGAGAAGTCGATCTGCGCCTCGCGCTCCTTGTTGTGCGTGAGGCCGGCGGCCACCAGGTCGACGTGGCCCTGCTGCAGTTCGGGAATGCGCGCGGCCACGGCAATCTGCTTGAGCACCGGCTTCACGCCGATCTTCTTGGCAATGGCGTTCACCAGGTCGACCTCGTAGCCGACGATCTGCCGCGTCTTCGGGTCGATGAAGGTGGCGGGTTCGTCGGTGCCGAGCACGCCGACCACGAGCTCGCCCTTCTTCTTGATGTCGGCGAGCTGGTCGGCGTGGGCGGCGATGCCCGTCAGCAGGGTGGAGGCGGCGAGGGCCGCGGCAAGCAGGGTGTGGCGCATGGTTGTTCTCACTCCGGATGAAAAGACGAAGGGCTGGACCCTATCAACAAAACCCGCGATTATTAAATCCTCAATCGACATATGCATATGGCCTTGCAGGATCGGCCCTGGCACGGCCTGGGTTAAATTCGCGGCGCAAAAACCCGCGCCCCCGGCCCCCGCGGCATCCCTCTTCAGCGAGCTCTTCATGATCATCAAACCGCGCGTGCGTGGCTTCATCTGCGTCACGACCCATCCTGCGGGCTGCGAGGCCAACGTCAGGCAGCAGATCGACCATGTCAAGGCGAAGGGACCGATCGCGGGCGGACCGAAGAGGGTGCTGGTCATCGGCGCATCGACCGGCTACGGCCTCGCCGCACGCATCACCGCGGCCTTCGGCTGCGGCGCCGGCACGCTGGGCGTCTTCTTCGAGCGGCCCGGCAGCGAGAGCAAGCCCGGCTCGCCCGGCTGGTACAACACGGCCGCCTTCCACCGCGCCGCCGCGCAAGAGGGCCTCTACGCCAAGAGCATCAACGGCGACGGTTTTTCCGACGACGTGAAGCAGAAAACCATCGAGGCGATCCGCGAGGAGCTGGGCCAGGTCGACCTCGTCGTCTACAGCCTGGCCGCGCCGCGGCGCACCCATCCGAAGACCGGCGAAGTCTTCAACTCGACGCTCAAGCCCATCGGCAAGGCCGTGAGCCTGCGCGGCCTCGACACCGACAACGAAGTCGTCAAGGACACCGTGCTCGAGCCCGCCACGCAGAAAGAGATCGACGACACCGTGGCGGTGATGGGCGGCGAAGATTGGCAGATGTGGATCGACGCGCTGCAGGCCGCCGGCGTGCTGGCCGATGGCGCCAAGACCACCGCCTTCACCTACCTGGGCGAGCGGATCACGCACGACATCTATTGGAACGGCTCCATCGGCGCCGCCAAGAAGGACCTCGACCAGAAGGTGCTCGGCATCCGCGCGGGCCTGGCCGCGAAGGGCGGCGATGCGCGCGTTTCGGTGCTGAAGGCGGTGGTCACGCAGGCGAGCTCGGCGATTCCGGTGATGCCGCTGTACCTGTCGCTGCTGTTCAAGGTGATGAAGGCCGAGGGCACGCACGAGGGCTGCATCGAGCAGGTCCACGGGCTTTTTGCCGACAGCCTCTATGGCAGCGCGCCGCACCTCGACGAGGAGGGCCGGCTGCGCGCGGACTACAAGGAACTGTCCCCGCAAGTGCAGGCGCGCGTGACGGCGCTCTGGCCCCAGGTCACGAGCCAGAACGTCCGTGAACTCACCGATCTCGCCGGCTACAAGGCGGAGTTCCTGCGCCTTTTCGGCTTCGGCATCGAAGGCGTGGACTACGAGGCCGACGTGAATCCCGACGTGGGAATTCCGAACCTCGTCCAGGCCTGACAGGCGCACAGAGGGATACTCCCGCCATGCAGATTCACGAAAAGCCTCCCGCCGATACCCCCTTCGAATGGATCGGGGGCGAACCCCGGGTGCAGGCGCTGGTCGACCGCTTCTACGACCTGATGGAGCTCGAACCGGCTTATGCGCAGCTGCGCGCGGTCCACGGCACGAGCCTCGACAACGCACGCCAGCGCCTCTTCTGGTTCCTGTGCGGCTGGCTCGGCGGCCCGCAGCACTACACCGACCGTTTCGGCCATCCGATGCTGCGCGCGCGGCATCTGCCGCAAAGCATCGGCGGCCACAGCATCGGCATCAAGGAGCGCGACCAGTGGCTGGCCTGCATGGACCAGGCCATGGGCGAGACCGGCGTGCCCGAGGGATTGCGCGCACGCCTGCGCGATTCGTTTTTCCAGACGGCCGACTGGATGCGCAATCGCGGCGAATAAATAAAACAGACAACGAAAGATCCTCTTCCATGAATTCCATCGTCATCATCGGCGGCGGCCACGCCGCGGCCCAGCTTTGCGCGGGGCTGGCTGAAGCCGGGCAGGGCGCGCGCGTGCACCTGGTCTGCGAGGAGGCTTGCGAGCCGTACCACCGGCCGCCGCTGTCGAAGGCCTTTCTCAAGAGCGCCGAGGAAACCACGCAGCCGCACAAGGCCGCCGACTGGTACCGCGAAGCGGGCATCACGCTGCATCTGGGCGATGCGGCCGTGGCCATCGACCGCGAGGCGCACACCGTCACCTTGCGCTCGGGCGCGATCCTGCCGTGGGAGCGGCTGGTGCTGGCCACCGGCACGCGCGCGCGGCAGATGCCCGACCTGCAGCCCGGCCTCGAGAACGTGGCCAGCCTGCGCGCCGCCGACGAAGCGCATCGCCTGCGCTCTCGGCTGGCTGCCGCGCAGCAGGTCACGGTGCTGGGCGGCGGCTTCATCGGGCTCGAAGTGGCGGCCACCGCCAAGGCGCTCGGCAAGAGCGTGCAGGTGATCGAGAGCGCGCCGCGGCTGCTGGGCCGCGCCGTGTCTCCCGAGCTGTCGGCGCACGTGCTCGCCACGCATCGTGCGGCGGGCATCGACATCGTGCTCGGCGCGCGCACCGGCGCCTTCGAGGTCGAGGGCGAGCGGCTGCTGTCGATCCAGGTCAACGGCGTGAAGCAGCCGGTGGACCTGCTGCTGCTGGGCATCGGCGCGGTGCCCGAGACCGCGCTGGCGCAGGCCGCGGGCATCGAGTGCGCCGACGGCATCGTGGTCGACGGCCACATGCAGACCAGCGCGCCCGACGTGCTCGCCGTGGGCGATTGCACGCGCTTTCCCGACCGCCGCGCGGGCCGCGCGCTGCGGCTCGAATCGGTGCAGAACGCGAACGACCAGGCGCGCACCGCCGTAGCCACGCTGACCGGCGCGCCGCGTCCGCACGACGCGGTGCCATGGTTCTGGTCCGACCAGGGCAGCATGCGCCTGCAGATGGTCGGCCTGATGCCGGCCGAGGGCACGCCGGGCCTGTCCAGCGTGCGCCGCGCCGGCCCCAAGCCCGAGGCGTTCTCGCTGTTCCACTATGTCGACGGGCAGCTCGCATGCGTCGAATCGGTCAATGCGCCGGTCGATCACATGATGAGCCGCAAGCTGCTCGAGGCGGGCCGCAGCCCCGATGCGGCGGCGGTGGCGGATGTCTCGATCCCGCTGAAGAACCACCTGGCCTGACGGCCTGCCGCAGTCAGCGCCGCGCAGGGGCCAGCAGAACCACCAGCGCGCCGGCCCCGCCCTCGGCCGGCTTGGCCTGCACGAAGGCGATCACCTCGTTCTTCTGGATCAGCCAGCGCTGCGTCTTGGTCTTGAGCACCGGCTGCTTGCCGGGCGAGCCCAGGCCCTTGCCGTGCACCACGCGCACGCAGCGCAGCCCCTGCTTGTAGGCATTGCGGATGAAGCCGCCGAGCGCCTCGCGCGCCTCGTCGCTGCGCAGGCCGTGCAGGTCGACCTGCGCCTGGATGCTCCAGTCGCCCTTGCGCAGCCGCGCGGTCACGTCGGTGCCGATGCCGGGGCGGCGAAAGCTCATGGCGTCGTCGACGTCGAGCAGGGTGGTCACGTCGAACTCGTCGGACAGGGACTCGCGCAGCACGCGCTGCTCGTCGAGCTGGTGCTGCACCGGAATGGGCGCCGGCGGCTCGGGCGCGAGCGGCACCACGGCCTTGCGGCGCAGCGGCTCGGTCGCGCCGATGGCGCGCGCGAACAGGTCTTTCTCGGCCATGCGCTTGCGCTCGGCCGCGGCCTTGGCGGCGGCCGCTGCCGCTTCGCGCTCGCGGGTCTCGGCCAGCGTGCGCTGCACCTGCTTCAGGTCGGCCAGGTTCTTGATGGGCGGCGTGCGGGAAGCCATCAGAGCAGCCCTTTCTCGGCCATCGAATAGCTCTGGCCGGCGCTGACGATCACATGGTCGAGCACGCGCACGTCGATCAGCGAAAGCGCGGCCCTGAGCGTCTGGGTGAGCGACTCGTCGGCCCGCGAGGGCTCGATGCTGCCGCTCGGATGGTTGTGCGACAGCACCACGGCCGCGGCCTGGTGGTGCAGCGCACGCGTGACCACTTCGCGCGGGTAGACGCTGGTCTGGGTGAGCGTTCCGCGAAACAGCTCCTCCAGCACGATCAGCCGGTGCTGCGCATCGAGAAACAGCACCGCGAACACCTCGTAGGGGCGCGATCCGATGTGCAGCTGCAGGTACTGCTTGACGGTGCCGGGCGAGTCGAACACCGTGCGCTCCTTCAGGCGCTCGGCCATGGCGCGGCGCGCCAGTTCGAGCACGGCGATGAGCTCGGCGCGCTTGGCGTCGCCGCCCATGCCCTTGATCACCTTCAGGTCCTCGGCGCTCGTCTGCAGCAGGCCCGAAAGGCCGCCGAAGTGGTCGAGCAGCTCCTGCGCGAGCTGGAGCACGTTTTTTCCCGCCACGCCGGTGCGCAGCAGCAACGCCAGCAGCTCGGCGTCGGCCAGCGCGGCGGCGCCCCGCGCGATGAGCTTTTCGCGCGGGCGGGCGTGGGCGGGGAGATCCTTGAATGCCATCGAAAACCTGGGTGAAACCTTGAAAGAGCGGGTGGAAGCCCCCGTTCCTTAAAATGCAGTCCAGTTTATCGGGACACCCACCTTGTCTTTGCCTACCTCCGCTGCACCCATGTCCCACGTTGTGACTTCCGGCTCGTTCCTGACCCTGCATTACCGGCTGGCCGGTCCGGCGGGCGACATCATCAACACCTTTGCCGACAAGCCCGCGACCCTGTCGCTGGGCACCGGCGAGCTCTCGCCCGCCATGGAGCAGCGGCTCATGGGCCTGGAAGAGGGCACCCACGCCACCTTCGAGCTGCCCGCCGGCGAGGCCTTCGGCGAGCGCAATCCCGAGATGCAGCAATGGGTGGCCCGCAAGCTGCTCGCGCAGATGGGCGACCCCGACGAGCAGTACGCGGTCGGCGACGTGGTGCAGTTCCCCACGCCCGATGGCGCGGGCAGCTATGCGGGCGCGGTGGTCGAATCGAACGAAACCGCGGTGCGCTTCGACTTCAACCATCCACTGGCCGGGCAGCCCGTGACCTTCGAGGTCCGGCTGATCGGTGTCCTATGAGCGGCCCGGCTGCAAGAACCGCAGGATCCCTGGCATGAACCCGAACATCGAGGAAGTGATCCTTGCCGAGCCGCGCGGCTTCTGCGCCGGCGTGGACCGCGCCATCGAGATCGTCGAGCGCGCCATTGCCAAGTTCGGCGCGCCGATCTACGTGCGCCACGAGATCGTGCACAACACCTACGTGGTCAACGAGCTCAAGGCCAAGGGCGCGATCTTCATCGAGGACCTGGCCGACGTGCCGCCCGGCGCCACGCTGGTGTTCAGCGCGCATGGCGTGAGCAAGGCGGTGCAGCAGGAGGCGCGCGACCGCGGCTTCGACGTCTTCGATGCCACCTGCCCGCTGGTGACCAAGGTGCACGTCGAGGTCGCCAAGCTCGCCAAGGAGGGCTACGAGTTCATCATGATCGGCCACAAGGGACACCCCGAGGTCGAAGGCACCATGGGCCAGCTTTCGAGCGGCATCCACCTGGTGGAAGACGTGGAAGACGTGGCGAAGGTGGCGCCCGCGCAGACCGAGAAGCTCGCCGTGGTCACGCAGACCACGCTCAGCGTGGACGACGCGGCCGAGATCGCGGCGGCCGTGCGCACGCGCTTTCCGAAGGTGCGCGAGCCCAAACAGCAGGACATCTGCTATGCCACGCAGAACCGCCAGGACGCGGTCAAGATCCTGAGCCCGCAGGTCGACTTGGTGATCGTGGTCGGCAGCCCCACCAGCTCCAACAGCAACCGGCTGCGCGAGCTGGCCGAGCGCCTGGGCACCGAAAGCTACATGGTCGATTCGGCCGACGAGCTCAAGCCCGAGTGGTTCGAGGGCAAGGGCCGGGTCGGCCTCACGGCCGGCGCTTCCGCTCCCGAGGTGCTGGTGCGCGAAGTGGTCGAGCGCGTGAGGGCGCTGGGCGCGGTGTCGGTCCGCAAGATGGACGGCATCGAGGAAACCATCAAGTTTCCGCTCCCCAAGGGCCTCAAGCTCGACGACATTCCCCCTCCTGGACACATCTCTTGAACAACGAAAACACCCGCTGGCGCTCTGAAACCGAGAGCGCCTCCCGCAGGCTGCGCGAGCGCGCCGGCGGCTTCCTGCGCCAGACCCCGCTCTGGAAATTGCCGTCCGCGGCCTTCGGCCTCGCGGCGCCGGGCGTGGAGCTGTGGCTCAAGCTCGAGCACATGCAGGTGAGCGGCAGCTTCAAGGCGCGCGGCATGATGAACCGCCTGCTGGCCAACGACATTCCCGAAAGCGGCGTGATCGTGGCCTCGGGCGGTAACGCGGGCATTGCCACCGCGGCGGCCGCCAAGGCGCTGGGCGTGCGCTGCCAGGTGTTCCTGCCGGGCGTCTCGCCCGAAGCCAAGCGCGCCCGCCTGAGGGCGCTCGGCGCCGAGGTGGTGGTGGTCGGGGAGCTCTATCCCGACGCGCTGGCGGCCTGCCTCGCGCGCCAGGAGGAAACCGGCGCCTTGCTCACGCATGCCTACGACCAGCCCGAAGTCGTGGCCGGCGCGGGCACGCTCGGCCAGGAGATCGAGGCAGAGGGCGGCCTGCCCGATTCCGTGCTCGTGAGCGTGGGCGGCGGCGGCCTGATCGGCGGCCTTGCCGGCTGGTTCGAAAAGCGCGCCCGCGTGGTGGCGCTCGAGCCCGAAAAGGCGCCCACGCTGTACCGCGCCCGCCAGGCCGGCGAGCCGGTCGACGTCGAGGTGGGCGGCATTGCCGCCGATTCGCTCGGCGCGCGCCGCATCGGCGCCATTTCCTGGGACATCACCCAGCAATACGTGCAGGACGCACTGCTCCTGTCCGACGAATCCATCCGCGCCGCGCAGCAGTGGCTGTGGAAGGAATTGAAGCTCGCCGTGGAGCCGGCCGCCGCGCTGCCGCTGGCGGCGCTGCAGACCGGTGCCTACGTGCCGCGCGAAGGCGAGAAGGTCTGCCTGATCGTCTGCGGCGCGAATGTCGACCCGGCCACCGTGGCCTGAGGCGGACAGCGAGGCGGCCGCCGCCGGGCCGCCCCAAGGCGAGCCGCGCCTCCCCCCCGGGGGGTGGCGAATTACACGCAGCGCAGCGAAGTGAAAAGCCGGGGGGCTCTATTTACTTCTCGCAATTGACCATCCAAGGCACACCGAACTTGTCCTTCAGCATGCCGAAGCCCGCGGCCCAGAACTGCGGGCCGAACGGCATCGTGACCTCGCCGCCTTCGGCCAGCGCATCGAACAGCTTCTTTCCCTCGTCCACGCTGCTGCCCTGAACCGACAGCGAAAAGCCCTTGTGCCCCTCGAAGGGCATGCCGGGCGGCATGTCGGAGGCCATCAGCTGGTGGCCACGGGCCTCCAGCGTGGCGTGCATGATCTTGTCCTTGTAGGCGGCCGGCGTTTCGGCACCCATCGGGCTTTCGCCGAAGCTCATGCTGAAGACGACCTTGCCGCCCAGCGCCTTCGCGTAGAAGGCCAGCGCCTCGGCCGCGTTGCCGTTGAATGTCAGATAGGCTTGCATCGCTCTTTCCCTTCGGTTGAAGTTGCGGGAGGGCGATGCTACGCCCACCTAAAATCCCCCCATGCTTGACATCACTCTGCTCCGCAAAGACCTGGCCTCCGCTGTGGCCGGCCTCGAAAAACGCAAGAAGAACCAGCCCTACCTCGATGTGTCGGCGTTCACCGCGCTCGAGGCCGAGCGCAAGACGCTGCAAACCCGCACCGAGGAGATCCAGGCCCGGCGCAACGCGCTGAACAAGCAGATCGGCCCGCTCAAGGCCAAGGGCGAGCCGGTCGATGCGCTGATGGCCGAGGTCAATGCGCTCAAGGCCGAGCAGGAATCGCAGTCCGCGCGGCTCGACCAGATCCAGCCCGAACTGCAGGCACTGCTGCTGGCCGTGCCCAACCTGCCGCACGCCAGCGTGCCGGTCGGCGAGGACGAAACCGGCAATGTCGAGATGCGCCGCTGGAGCCCGCAGGGCGGTGCCGGCGCCAATGCCGCGCCGCTGCCCTTCGCGGCCAAGGACCACGTCGACCTGGGCGCGCCCCTGGGGCTCGACTTCGAGATGGGCGCCAAGCTCGCGGGCTCGCGCTTCACCGTCATGAAGGGGCCGATCGCCCGGCTGCACCGCGCGCTCGCGCAGTTCATGCTCGACACCCAGACCGAGAAGCACGGCTATGCCGAGTGCTACGTGCCCTACATCGTCAACGCCGCCACCCTCAGCGGCACCGGCCAGCTGCCCAAGTTCGAAGGCGACCTGTTCGCTGCCAAGAAGGGCGGCCAGGAGGGCGAGCCCGCGCCCGACCATTCGGCGCTCTACCTCATTCCGACCAGCGAAGTGCCGCTCACCAACTTCGTGCGCGACGAGGTGGTGGCCGAGGCCCAATTGCCGATCAAGCTCACGGCCCACACGCCGTGCTTCCGCTCCGAAGCGGGCAGCGCCGGGCGCGACACGCGCGGCATGATCCGCCAGCACCAGTTCGACAAGGTCGAGATGGTGCAGATCGTCCACCCCGAAAAGAGCTACGACGCGCTCGAGCAGATGACCGGCCACGCCGAGGCCGTGCTGCAGGCGCTCGAGCTGCCGTACCGCGTGGTGCTGCTGTGCACCGGCGACATGGGCTTTGGCGCCACCAAGACCTACGACCTCGAGGTGTGGCTGCCGGCGCAGAACACCTACCGCGAGATCAGCTCGGTCTCGAATTGCGAAGCCTTCCAGGCGCGCCGCCTGCAGGCCCGTTTCAAGAACGCGCAGGGCAAGAACGAACTCGTCCACACCCTCAACGGCTCGGGCCTGGCGGTGGGCCGCACATTGGTCGCGGTGCTGGAAAACCACCAGAACGAGGACGGCTCGATCAACGTGCCCGCGGCGCTGCGGCCCTACCTCGGCGGACTGGAACTGTTGCGCGGCTGAACGAGCGGGCTTCAAAAGCCCGGTTTTGGTCTGCTATAATCGCAGGCTCGACAGCACCGGAGAGGTGGCAGAGTGGTCGAATGTACCTGACTCGAAATCAGGCGTACTAGCGATAGTACCGAGGGTTCGAATCCCTCCCTCTCCTCCAAGAATGGCCCCGCAAAGGGGCTATTTTTTTGCCCGTTGCACGGCCCGGCCATCCGCGCCGGCGAAACCGGAGCCTTTCGTTTCCCATGCCTTCGCGTTTTTCGCGGCCGCTGCTCAAGGCGTCCGGGCAAGCTTCGAAGCAACTGTATCGGGCCGTTAAGATCGCACCTCCCCATGCCCCCCGCATGCCGGGATTTTTTCCTTGTAGTCCCGAATGAACAAGAGGCTCCGCGCCACATGGCCAATCCGTCGATCGCGAGCGTGACACCGGTCCCGGCTTCGGCCGACGAAGCTGAATCCTGGGTACGCGGCGAGCTGATCCGCAGCCTCATGCGCTCCGCGCGCGGGTCCTACATTGTTTCGGCGGCGCTCATGCCGGGGATGGTCGGCCTGAACTGGAGCTATGTGCCCCGATGGGAACTGCTGACCTGGCTTGCCGCGGGCCTCATTGCCACGGCTTGCCGGGCCTGGGGCGCGAGGGTCTATGCCGTGCGCTACGCCGGCCGGAGCGCGGCGGCGCAGCAGCAGTTCACCGAACGCTATGGCTTCATCTGGAGCACCAGCGCGGTGGTCTGGGGCCTGTCGATCCTGCTGTTCTTCGAGCGCACGCCGCAGGTCAACCAGTTCATGAGCTGGCTCATCGTGGCCGGCGTCGGCACCTTTCCGCTCAACGGGCTGGCGCTGCATCCACCGCTGCTCAAGCGCTACGTCAACACGCTGTTCATCACGATGCTGGGGGCGGTTCTGATCCGGCTCGTGAGCATCAACCTCGTGGAGCCGCATTTCCAGTACGGCTTCCTGATGCCGATCCTGCCGATCCTGCACTGGTTCCTGCTGCTGCGCGCGGGGCGCCACATCCACGAGACGGCGCGCAACAGCCTGGAGCTGCTGTTCCACAACCACATCCTGATCAAGTCGCTCACGCAGCAGCGGCAGGCCGCGGTGGCGGCCGTGGCCATGAAGAACCGCTTTCTCGCGAGCGCCGCGCACGACATGCGCCAGCCGGTGCTGGCCTTGTCGCTCTACGCCGACTGGCTGCGCAACGAGCCCGAACTGGTGCTGGAACTCGCGCCCAAGATCGTTCGCGCCACGCACGCGGTGAACGCGCTGTTCGATTCGATGTTCGACCTCGCGCGCATCGATTCGGGCCAGGTGCGCCTGCACATCGAGCGTGTGGACGTGGCCGAACTGCTGCATGACCTGGAACTGCAATACCGCCCGGTAGCGGAAAGCCGGGGGCTCGATTTCCGCGTGCACGTGACCGAGGGCAGCTTCCTGACTGACCCGATCCGGGTGCGCCGCATGCTCGGCAACTTGCTGGCCAACGCGATCAAGTACACCACCGACGGCGGCGTGCTGCTGGCCTCGCGGCAAACGCGCGACGGCCTGCGCGTGGAGGTGTGGGACACCGGCATCGGCATTGCGCCCGAACACCTGCGCGACGTGTTCCTGGAGTTCTACAAGGTGGCCGACCACGCCGGCACGTCCGACGGCTTCGGCCTGGGCCTGGCCATCGTCGCGCGCCTCTCGCACGTGCTGGGCCATCCCGTCAGCGTGCGCTCCCGCCTCGGCAGCGGCAGCGTGTTCCGCGTCGCCCTGCACGACGCCGACGAAGCCGTGGCCCAAGCCCGCGTCAGCGCCTCCGGCGGCTGAGCCGGCGGCCAATAAAAAACCGCGCATAAGGCGCGGTTCAACCCTTCCAGAAACACCGAGGAACCGGCTTTGCCGGGCCTCCGGTGTTGCCCCCTTGAGGGGGAGGCGGCTACACGAAGTGAGCCGCTTCGGGGGTGGGCTCAGCTACCGGAAAGCAACCCGTTGGTCCGCGCGTAATGCAGCGCCTGCGTGCGGCTCTTCACGCCCAGGCGGCGGAACAGGCGCCACAGGTGCACCTTCACGGTGTGCTCGCTGATCTCGAGGTCGGTGGCGATGTCGCGGTTGCTCATGCCCTTGTCGAGCATCGCGATCAGCTGCGTCTGGCGCTTCGACAGCTTGCTGTTGCTGGCCAGCGCCGGCTCGTCCGCTTCTTCCGAGCCCGCCATCAGCAGGCCGCGCAGCGCGGCGGCCAGTTCGGCCGAGCTGGCCGACTTCTCGATGTAGGTGTCGGCGCCGGCTTCGATGCAGGCGTCTTCCATGTCCCCGGCCGGTGCTGCCGAATAGACGGCGATCGGCACGTTCGGATAGACCTGCTTGACAGCGACCACGCCCGAGACGCCATTGGTGTCGGGCAGCTTCAGGTCGAGGCAGAAAAGCGTTGGCTCGCCGCGCTGCTGGACCGCACTCGCGAGCTTGTCGAGGCGCTCGAGCTCGACGATGTTTTCGGCCGGCCGCAGACGCCGCAGCACCATCACGATCGCGTCGCGCATCAGGGGGTGGTCGTCGATGACATAAATGCTCATGTTTTCTTCCTTAGTGATCGCACGGTCTTCTCTCGTCAGTCCTCGGCGGGTAAGCCGATGGATATTGCCGGATCAACTTCCGTTGGTAGAGGTTGTTGTCTCCGCCAGTGCTTCCAGCGCCTCGTTCGCGGCGCGCAATTCTTCCGGGCCGGCCGGCTCGAGCTGTTCGGCGAGCGCGGCCAGTGCCGCGCCGCGCTGCTGCTGCAGGGCGGCGATGGCGCGGCCGGCTTCCTGCGGCGAGGCGAATCCGCGGCTCTGCAGCAAGGTGGCGCCGTGGGCGTCGAGCAGCTTGAAATAGAACAGGCCGTCGCGCTCGCGGTACTGCTTGAAACTCGGCTTGGCTATCTTGGCCGCCTTGCGGGCACCGCCCTTGTCGCGGCCCGATGCAAGGTTGCGCAGCCCCACCGCGTGGCGCAGCTCGGCCATGAAGGGGCGCGAGAGCTTGCGGGCCTTTTCGGCGCCGATGAGCAGGATGCGCTCGATCTCCGCCGGGTCGTTCATCAGCGCTTCGTAGCGCGCGCGCAGCGGCGTCACCTCGAGGTCGATGCGCTCGAACAGCATCTGCTTGGCGTCGCCCCAGCCGATGCCGTCGGCGTACGCCTTGCGCAGCGCCTCGGTTTCTTCGGCGCTGGCAAAGGCCTGGTAGATCTGGAACAGCGCCGAGCCTTCGGTGTCCTTGGGCTCGCCGGGCGCGCGCGAGTCGGTCACGATGCTGGCGATCTGCTTTTGCAGCTGCGCGCGCGGCGCGAACATGGCAATGGTGTTGCCGTAGCTCTTGCTCATCTTGCGGCCGTCGAGGCCGGGCAGGGTGGCGACGGCATCGTCGATCTCGGCTTCGGGCAGCGTGAAGTGCTCGCCGTACTGGTGGTTGAAGCGCTGCGCCATGTCGCGCGCCATCTCGATGTGCTGCACCTGGTCGCGCCCCACGGGCACCTTGTGCGCGTTGAACATCAGGATGTCGGCGCCCATCAGCACCGGGTACATGAAGAGGCCGGCTGTGACGTCGGCGTCTGGGTCTTCGCCCTTGGCGATGTTCTTGTCGAGCTGCGCCTTGTAGGCGTGGGCGCGGTTGAGCACGCCCTTGCCGGTCACGCAGGTGAGGAACCAGGTGAGCTCGGTGATCTCGACGATGTCCGACTGGCGGTAAAAGGTGACGCGTTCCGGGTCGAGCCCGCAGGCCAGCCAGCTCGCGGCGATCTCGAGCGTGGAGCGCTGGATCAGCGCCGGCTCCTGCACCTTGATGAGCGCGTGGTAGTCGGCCAGGAAGAAGAAGCTCTCGACGCCCGGCGCGACGCTCTGGCGTACCGAATGGCGGATCGAGCCGACGTAGTTGCCGAGGTGCGGCGTGCCCGACGGCGTGATGCCGGTCAGGACGCGCAGGGGAGCGGGGGAAGACGAAGCCATGGCAGGAGAGGAGAACTTAACGCAGCAAAGCCGTGAGCGGAGAGATGAGCAGGTTGATGGCCATGTAGCCGAAGTCCATCAGCGGACGCAGCCAGAAGGTGCTGACGATGCCCGCGAGCACCAGGCCCATCACGATGAAGAAACCGAAGGGCTCGATGCGCGCGAGGAAATTCTGCGCCGGTCCGTTGGGCAGCAGGCCTGCAAGAACGCGGCCGCCATCGAGCGGAGGCAGCGGAAAGAGATTGAAGGCCCACATCACGAGGTTGACCAGCACACCGCCCTGCGCCATCTTGATGAAAAAGGTTTCATCGATGCCGGCCGCTACCAGCCCCACGAGCACCAGCGCCCAGAGGATGGCCTGCACGAAATTGGACGCAGGCCCTGCCAGAGCCACCCAGATCATGTCGCGCTTCGGATGGCGAAGGCGCCCGAAGTTCACCGGCACCGGCTTGGCATAGCCGAACAGGAAGGCTCCGGAGGTTGCGAAGTACAGCATCAGCGGCATCAGGATGGTCCCGATGGGGTCGATGTGCTTGATCGGGTTGAGCGTGACGCGGCCCATGGCCTCGGCCGTGTTGTCGCCGAAGTGGCGCGCCACATAGCCATGCGCCGCCTCGTGCACCGTGATCGCAAAGACCACGGGCAAAGCGTAAATAAGTACGGTCTGTATCAGGTTGGAAATATCCACTGGGCGATTGTGTCAGACGGAGTGAAAGCTGCGGTGCCGCTTGTCAGAGGCCAAGCACCGCCAGCGTGCCGCGGCCCTGCCGCACCACCACCGGATCGTCGCCCGTGCCCATGGGCGTGAGGTCCACCACGGTGGTGGGTTGCGAAGGGCAGGCGCCGGCGTCGATGACGGCGCCGATCTGCTTTTCGAAGCGCTCGCGGATGGTCTGCGCGTCGTTCAGCGCCTCGGTCTCGCCAGGCGCGATCAAGGTGGTGGCCAGAAGCGGCGCGCCGTGCAGCATCAGCAGCTCGAGCAGCACCTTGTGGTCGGGCACGCGCAGGCCGATGGTCTTGCGCTGCGGATGGCTCACGCGCCGCGGCACTTCCTTGGTGGCCTCGAGCAGGAAGGTGTAGGGCCCGGGCGTCGCGGCCTTCAGCAGCCGGTACTGCTTGTTGTCGACGCGCGCGTAGTTGGCCAGCTCGCTCAGGTCGCGGCACAGCAGCGTGAGATGGTGCTTCTCGTCGACCTGGCGGATGCGGCGCAATTGGTCGACCGCGTCCTTGTCGTCGAGGTGGCAGGCCAGCGCGTAGCTCGAATCGGTGGGCACGGCCACGATCTCGCCGCGCTGCAAGAGCGCGGCGGCCTGCTTGAGCAGCCGCTGCTGCGGGTTCTCGGGGTGGACTTCGAAATACTGGGCCATACAAAAGACTCCTGATCAGGATTCGGCCGGCTCGATCGGCACGCGGCGCTCGCGCACCGTGAGCCAGGCGCCGGCCGCGCCGCACACCGCGATCATCGACATGCCGATGAGCGAGAAGCGGTCGGGCACGTGGGAAAAGACCAGCCAGCCACCGAACATGGCAAACGCGATCTGCGCATAGAGGTAGGGCGTGAGCGTGGATGCCGGTGCGCGCTGGTAGGCCAGGATGAGGATGAAGTGTCCCACCGTGCCCATGAACCCCATGAGGCACAGCAAGGCCCACCAGTGCCACGAGGGCAGGGCGGTCCACACGAAGGGCAGCGCCAGCGAGGCGATCAGCGCGCCCACCCAGCCGGTATAGAAATGCATCGTGAGCGGATTCTCGGTCTGCGCCAGCTTGCTCGTGAGCACCTGGAACCAGGCGTTGGTCAGCACCAGCCCAATGGGCAGCAGCACGGCCCAGCTGAACGCATCGCCGCCCGGACGCAGGATGACCAGCGTGCCGGCGAAGCCGCCGGCCACCAGCACCCAGCGCAGCGCAGAGACCTGCTCCTTGAGCGTGGTGGCCGCAAGCAGGGTGATGACGAGCGGCGCAATGAGCACGATGGAGGTGAACTCGGCCAGCGGCATGTAGCGCAGGCTCAGGAAGGCCAGCGTGCTCGACACCAGCAGCAGCGCGCCGCGCAGCAGCTGGTAGCGCGGATGCCGCGTGCGCAGCAGGGCCGTGCCATGCCGCGGCAGCAGCACCGCGGTGGTGGCCACGGCCTGGAAGGCATAGCGGAACCACACGCCCATCAGAATGGGCACGGCGGCGGTGGAGGTCTTGGTGGCGGTGTCGAGCGTGGCAAAGCAGGCCACCGCCACCAGCACCATGCCGATGCCCGCGAGGATGCGTTCGGACTCGAGGTCGCGCGTCTGGCGTGCCGCGGCGCGGGCGTTCGCCAGTGCCGCCGTTGCCGCGCTGTCGCTGCCGGACCCGGGGCTCTGGCTCACTGCTGGATACGGTGGCTGAGCAGTTCCCACACCGGCGTGAGCGCACCGGGCAACGGTGGCAGCTTGCCGAGATCGCAATGGCTTTCGTCGGGGCTGTGGAAATCGCTGCCGCGCGAGGCGGCGAAATCGAACTCGAGCGCCTTGTCGGCGTACTCGACGTATTCGGCGGTCGTGTGGCTGCCGGTGACGACCTCGATCGCCCGCCCGCCATGCGCCTTGAATTCGAGGAACAGCGCGTATTCCTCGTTGGCGGTGAACTTGTAGCGCCCCGGATGCGCGATGACGGCCATGCCCTTGGCGGCCGTGATCCAGTGCACCGCATCCTTGAGCGAGGCCCAGCGGTGCGGCACGTAGCCGGGCTTGCCTTCGGTCAGGTACTTGCGGAACACCTCGGGCGTGTCGCGGCAGTGGCCCTGCTCGACCAGGAAGCGCGCGAAGTGGGTGCGCGAGATCAGCTCGGGATTGCCGACGAACTTGAGCGCGCCTTCGTAGGCGCCGTGGATGCCGACCTTGGCCAGCCCCTCGGACATTTCCTGCGCGCGCTTGCCGCGGCCGCCGCGCGTGTCGTAGAGGCCCTGCGTCATGGCGGCGTCGTCGGGGTCGAAGCCCAGGCCGACGATGTGCACGGTCTCGTTGGCGAAGGTCACCGAGATCTCGGTGCCCGTGAGATAGCGGATGCCGTTGGCGCGCGCCGCGGCGGCCGCGCGGTGCTGGCCGCCGACTTCGTCATGGTCGGTGAGCGCCCAGAGCTCGACCCCGTTGGCGGCGGCGCGCGCGGCCAATTCTTCGGGCGTCAATGTGCCGTCGGAAACCACGGAATGGCAGTGCAGATCGGCATTGAGAATGGAGGACACATTTGCATTCTATTGGGTCTGGAACATCGATGCGGGCGCATGGATGCTATTGTGGTTGCTATTAAATAAATAGCATTACTGCGGCGGCCGGCGCGGCTCAGCGCTTCTTGCGAAAAGCCGCCCAAGCAGCCACCGCGGTGAAGCTCGCGACGATCGCCACCACGATCCAGAACCCGTGCTTGTGCTCGGCCAGCGGAATGCCGCCCACGTTCATGCCGAACAGGCCCGCCAGGATATTGATCGGCAGCGCGAGCACGGTCACCACCGTCAGCACGAACAGGCTGCGGTTGTTGTCCTCGTTCACGTTGGCGGCGATTTCTTCCTGCAGCAGCTTGATGCGCTCCTGCAGCGCCTGCATGTCGCGCAGCACCACCGAGAACTCCTCTGTCGAACCCCGAAGCTCCTGCGCATCGGGCTCCGCCATCCAGGCCGGCGGGCCCTGCAGCAGGCGGAAGAGGGCGGCGGGCTCGGGGGCCAAGAGGCGCTGCAGCCGCACCAGCAGCCGGCGCAGCACGCCGAGCCGGGCGCGCTTGTGGTCGAGCCGGCCGGCCAGCAGCTCGTCCTCGATGCGGTCGATGCGCGAAGTGACGCCGCGCACGATCTTCACCAGCACGTCGGCCTGCGCGCGCAGCAGGTGCTCGAGCAGTTCGGTGCTCGAGCGCGGCGCGTCGCCGGCCTTGACCGCCGTGCGCAGCGCGTCGACCGAGCGCAGCGGCTTGGTGCGCGCCGTGACCACCAGCCGCGGCCCCACGCTGATCCAGAGCGTGGAGATGTCCGAGGGCTCGAAGCTGAACTCGAAGTGCACGTCATTGATCACGGCGATCAGCGAATCGTCGGCGCGCTCGATGCGCGTGGAGGGCAGGCCTTCGTGCAGCGTTTCGTAGAAGGTGTCGGACAGGCGCGCATGGCGCAGCAGCCAGCGCTCCGCTTGCGCGTGGCTCAGGTTGAAGTGCAGCCAGAGGAAGGAAGACTCCGGCGAAGAGGGCGCAGCGGCGTCCAGCCAGGCCGCAGCCTGCGCCGAGTCGATCGCGCGCACGGGTTCCGGCGCCGCGGCGTCGAACAGGTAGCCGCAGATCAGTCCGGCTTCGTCGCCGCCATATGAATTGGCGGCCAGGTCATGGAGTGCCGGCAAGGTGCGTTGGATCAGGAAGGACGGAGGGTGTGCACCGGATGGTGTTCGCCATATGTGACAACTTCGTGTCGGCGCCATGCGGCCCGTCACGCAACCGTCATCTGCGGCGGGCAGCATGCCCCGTTCCACCCCACACCTTCTTTTTGCCCATGATGCTGACGAGCGCACTTCCGGACCACGAGGAGCTGATGCAACGCATCGCCCGCGACTTGATCGACAGCTACGACGAGGAGCTCGAACTGGAGATCGAGGACCGCAACATCGACGGCCTCGACCCCGCGTCGCGCACGGACGACAAGGCCGCGCGCCAGGCCTATTTCAAGGAACTGTTCCGGCTGCAGGGCGAGCTCGTGAAGCTGCAGGACTGGGTGCAGCACAGCAAGCAGAAGGTGGTCATTCTTTTCGAGGGCCGCGACGCGGCGGGCAAGGGCGGCGTCATCAAGCGCATCACGCAGCGCCTGAACCCGCGCGTGGCCCGCGTGGCCGCGCTGCCTGCGCCCAACGACCGCGAACGCACGCAGTGGTACTTCCAGCGCTATGCGGCGCACCTGCCGGCCGCCGGCGAAATGGTGCTGTTCGACCGCAGCTGGTACAACCGCGCCGGCGTGGAACGCGTGATGGGCTTTTGCAGCGACGACGAGTACGAGGAGTTCTTCCGCACCGTGCCGGAGTTCGAGAAGATGCTGGTGCGATCGGGCATCAAGCTCATCAAGTACTGGTTCTCCATCACCGACGACGAGCAGCACATGCGCTTCCTGGGCCGCATCCACGATCCGCTCAAGCAATGGAAGCTCAGCCCCATGGACCTGGAAAGCCGCCGCCGATGGGAGGAATACACCAAGGCGAAGGAAATCATGCTGGAGCGCACCCACATTGCGGAGGCGCCGTGGTGGGTGGTGCAGGCGGTGGACAAGAAGAAGGCGCGGCTGAACTGCATCAGCCACCTGCTGGGCCAGCTGCCCTACCAGGAGGTGCCGCATCCGCCGGTGGAGCTGCCCGCGCGCGAGCGCCATGCCGACTACCTGCGCCAGCCGGTGCCGGCCAGCATGATCGTGCCGGAAATCTACTAGGGCCTCGGCCGCTGTTTGGATGGCCGGCGCTTTGCGTCACACTGCGCCATGGCCCGCCGTTCCACCGCTTCCCTGTTCGCCCGCGCGTATGAGCGCAACCTGAAGGCCCTCACGAAGATCACGCTCGGCAACAGCAAGCGCGTGGCGGGCCAGGTGCAGCGCGCAACCGCCAAGCGGCTCAAGCCGCCGCCGGGCAAGGGCGACTGGCTCGGCGGCATGGCGCTGGGGCCCGGCGGTGCGCGCGGCTACCACCTGTTCCGCCCGGCCGGCCTGCAACTGCAGCCCGGCGAGAAGCTGCCGCTCATGGTCATGCTGCACGGCTGCGGCCAGACCGGGCGCGACTTCGCGGCCAGCACGCGAATGAACGCGCTTGCGGTGCGCCAGCGCTTCCTGGTGCTCTACCTGGAGCAGGACAGGCTGGCCCACCCCCAGGGCTGCTGGAACTGGTACGAGCGGCGCTCCGGCAAGGCCGACGCCGAGGCCGCCACCTTGATGGCGGCCATCGACCAGGCCTCGATGCTCTATCCGGTGGACCGCGAGCGCATCGCGTTGGCGGGCCTGTCGGCCGGGGCCAGCATGGCGGCGCTGCTGGCCACGCGCTATCCGGCCCGCTTTCGCGCCGTGGCCATGCATTCGGGCGTGGCGCCGGGCGCAGCGAAGTCCTCGGCCACGGCCCTGGGCGCGATGCGCGGGCAGCACACGCCGCCGATGCCGACCACCGCGGTCGGCAAGGCCATGGGCGCGGCCGCCGTGTTCGCGACCCTGCCGCCGATGCTGGTGATCCATGGCGAGGCCGATGCCGTGGTGGCGCCGAGCAATGCCGTCAACAGCGCGGCCGTGTGGGCCACGGCCGTGGGCGCCAAGCCGGGGGCCGCGCGCACGCTGCAGCGCGGCAAGCGGCACGCCATGCGGCTGACCGAGTTCCGGCGCAAGGGCCGCACGCTGGTCGTGCTGTGCGAGATCGCGGGACTCGGCCATGCCTGGAGCGGCGGTGCCGCCCAGCTGCTCTTCAGCGACCCGGCCGGGCCCGATGCCACGCGCATGGTGTGGGCCTTTGCGGCGGCGCAGTTCAAGCACGCGGCCAAGATCAAGGCGGGCCTTCCGGCGGGCGCCTAGGCGGCAGCGCCCTCGCGCGCCGCGGCGCGCCATGCGCCCGGTGCCATGCCCATGCGGCGCTTGAAGGCCTTGCTGAAGGCAGCTTCCGATTCGTAGCCCACCGCGCCTGCGATCGCACCCACGGCCGCATGGCCCTGGCCCAGCATGTTGCCGGCCTTGAACATGCGCCACTGCGTGAGGTATTCGAGCGGCGCCTGGCCCACGCGCTCGCGAAAGCGCTGCGCGAAGGCCGAGCGCGACAGGCTCGCCGTCGAGGCCAGCGCTTCCACCGTCCAGTCGCGCGCCATGTCCTTGTGCATGGCGCGCAGCGCGGGGCCGATGCGCGCGTCGGCCAGCGCGGCCAACCAGCCCGTCTGCGATTCGCCATGGGCCGCCACGTGGGCACGCACCGCCTGCACGAACACGATGTCGGCCAGCCGGCTCACGAGCAGGCCCGAACCCAGGCCCGGCTCGCCGGTTTCCATCGCGAGCAGCTGCAGCGTGCCCTGCAGCGCCAAGGCGCGCGCCTCTTCCATCTTCACGTGCAGCAGCACCGGCAGCAGGTCGAGCAGCGGACGCGCGGCGCGCTGGTCGAAGTGGAACCAGCCGCAGATCACCGAGGCCGCGGTGCCCGTGCCGCCCAGCTCGACCACGCCGCCGATGCGGTCGCGCACCACCGAGGCGCAGCTCACCGTGGGCGTGTTCGGGTGGTCGCGCAGCACATAGGGCGTGCCGTGCGCGAGCACGTAGCAGTCGCCCGCGGCCAGGGGCACGGGCTGTGCGACGCCCGGCGCCTCGAGCAGGCAGCTGCCGCGCACCACGAGGCCGAAGCGGGCGCTCTCTCCGCCAGCCAGGCTCACGCCCCAGGGCGCGCCGGCCTCGAGCCGGGCGTACAGCGCGCTGCGCACGCGCATGGCGGCGAAAACGTCGTCGAGTGGGTCCATGAAGGCTCCGGTGGCAGTGGACGAATGGACAAGATTGTCGGCTTTGCGGGCATTCACTGTCCACTCGCCGCGGCGGAAACTGCGACTTCACTCTCACCGCACAGGAGCAGACACATGCATGCCGACACCCACGCCGCAGAGCTCGCCGAACGCTACGTCGCCCTCTGGAACCTGCCGGACGCCGGCGCCCGCCGCGACGCCATCGCCAGCCTCTGGGTGCCGCAGGGCGAGCACTACGTGCGCACGCTGCAGGCCAAGGGCTACGAGGCGCTGGAGCAACGCGTCGCCAGCTCGCACGAAAAGAATGTGCGCGGCAACGGCTTTCGCTTCATTGCCACCGGCGATGCCCAGCTGCTGCGCGACACCGTGATGTTCCATTGGCAGATGGTCCCTGCCGCGGGCGGCCCGGTCGCTGCGCTCGGGCTGGAGTTCCTGCTGCTGGCCGAGGACGGCCGCATCGCCATCGACTACCAGTTCATCCTGCCGACGCCCGCCGCCTGATCGCTTGGACAAAGGCCGGCCATGACCTGCGAGGTCATTGCCGCCATACGCCGCCACCCCAACACTCGAGGCCATCATGACCCAGTCCAATCCCGCTGTTCCCGCCGCATCGCTTTCCTCCTCCCCTGGCATCCACGGCACGGGCGCAACGAAGCCCGGCCCGCTGGCCCTGTGGGTCGTGCTCAGCGGCACCTTCCTGGTGGTGCTGGACTTCTTCATCGTCAACGTCGCGCTGCCCTCGATGCAGCGCGAACTGCTGGCGAGCACCGCCACGCTGCAACTGGTGGTGGCGGGCTACGGCCTGGCCACTGCCGCCGGCCTCATAACCGGCGGCCGCCTGGGCGACCTTTTCGGCCGCCGCCGCATGTTCATGCTCGGCCTCCTGCTGTTCACGCTGGCCTCGGCCGCCTGCGGCTTTGCGCCGAATGCCGAATTGCTGGTGGCGGCGCGCGTGCTGCAGGGGCTGGCCGGTGCGCTGCTGCAGCCGCAGGTGCTCGCGATGATCGGCCTGGCCTACACCGGCGAAGACCGCGCGCGCGCCTTTGCGGCCTACGGGCTCACGCTGGGGCTTGGCGCCACGCTGGGGCAGCTGGTGGGCGGCTTGCTGATCCATGCGGACCTGGCGGGGCTGGGCTGGCGCAGCTGCTTTCTCATCAACGTGCCGATCGGGCTGCTGGCGTTGGCGTTGGCACCGCGCCTCATTCCGCCGCTTGCGAACAGTGGCAGCAACAGCAAGCTCGACCTTGCCGGCATGCTGCTGGTGGCAGCGGGTTCGGTCGCCGTGGTGCTGCCGCTGGTGGAAGGCCGCCAGCAAGGCTGGCCGCTGTGGAGCTGGCTGTGCCTTGCCGCCGCGCTGCCGCTGCTCGCTGCGTTCGCTTTCCAGCAGCGCCGGCTGGCCGCGCACGGCGGTGCGCCACTGGTGGCGCCCGTGCTGCTCGCGAACCGTCGCTTCGTCATGGGACTCTTCACCACGCTGGCCTTCTATGTCGGCAATGCCTCGCTCTACTTCGTGCTGGCGCTCTACCTGCAGCAAGGCCTGGCGCTCGGCCCGCTGAGCTCGGGCATCGTCTTCACCTCATTGGCGGTCGGCTTCTTCGCAACCTCGATGGCCGGCGCGCGCCTGGCACGCCGCTCCGGCGGCAAGCCTCCGATCGCGCTCGGCGCCCTGGTGCTGGCCGCGGGCCATGCATTGCAGTTCGTCAACGTGGCGGGGTGGGCCGGACACACGCACGTGGCCGCGTGGATGGTGCCGCTGCTGCTGGTGCAGGGCGCGGGGCTCGGCATGGTGATGGCGCCGCTGGTGTCCACCGTGCTGGCCGGCCTGCCGCCGCAGCATGCGGGCGTGGCGTCGGGCGTGCTGTCGATGGTGCAGCAGGCGAGCAATGCGCTGGGCGTGGCGCTGATCGGAATCCTGTTCTATGGGCGGCTGGGCGATACACCGGATGCGGCGGCCTATGCCAGCGCGTTCGGTGTGGCGCTGGTGTACCTGATGGTGTCCGCGCTGGTGGTGGCCCTGCTGCATCGGCGCGGCAGCCGGCTGCCGTCCTGAGTACCTCCGTGTACGCCACCCGGCGTATTTCTCGCGGACGGGCGAATCCGCAGACTCTCCTCCATCGTCCGGCTCGACCGGCGACCAGGTTTCAACCACCCCCGGAGCAGGAGTCCACATGCAACGTCGTTTCACACTCAAGGCGCTCACCGCCGCCGTCGCCCTGGCCAGCATCTCCGCTGCGCCGGCCTTTGCCGCCGACACCATCAAGGTCGGCGTGCTGCACTCGCTGTCGGGCACGATGGCCATTTCGGAAACCGTGTTGAAAGACACGGTGCTGATGGCCATCGACGACATCAACAAGAAGGGCGGCGTGCTGGGCAAGCAGCTCGAGCCCGTGGTGGTCGACCCGGCGTCCAACTGGCCGCTGTTCGCAGAAAAGACCAAGCAGCTGCTCGGCCAGGACAAGGTCTCGGTGATCTTCGGCTGCTGGACCTCGGTGTCGCGCAAGTCGGTGCTGCCGGTGGTCGAGGAAATGAACGGCCTCTTGTTCTACCCCGTGCAGTACGAGGGCGAAGAGCTCAGCAAGAACGTGTTCTACACCGGCGCCGCGCCCAATCAGCAGGCCATTCCGGCGGTCGACTACCTGATGAGCAAGGAAGGCGGCGGCGCCAAGCGCTGGGTGCTGCTGGGCACCGACTATGTCTACCCCCGCACCACCAACAAGATCCTGCGCGCCTACCTCAAGAGCAAGGGCGTGAAGGACACCGACATCGACGAGAAGTACACCCCCTTCGGCCACAGCGACTACCAGACCATCGTTGCCGACATCAAGAAGTTCTCCTCGGGCGGCAAGACCGCGGTGGTCTCGACCATCAACGGCGACTCGAACGTGCCCTTCTACAAGGAACTCGGCAACGCAGGCCTCAAGGCCAAGGACGTGCCGGTGGTGGCCTTCTCGGTGGGCGAGGAAGAACTGCGCGGCGTGGACACCAAGCCGCTGGTCGGCCACCTGGCTGCATGGAACTACTTCATGTCGATCAAGAACCCGACCAACACCGCGTTCATCAAGCAGTGGAGCGACTACGCCAAGGCCAAGAACATCGCCGGCCACAAGGACAAGCCGCTCACCAACGACCCGATGGAAGCCACCTGGATCGGCATCCACATGTGGAAGCAGGCCGTGGAGAAGGCCAAGAGCACCGACACCGACAAGGTGATCGCGGCGATGGCCGGCCAGACCTTCACGGCCCCCTCGGGCATCGTCTCGAAGATGGACGAGAAGAACCATCACCTGCACAAGAGCGTGTTCATCGGCGAGATCAAGGCCGACGGCCAGTTCAGCGTGGTGTGGAAGACGCCGGGCCCGGTCAAGGCCAAGCCGTGGAGCCCGTACATCGAAGGCAATGACAAGAAGCCGGATCAGCCGGCCGGCAAGTCGCTGTAACTGGCTCATTGCCAAGCTCCTTCTCTTGCTCCCTCTCCCCTCGGGGAGAGGGCAGGGGTGAGGGCAGCGGCGGTCGATCTGGCCGCCGCGTCTGTTGGAAGGCCGCCGGCCCTCACCCCAACCCTCTCCCCCAGGGGAGAGGGGCAACACGAAACTCACGATGCTTCGACGACCCCTTCACTGTGCACTCGCCGCCATGCTGTTCATGGCATCGGCCGTCCACGCGCTGACCGCCGACGAAGCCCGCGCCATCGCCTCGGGCGAATCCGAGGCGCGCATCAGCGCGCTCAACAAGGCCGTGCTCACGGCCGACGACAAGACCGCCGCGTTCATCCAGGCGATGTCCGAGGACGCGGTCAAGTACACCGAAGACAAGGTCTTCGTGATGAAGGACGACAAGGGCTACGACCCCGTGACCGGCGCCGAGCTGAAGGTGCCCGACACGGCCGAGGACGTGGTCAACAACAACCTCATGCGCGGCGCGCTCGATGCCGCGCAGGCCGCGCTCAAGCTCACGAGCAAGGACGACGCGGTGCGCGCCGAAGCCGCGCAGGCGCTCTTCAAGGAGCCCGACGAATCGCGCGTGCCGATGGTCGAGAAGGCGCTGGCCGCCGAGACCAACCCCGGCATCAAGGCGCAGCTGCAGCTGGTGCGCGCCGCCAGCATGCTCACCAGCGCCGACAAGGCCAGGCGCCTTGCCGCGGCCAAGGAGCTCGGCGCCAACACCAGCCCCGACACCAAGCTGCTGCTCAACCAGCGCCTGGCCGACGAGACCGAGCCCGACGTCAAGGCCGCCATCGTCGCCTCCATCGCGAGCATCGACGGCTCGCTGGTCTGGGGCGACCGCATCAACGCGGTGTTCAGCGGCATCAGCCTGGGCTCGGTGCTGCTGCTGGCCGCGCTGGGCCTGGCCATCACCTACGGCCTGATGGGCGTCATCAACATGGCGCACGGCGAGCTGATGATGATCGGCGCCTACGCCACCTACGTGATGCAGGGCATCTTCCAGCGCTACATGCCCGAGGCGGCTTTCGGCTGGTACCTGGTGGCGGCCATTCCGGTGGCCTTCCTGAGTTCCGCGCTGGTGGGCGCGGTGCTCGAGCGCGGCGTGATCCGCTTCCTCTACGGCCGGCCGCTCGAGACGCTGCTGGCCACCTGGGGCATCAGCCTGATGCTGCAGCAGCTCGTGCGTTCGCTGTTCGGCGCGCAGAACGTGGGCGTGGAAAATCCCGGCTGGATGAGCGGCGGCTTCACCATGCTGAGCAACGTCACGCTGCCGTGGAACCGCATCTGCATCATCGTCTTTGCGGTGCTGGTGCTGCTTGCGATGGGCTGGCTCATCGGCCGCACGCGGCTGGGCCTGTTCGTGCGCGGCGTCACGCAGAACCGGCCGATCGCATCGTGCATGGGCGTGAACACCGCGCGCATCGACACCTACGCCTTCGCGCTCGGCTCCGGCATTGCGGGCCTCGCGGGCTGCGCGCTGAGCCAGATCGGCAACGTCGGGCCCGACCTCGGCCAAAGCTACATCGTCGACAGCTTCATGGTGGTCGTGATGGGCGGCGTGGGCCAGCTCGCGGGCACGGTGTATGCGGCCATGGGCCTGGGCATTCTCAACAAGTTCATCGAAGGCTGGGCGGGTGCGGTGCTCGCGAAGATCGCGGTGCTCGTTTTCATCATCATCTTCATTCAAAAGAGACCTCAAGGCATCTTCGCCATGAAGGGCCGGAGCGCAGAAGCATGAGCAAGGTTGTGTTGCCAACCAAAGGTCCGCTGTTGAGCGGCAAGGGCTGGACGGCCTTCTTCGTCGCGCTGATCGTGGTGTGCGCGGTGGCGCCGGTGCTCAACATGATGGTGCCGCCCGGCAGCCCGCTGCACATGAGCGACTACGCGGTGGCGCTGGTCGGCAAGATCATGTGCTACGCGATCTGCGCGCTGGCCATGGACCTGATCTGGGGCTACACCGGCATCCTCTCGCTGGGCCACGGCCTCTTCTTTGCGCTCGGCGGCTACATGATGGGCATGTACCTGATGCGCCAGATCGGCCGCGACGGCAACTACAAGAGCGACCTGCCGGACTTCATGGTGTTCCTCGACTGGAAGACGCTGCCCTGGCACTGGACCTTCAGCGACGGCTTCATTGCCACGCTGGTGCTGATCGTCGCGGTGCCGGGCCTCATTGCCTTCGTGTTCGGCTTCTTCGCGTTCCGCTCGCGCATCAAGGGCGTGTATTTTTCGATCATCACGCAGGCCATGACCTTTGCCGCGATGCTGCTGTTCTTCCGCAACGAGACGGGCTTTGGCGGCAACAACGGTTTTACCGACTTCAAGCGCATCCTGGGCATTCCGATCGCCACGCAGGAAATGCGCATGACGCTCTTCGCGCTCACAGGCCTCACGCTGCTGGGCTTCTTCCTGTTTGCGAAGTGGCTCATCGCAAGCAAGTTCGGCCGCGTGCTGCAGGCCATCCGCGACGCCGAAACGCGTGTGATGTTCTCGGGCTACAACCCGCTGCCCTACAAGCTCACGATCTGGGTCATCTCGGCCGTGATGTGCGGCGTGGCCGGTGCCTTGTATGTGCCGCAGGTGGGCATCATCAACCCCGGCGAGATGAGCGCGGCCAACTCCATCGAGATCGCGATCTGGGCCGCGGTGGGCGGGCGCGCGACGCTGATCGGGCCGATCATCGGCGCCTTCATCGTCAACGGCGCGAAGAGCTGGCTCACGGTGGCCTACCCCGAGTACTGGCTGTACTTCCTGGGGGCCTTGTTCATTGCCGTCACGCTGTTCCTGCCGAACGGTATCGTGGGCCTGGTGAAGAAATGGCTGTCGCGTGAAAAGGCGGCGCCGAGCGCCGGCCGAGAGGAAGCACAGCGCGCCATGGCTGCCGCGCAAGGCGTGGAGCCGGAGGCGCTGCACGCACCGCTGGTGGCCGAAGTGAAGGGAGCGCGTGCATGAGCCGCCGGGCCGCTCCCAAGGCGAATACCGCAGCGCGAAGCGCGGAGGTTTCTGAAATGAGCCGCCGGGCCGCTCCCAAGGCGAATACCGCAGCGCGAAGCGCGGAGGTTTCTGAATGACACCCGACCTGATGGAAGCCGGCGCCGAGCGCGCCGCCCGCGCCAAGGGCATGCACCACGCGGGCGGCAGCACCGAATCGGGCGGCCGCTCCGCCGACTTCGGCCGCATCGCAACGCCGGGCGAAGTGGACGTGACGCACGGCCGCATCCTCTACCTGGAGGACGTGAGCGTGAGCTTCGACGGCTTCAAGGCCATCAACAAGCTGTCGCTCGACATTGCGCCGGGCGAGCTGCGCTGCATCATCGGCCCGAACGGTGCGGGCAAGACGACGATGATGGACATCATCACCGGCAAGACGCGGCCCGACGAGGGCACGGTGTTCTTCGGCAGCACCATCGACCTGCTGCGCCATCGCGAGGCCGACATCGCGCAGCTGGGTATCGGCCGCAAGTTCCAGAAGCCGACGGTGTTCGAGCATCTCACGGTGTTCGAGAACCTCGAGCTCGCACTCAAGACCAACAAGGGCGTTCGCGCCTCGATGCTGTTCAGGCTCGACTCGGCGCAGAGCGACCGCCTCGCCGAGGTGCTGCAGACCATTCACCTGGCCGACAGTGTGTCGCGCCTGGCCGGCAACCTGAGCCATGGCCAGAAGCAGTGGCTCGAGATCGGCATGCTGCTGATGCAGGACCCGAAACTGCTGCTGCTCGACGAGCCCGTGGCCGGCATGACCGACGAGGAAACGGCGCGCACCGCAGAGCTGTTCCTCACGCTCAAGGGCAAGCATTCGCTGATGGTGGTGGAGCACGACATGAGCTTCATCCGCACCATTTCCGAGATCGTCACCGTGCTGTGCGACGGGTCCGTGCTGGCGCAGGGCACGCTGGACGAGGTGCAGGCGGATGAACGCGTGATCGAGGTTTATCTTGGGCGGTGAATGGGTCGCTGTTGGTGTCCGGGGCTCGGCGACGGGGGCTGTGCCCTTGAGCGGCCGACGTCACCGGCCCTTCGGGCTTCCCTGCGCTGCTCGCGACGGGCGGGGTCTCGCAGAACTCGCTTCGCTCAAACAGCTGCGAGCCCTGATCCGCCCGTCGCTGCGCTGCTCGGCGGTGCCTCAACGGCCGCCCAAGGGCACAGCCCCCGTCGCCGTGGTCAGAGCCGCGGTGCACCCCCTGACTTCCTCCCTCTCCCTCCGGGAGAGGGCAGGGGTGAGGGCCGACGGCCTCAGCACGACGACCAGCGCCCGGTATGCGGCGCGGCGTGGGCGGCCCCTCTGTGCCGCCGAGGAGCGCAGCGTTTCGCGGATCAGGGCTCGCAGCTGTTTGAGCGAAGCGAGTTCTGCGAGACCCCGCGAAACGCGAGCACCGCAGGGCAGCCCGAAGGGCCGGCATAGTGGGGCCGACCGCGCCGTGCCGCATACCGGGCGCCTCCAAAAAGAACAAAGGAAGGCGCCAACAAAATGCTGACAGTCAAAAACATCCACCAGTACTACGGCGGCTCCCACATCCTCAGAGACGTGAGCTTCGAGGCCACGCTGGGCAAGGTCACCGTATTGCTGGGCCGCAACGGCGTAGGCAAGACCACGCTGCTGAAGTCGCTCATGGGCTTGGTGCCCATCAAGAGCGGCGGCATCGAACTCGAAGGCAAGCCAATCCACAAGGCCACGCCTTACGACAGGGCAAGAGCAGGCATCGGCTTCGTCCCCCAGGGCAGAGAGATCTTTGCCAGGCTCACGGTCGAGGAAAACCTGCGCATGGGCCTGGCCTACAAGAGCGGCAGCACGCCCATTCCGTCGGAGCTGTTCGACCTGTTCCCCGTGCTCAAGCAGATGATCAACCGGAGAGGCGGCGACCTCTCCGGCGGCCAGCAGCAGCAGCTTGCGATCGCCCGCGCGCTCGCGCCCAAGCCCAAGCTCTTGATCCTCGACGAGCCCACCGAAGGCATCCAGCCCAGCATCATCAAGGACATCGGCCGCGTCATCCGCATGCTGGCCGACCGCGGCGACATGGCCATCGTGCTGTGCGAGCAGTACTACGACTTTGCGCAGGAACTGGCCGACGACTACCTCGTGATGGAGCGCGGCGAGGTCATTGCGCGCGGCCTCGGCAAGGACATGGAAGCGCAGGGCGTGCGCCAGCTCGTCGCGATCTGACAACGGGCCACGGGCCGGCATCCCGGTATCAGCCTTGCAGCATCGCCGTATCGGCAGAAATTCAGGGTTTACCCTAAAATCAGTCCTCTGCCCGCTGCCGCCGGGCACCCCCCCAGGAGCCTGGCCTTGAACGCCTCCCCACCCGCGCTGGACGGCGCGGACACCGACATTTCCGTTGTTTCCCCCGCCGCACGGCCCGTGAATTTCCTGCGCGCCGTGCTTGCGCTCGGCGTCGGCGGCTTCGCCATCGGCACCGGCGAGTTCGTGATCATGGGCCTCTTGCCCGAAGTGGCCAAGGACATCGACGTCAGCATTCCCCAGGCCGGCCACGTCATCAGCGCCTATGCGCTCGGCGTGGTCATCGGCGCCCCGGTGCTCGCGGTGCTGGCGGCCGGCTGGGGCCGACGCGCGCTGCTGATCGCCCTCATGGCCGTGTTTGCCGCGGGCAACTTCGCGAGCGCGATGGCGCCCGGCTACCTGTCGCTCAACCTGCTGCGCTTTGCCACCGGGCTGCCGCACGGCACCTACTTCGGCGTGGCCGCGCTGGTGGCCGCCACGCTCGCACCGCCCGGGCGCCGGGCGCGCGCCGTGGGCCTCGTGATGCTGGGGCTCACCGGCGCCACGCTGGTCGGCGTGCCCATCGCGGCATGGCTCGGCCAGCTGTTCGGCTGGCGCGCCGCCTTCGTGTTCGTCGGCCTCATCGCGCTGGCGGCCGTGGCGCTGCTGCGCCGCGACATCCCCGACCTGGCGCCGCCCGCAGGCGCCAGCCCCTGGCGCGAGCTCGGCGCGCTCAAGCGCAAGCAGGTGTGGTTCACGCTCGGCATCGGCGCCATCGGCTTCGGCGGCATGTTCTCGGTGTTCAGCTACATCAAGCCCACGCTG
Source organism: Variovorax sp. 01N425 (assembly GCF_056399465.1). Classification (NCBI taxonomy): domain Bacteria; kingdom Pseudomonadati; phylum Pseudomonadota; class Betaproteobacteria; order Burkholderiales; family Comamonadaceae; genus Variovorax; species Variovorax sp. 01N425. The sequence goes on along the minus strand of NZ_JBFTRJ010000007.1, from coordinate 196,491 downwards.
ATCGAAGTGGCCGGCTTGCCGCTGGGCGGCGTGCCTTTCGTGCTTGCGCTGTTCGGCCTGGGCATGGTCACCGGCAACCTCGTCGGCTCGCGGCTGGCCGACAAGTCGCTGATGCGCACCATCGGCGGCCTGCTCGTCTATGCGGCGCTGGTGCTCGCGATGTTCTCGTTCGCAGCGCACCACGTGGTCGCCGCGGCGGTCAACGTGTTTCTCATCGGCACCACCGTGGCCATCGGCCCGGCGCTGCAGATCCGCCTGATGGACGTGGCCGGCGACGCGCAGACGCTCGCCGCGGCGCTCAACCACTCGGCCTTCAACATGGCCAATGCGCTGGGCGCCTGGCTCGGCGGCGTGGCCATTGCGGCCGGGCTGGGCTGGACCTCGACCGGGTGGGTGGGTGCGCTGCTCGCGCTCGCGGGCATGGGGGTGTTCGGCTGGGCGATCGCGAGCGCGCGTGCCGAGGCGCGGCCGGGCAAGATCGCCTGCGAAGGTTCGGCGGGCTAGGGCTGCTACGGCCCGGTGCGCTCGCGCATCAGCGAGGCAAACTTCCGCAGCTCGGCCGCATTCAGGTCCGACACCGCCCACGCCTGCATGCCGCCCTCGGCCCAGTGCGCGAGCTGGTAGCCCTGCCGCGTGGAGAACGCGGGCGGCTGCACCTTCGCATCGGCCGCGGGCCAGACAAACAGGTTGATGACGTGCGGCCCTGAGCGATAGACCAGCGCCGCCACGGTCCGCCCGTCGAGGTAGTCGAGCCGCCCGCCCGCCAACGGAAAACCGTCGGACGCCAGGTCCACCACCGGCGGCGAGAAGTCGAGCTTGCCGGCAAACCAGGGCTTCACCGTGTGCTGGTCGGACGAGGTTACGTCCGCCAGGTGCGCCGCCATCAGCGAGCGCACGTGGTTGGCCGTGACCGCCTCGCCGAGCGCGTCCTGCGGCGGCACCGGCGCTGCCAGCAGAACGAGCGCGAGACCCCAGGCCGTTGCCGCCCCCGTACCGAACCAGGCGAGCCCCCGCCACCAGCCGTGCCGGCCGGGCACTGCAGCGGCAGGCGCGGCAGCCGCTCCGGCCTCGGACCGCACCGACTGCGCGATGCGCTCGGCCAGCCCCGCGGGCGGCGCGTGCCGCACGGCGTGGCGCCGGATCAGCGGCCCCAGCTCGTCGTCATGAATTTGCATGCTGTGTCCTTTCGGTCCCGTCCCCGGGGCGTTCATCGCGCAGGCTTTCGCGCAGCAATGCCCGCGCACGCGACAACCGCGACATCACCGTGCCCAGGGGGACACCCGCGATGCGTGCGATGTCCTCGTAGCGCATCTCTTCGAGCTCGCGCAGCACGATGACTTCGCGATAGGCCGCGGGCAGGGCGTCGATGGCGGCGTTGATGCGCTCGCCCTGCGCGCGCTGCTCCCACTGCCGGGCCGGGTCGGCGCATTCCGCGGAAGCGGGTGGCATGGCCCCGCTGTCGCGCAACTCGTCGAACTCGAGCTGGTCGGCCAGTTGCCGGTTCTGCCGCATCCAGTCGTAGCAGGCGTTGCGCACGATGCCGAGCAGCCACGGCCGTGCGCTCTCGCCGCGCAGCCCGTCGAAAAAGCGGAAGGCACGCAGGTACGCCTCCTGCACCGCATCGTCGGCCAGCTGGTCGTCGCGCAGCAGCCAGCGCGCAAGGTTCCATGCCGCATCGAGATGCGGCAGCGCGGCGGCTTCGAACTGGCGTGTGCGGTCGGTCAACGGGCTTCTTCTTCCTGCATGACGTGGCAGCTGCGCGTTCTATTCCATCTTTTTTTTGGACCGGGGAATAAGCAGGGCACGCCATGCGTCATGCCCTGTGCCGATTCTCTTCCTACTCTTTCAGGAGTTCTTCATCATGATCGCCATTCCCGGGTTTGTGCGCATCCTCGTCGTTCTCGCGGCGCTGGGCGCTTCGGCCTTCTGCGCATTCGCAGCCGGCCCCAAGGCCTACGTCGGCAATTTCAAGGACAGCACGGTCAGCGTGATCGACACCGGCACCGAGCGCGTGCTCGCCACCGTGCCGGTGGCCACGGGGCCGGACGGCATCGTCATCTCGCCGGATGGGCGCAGCGTGTTCGTCAGCGGCTCCGGCGCCTCGGCGGTGAGCGAGATCGACGCAGCCAGCGACGGCGTGGCGCGCACCATCGAGGTCGGCAAGGGCCCGCAGGGCCTCGCCGCCACGGCCGACGGACGCTGGCTGCTGGTGGCCGTCAACGGCGACGACCGCGTGGCCTTCATCGACACCGCGACGCACGCCGTCAGCGCCACCGTGCCCGTGCCCAAGCCGCACACCATCGCCGTGCGGCCCGACGGCCGGCAGGCCTACGTCGCCTCGCAGGAGCCGGGGCACTTCGCACTGGTGGTCGTCGACCTGGCGGCGCGCACGGTGGTCGCGGAGATCCCGCTCGAGAAAGCGCCGCGCGACCTGGAGTTCGGCCACGACGGCAAGGCGCTGTACCTGACCCTGGCGGGCGTGCCCGCCGTGCAGGTGCTGGACCCGGCGACGAACCAGTGGCTGGCGCCGATACCGACCGGCGTATCGCCCCACATCGCCCAGCACTTCGCCGGCATGGCGAGCGGCGTGGTGGTCGTGCAGGGGCCGGGCGAGGTCTTGCTCTTCGACCCGGCCACGCGGGCGCCGGGCCGCAGCATCGGCGTGGACAAGCAGCCGCACTGGCTCGACCTGTCGGCCGACGGCAAGAAGCTGTGGGTGAGCAACGAAGGCTCCAACGACGTCAGCGTGGTCGACCTTGCCGGCGGCCCGATGCACACCGTGCCGGTCGGCAACGCGCCGCGCAAGGTGGCGGTGCAGCGCGCCCCGTCCGCAGGCACCGCGCATGCATCGCAGGCCGGCGTTTCCGCGCAGGTGGTGGCGATCCGCAACTTCGCCTTCGAGCCGGCGCAGATCACCGTCAAGGCGGGCCAGAGCGTGACCTGGAAGAACGACGACGGCGCGCCGCACGGCGTGGCCTTCAAGGACGGCACCGCGGGCATGGACCTCATGCTGCCCGGCAAGAGCTTCACCCGGACCTTCGACAAGCCGGGCGTGCACGACTACGCCTGCTCGGTGCATTCCTACATGACGGCGCGCGTGACGGTGCTCGCGCCCTGAGGGAAGGCTCAGCGCTCCTGCAGCGCCTGGTAGAGCTTCAGCGCCGTGCGCGCCGTCTGCTCGTCGCAGATCAGCACCGACAGCAGCCTGGCCCGCAGCACCGCCGCAATGATCGGCGCCTTGTTCTCGCCGCCCGAGGCGACGATCACCGTCGGGATGCGCGCCAGCTCCTCGAGTGAGGGCGCGACCACGCGCTGGTTCAGCGCATGCTTCACCGGGTTGCCGTGGCGGTCGAGGAACTGGCCGATGATGTCGCCCACCGCCTTGGCCTGGCGCAGCTCGGCCACCGGCACGTCCTTCGGCAGGCCGTAGCGCACCAGCAGCGAGCGCGTGCTCAGGTCGCCCACGCTCAGCAGCGCCACGTCGTTGGCCGCGATCTGGCCGAAGGCTTCCTTGAAGACATCCTGCGAGACGATGGTGTCGCGCGACCTGGCGCTGCCCGCGTACAGGGGCGCGGCCAGGTAGCTGCACTGCGCGCCCAGCCTCGCGGCCAGTGCGCTGGCCGTCTCGAAGGTGTTGATCTCCAGGCCGCGCGTCAGGCCGCCCATCATCGAGTTGACGTGCACCTCGGGCCATTGGCCCGGCGCGACGTGGCGTATGGCCTCGCGCAGGGTGGCGCCCCAGCCCACGCCCACGCCGCGCACGCGGTTCGTCTCGATGTGCCTCGACAGGTATTCGCCGGCCGTTCGCCCCAGCAGCACGGGAATGAGATCGGGGCTCTCGGGCGTGGGAATGATCGTTGCCTCGCGCAGGCCGCAGACGCTGCGCAGTTCTTCTTCCAGCCGCAGGCAGCTCTCGTGGCGCGAGTTGATCTTGATGCTGACCAGCCCGCTCTCGCGCGCCTCGCCCAGCAGGCGGTTCACGCGCAGCCGCGTGAGGCCGAGCTTCGTGGCGATGCCGTCCTGCGTCAGGCCCTCCATGTAGTAGAGCCAGGCCACGCGCACCGCCACCTGATCTTCCTCAGCCATCCGAATTCTCCGTGGTTGTCGTCGTCGATTCTGCGGCCGCGATGGTGGCACGGGTGTGGCGGATTCCGCGCCGCGGGCCCGCCGATCTACGGGTAGTCACGTGGTTGAAACAAATGTCTTTCAAACTATACACTTGTTCATCGACCGGAAAACGGCGTCCAGATTGCAGGAGACATGAGCGATTCGTCATCCCCCCTGAAGGCCGCGCTGCGCGATGCGGCGGTCACCAAGGAAGTCGTCATCGAGCACGCCGCGGTGCGCTCGCTGCCCGGCGTGCTGCAGCGCTGCGCGCCGGGCCGGCGCTGGATGCTGGTGGCCGACGAGAACACCTGGGATGCGGTGGGCGCGTCGGCGCAGGCCCTGCTCGAATCGCAGGGCGTGTCCTGTGCGCCGCCGCTGGTCTTTCCTGCGAAGCCTCGCCTGAAGCCGCGCGTGGCGCGCTCGGCGGCCATCGCACAGCAGCTTTCCGCGCAGGCGGCCACGCCGATCGCGGTGGGCTCGGGCGTCGTCAGCGACCTGGCCAAGCATGCGGCCTCGCTCGCCGGCCAACCCTATGTGTGCCTTGCAACCGCCGCCTCCATGGATGGCTACGCGGCCTCCGGCGCCGCGCTGCTCGATGAAGACGGCTTCAAGCGCACGCTCGCATGCCCGCCGCCGGTGGCGGTGCTGGCCGACCTCGACGTGCTGCGCGCCGCGCCGGCGCGCATGACGGCCTGGGGCTACGGCGACTTGGCCGGCAAGGCCGTGGCCGGCGCCGACTGGCTGCTGGCCGACGCGCTCGGCGTGGAGCCCATCAATCCGCGTCCCTACGCGCTGGTGCAGGACCATCTCGGCGACTGGCTCGGCGCGCCGCAGCGCCTGGCCGTGCACGAGCCGCAGGCACTGGCCGGCTTGCTGGCCGGCCTGCTGGTCAGCGGCTTCGCCATGCAGGCGCATGGCAACTCGCGCCCCGCGAGCGGCAGCGACCACCAGTTCTCGCACCTGTGGGAAATGGAAAACCTGCAGGTCGATGGCGAGCCCGCGGCGCATGGCGCCTGCGTGGGCGTCGGCTGCGTCGCCATGCTGGCGATGTACGAATGGCTCATTGCGCAGCCCGCGGCCGCAATCGCGGCTGCCGCAGCGCAGGCGCATGACGGCCAGGACGAGGCCGCGCTGTCGCGCGAGATCGAGGCCGCCTTCGGCAATGAGGAATTCAGGGCCGCTGCGCGCGGCGAGATGAATGCGAAGGCCGCACTCGGCAGCCGCCGCGCCCGCCTCGACCAGCTGGTGCGCACCTGGCCCGCGCTGCGCGCACAGCTGAAGCGCCAGCTGATCGGCGCGCGCGACATGCAGCAGCGGCTGGCCACCGTCGGCGGCGCGAGCCATCCCGAAGAACTCGGCATCGGCGCCGCCAGGTTCGCCGCCGACCACCGCCGCGCACGCCTCATCCGGCGCCGCTACACGCTGCTCGACCTGCTCGACGACCTGGGCTGGCTCGACCGCGCAATCGCCGGGCAGTTCGCGCCCGGCGGTTTCTGGACCGCCTGAACGCAAGAACACCCCCGGCATCGACACACCCCACAGGAGAACGCGATGAAGATCCAACGACGCAGCACGCTGGCCATGCTGGCCCTTTCATCCACGCTCTGGCTCGCGAGCGGCACACCCGCCGCCGCGCAGCCGGTGCAGGTGCAGTGGTGGCACGCGATGGGCGGCGCGCTCGGCGAGCGCGTGGAAGAACTGGTGAAGAATTTCAACAGCTCGCAGAACAAGTACGCCGTCACCGCCGTCTACAAGGGCAACTACGACGAGGTCATCAACGGCACCATTGCTGCCTACCGCGCCAAGCGCGCGCCGGCGCTCGTGCAGATCTACGAGCGCGGCTTCATGACCATGCTGCTGTCCGATGCAACCATGCCGGTGCAGGACCTGCTCGACCAGCGCGGCTACAAGGTCGAATGGGCCGATTTCGTGAAGCCGGTGGCCGGCTTCTACAGCTACAAGGGCAAGCTGATGACGATGCCCTTCAATTCGTCCTCGCCGATCCTCTGGTACAACAAGGCGCACTTCGAGAAGGCCGGCTTCGCCGGGCCCGCGCAGACCTGGCAGGAGCTGGAGAAGCAGCTCTACGCCATCAAGCAGAAGGGCATCTCGGCCTGCGGCTCGGTGCTCGCGGGCGACTACCACTGGAGCCTGCTCGAGAACTACAGCGCCATCAACGACCTGCCCTATGCCACCAAGGCCAACGGCTACCAGGGGCTGGACACCGAGTTCGTCTACAACAAGACCTCGGTGGTTTCGCAGGTGGCGCGCATCAAGAAATGGATCGACGACGACGTGATGCAGATCGCCGGCCAGGGCCTGAGCCCCGAGCAGCTCTTCACCTCGGGCAAGTGCTCCACCTACTTTGCCTCGACCGCTGCACACAGCGGCATCGAGCGCGAATCCAAGATCGACTGGAGCGCCACCTACCTGCCGTGGGAAGAGGGCAAGCAGCCGAAGAACAGCACCATCGGCGGCGCGTCGCTCTGGGTGATGAAGGGCCAGAAGCCGGCCGAGTACGAGGCCGTGGCCGCCTTCCTCGACTACATCGCCAAGCCCGAGACGCAGTTCTGGTGGGTCAAGGCCACGGGCTACGTGCCGCTGACCAACAAGGCCTACGAGTTGGCCAAGTCGCAGGGCTACTACAAGGAGCATCCGACGCGCGAGATTGCGATCCTGCAGCTCACGCGCGGCACGCCCACGGCCAACTCCACGGGCTTTCACTTCGGCAACTTCACGCAGACCATGATGGCGCAGCGCGACGAGTTCCAGAACGTGGTGGCCGGCAAGAAGACGCCGCAGGTGGCCATGGACGATGCCGTCAAGCGCGGCAACGAGATCCTGCGGCAGTACGAGAAGCTCAACAAGGGCCGCTACTGAGCGGGCGGTACCCATGGCGGCAGCGATCGAAGCGGGCCTGAAGCGTGCGCACTTCAAGGACGTGCGCCTGCCGGCGCTGCTTTTGCTGCCGCAGCTCGCGATCCTGCTGTTCTTCTTTTTCATTCCGTCGTTCCGCGCGCTCGGGCAGGCCTTCTTCCTGTCCGATCCGTTCGGCAACACGGTGCACTTCGTCGGCTTCGACAACTTTGCGCAGCTGCTGCAAAGCGCCACGTACCACGAGTCGGTGCAGGTCACGGTGGTGTTCACCATTTTGCAGAACCTGCTGACCATCGCGGTGGCGCTGGTGCTGGCCTTTGCGAGCGACCGCGTGATCCGCGGCCGCGGCGTCTACAAGGCGATCATCCTGCTGCCCTATGCGATTGCGCCGGTCATCGCGGGCATCCTGTGGGCCTTTCTCTTCAATCCGGCAGTCGGTCCGCTCGCGCAGCTGCTGCATGCGATCGGCCTCGCGTGGGACCCGAACCGCGTGGGCTCGGACGCGATGATCCTGGTCATCCTGGCGGCCTCGTGGAAGCACGTGTGCTACGACTACATCTTTCTGCTGGCCGGTCTGCTGGCGGTGCCTTCTTCCTTGATGGAGGCGGCGGCGGTCGATGGCGCGGGGCCGCTTCGGCGCTTCTTCACCATCGGGTTGCCGCTCTTGATGCCCACGATGTTCTTCCTGGCCGTGATGAACTTCGTCTACGGCTTCTTCGAGATCTTTGCCATCGTCGATGCGGTCACGCAGGGCGGACCGGCGGGCGCGACCAACGTGCTGGTGTTCAAGGTGTATGTCGACGGCTTCATCAACCTGGACCTTGGCTCGTCAGCGGCGCAGTCGGTCATCCTGATGATCTTCGCGCTGCTGATGACATTGCTGCAGTTCCGCTACGTGGAGCGGCGCGTGAGCTACGACGTATGACGCGCGGCGCAAAGGACTCATCGCATGATTGAACGCGCTCCCGTTCTCGACGGCATCTGCCACGCCATCCTGCTGGTGGGCGTGGCCTTTGTCTGCGTGCCGCTCTACCTGGCCTTCGTCGCGGGCTCGCTCACCATCGCAGAAGTGCAGCATGTGCCGCTGCCCTGGCTGCCCGGCGACCAGTTCGTGCAGAACCTGCGCACCGCATGGATGCAGGCCAACTTCGGCCGGCTGTTCTTCAATTCGTTCATCGTGGCGGCGGGCATCACGGTGGGCAAGATCGCGGTGTCGCTGCTGTCGGCCTTTGCCATCACGTACTTCCGCTTCCGTTTTCGCATGACGGCGTTCTGGCTCATCTTCGTGTCGCTAATGCTGCCGATCGAGGTGCGCATCTCGCCCACCTACGAATCGGTGGCGAACGCGGCGCTGCCGCTGCAGTGGCTGGTGGAGGCGCTGCACCTTTCGTCGGCGTGGAATGCCATCACGGGCCACACCATCGACATCCAGCTGCAGTGGAACATGGTCGACACCTACCCGGGCCTCATCCTGCCGCTGATCGCCTCGGCCTCGGCCACCTTCCTGTTCCGCCAGTTCTTCCTCACGGTGCCCGACGAGCTGTGCGAGGCGGCGCGGATCGACGGCGCTTCGCCGATGCATTTCTTCTGGACCATCCTGCTGCCGCTGTCGCGCTCCAACATCGCGGCGCTCGCGATCATTCTTTTCCTGTACGGCTGGAACCAGTATCTCTGGCCGCTGCTCTTCACCACCGACAAGGACATGGCCACCGCGGTGATCGGCCTCAAGCACCTGATCCCGCGCGCCGATTCGCAGCCCGCCTGGAACGTGGCGATGAGCGCCGCGCTCCTCACGATGCTGCCGCCCATCATTGTGGTGGTGGCGCTGCAGCGCTCGTTCGTCAAGGGGCTGGTGGACAGCAGCAAATAGGCAAAGGACATTGCAGAAATGATCATCGTCGGACACCGCGGCGCGCGGAACCTCTGGCCCGAGAACAGCATGGGCGGCTTCCGCCGCCTGATCGCGCTGGGCGCGGATGCGGTCGAATTCGACGTGCAGGAAACGCGCGACGGCAAGGCCGTGGTCATCCACGATCCGCTGCTCGACCGCACCACCGAAGGCACGGGCGCGGTGCGCGAGCACGATGCGGCCGAGGTGCTGGCCACGCGCCTGCGCAAGGGGCAGGGCGCGCAGGAAGAACAGCGGGCCGATGAAGCCGGCGAATGCGTGCCCTCGCTGGCCGAGGTGCTCAAGCTCTTCGCGCCCACGCGCATGGAGCTGCACGTCGAGATCAAGACCGACGCCGCCGGCGAGCTGCCGCCCGGCGCCATCGCGCGCACGGTGCAGGCGCTGCACGATGCGGGCGTGGCCGAGCGCAGCATCCTGACCTGCTTCGTGCCCGAGGTGCTGGCGCAGGTGCTCGCCCACTGGCCGCGCGGACGCGTGCTGGCTTCGCTCGACCACCGTTCGGCTGAAATGCTGGGCGGCATCACGCGTGCGCTGGCGCGCTACGCGGCGCTGCCGGGCTGCATCGTCGCGGTCGAGAAAAAGCTCTTGGCCGCCACCTGGCCGCAATGCCTGGCCGCGCTCGGCAGCGAGCGGCTGGGTGCCTGGGTGGTCAACGAGCCCGATGAAATTGCACAATGGCTCGCCATGCCCCTGCGCCAGATCACCACCGACCGACCCGACCTGGCGCTGGCCGCGCGCGCAAGGACATGAGGGTCTCGCGCCGCCGCCTGCTGCTCGGCGGAATGGCCGCTGCCTCGCTGGGCCACCCGTTCCTCCGGCTCCACGCGCAGCAGGCCGCGCGCGGGTTTCCGTTCACGCTGGGCGTGGCGTCCGGCAGCCCCAGGCCCGACGGCATGGTGCTGTGGACCCGGCTGGCGCCCGATCCGCTGCAGGGCGGCGGCATGGGCGAGGCCCCGGTCGACGTGCAGTGGGAAGTGGCACACGACGAGGGCTTTGCACGCATCGCGGCAAGGGGCAGGGCGACGGCCACCGCGGCGCTCGCGCATTCGGTACATGTCGAGGTGCAGGGCCTCGCGCCCGGCCGGCCTTACTGGTACCGCTTCACGGCTCTTGGCGCGCGAAGCCCCGCCGGCCGCACCCGCACCGCGCCGGCCGAAACCGATGCCGCACCGCAGCCGCTGCGCTTTGCCTTCGCGTCATGCCAGCAGTACGAGCAGGGCTACTACGCGGCCTACCGCGACATGGCGATGCAGCCTTTGGACTTCGTCGTGCACCTGGGCGACTACATCTACGAAAGCTCCTGGGGCTCGCGCCATGTGCGCCATCACCAGGGCGGCATTCCCACGCAGCTCGGCGAGTTCCGCGACCGCTATGCGCTCTACAAGACCGATCCGCACTTGCAGGCCGCGCACGCCGCCTTCCCCTGGCTCGTGACCTGGGACGACCACGAGGTGGCGAACGACTACACCGACGATGTTTCGCCGCGCAGCATCGATCCCGCGCAGTTCCTGGCGATCCGCGCCGCGGCCTATCAGGCCTGGTACGAGCACATGCCCGTGCCCGCCAGCATGCGGCCGACCGGCGCCGCGGCCACCATCTACGGCCGCCACCGTTTCGGCCGCATGCTCGACGTGTTCCTGCTCGATGGGCGGCAGTACCGTTCGCACCATGCCTGCCTGGCCGGCCGCAGCGCCTCGCCGCTGGCCGACTGCGCCGACCGGCTGGCACCGGAGCGCAGCTTCCTCGGCGCCAGGCAGGAGGCCTGGCTCGCGAACGAACTGGCCGCACCGCCGGCCCGCTGGACCGTGATCGCCCAGCCCACGCTGCTGGCCGAGGCCGACCGCAAGCGCGGCCCCGAGCACGGCTACTGGATGGACGGCTGGGACGGCTACGCCGCCTCGCGCACGCGCCTGCTCGACGGCCTGGCCGCGAACCAGGCGCGCGGCGGCGATGCGCTGGTCATCAGCGGCGACGTGCATGCCTTCTGGGCCGCCGACCTGCGCCGCGAGCCGCAGGGGCCGGCGGTGGCCACCGAATTCGTCGGCGGCGCCATCACCTCCGAAGGCCCCAGCGCCGCCGGCGTGGCCAACATGCTCGCCAAGAACGAGCACCTGCGCTACGGCCGCGGCGACAAGCGCGGCTATGCGCAGATGGCGCTCGATGCGCGCGGCTGCACGGTCGAGTTCCGCGCCGTGGACGACGAAAAGGCCGAGGACGCCGCTGTCGCGCCGATGGCGCGCTTTGCGGTGGAGCGCGGCGCGCCCGGCGTGCATCTTGAAAGCACCTGATCGCTGCAGCCTTGCGCCGTCGTGACTATGATGGCCGTCGCACTTCCATCGCCCGGAGCGACACCCCCATGAGCATTCCGACCACCCGACTCGGCCGCACCGGCCTCACCGTCTCGCGCCTTGCGCTCGGCACCATGACCTTCGGCCTGCAGACCGACGAGGCCGTGTCGCACCAGATTCTCGACAAGGCCGCCGAGGGCGGCATCAACTTTCTCGACACCGCCGACGTGTATCCGCTCGGCGGCACCGTCGAAACCACGGGCCGCACCGAAGAGATCATCGGCCGCTGGCTGCACAAGCAGGGCGCCGCGGGCCGCCGCCGCTTCGTGGTGGCCACCAAGGCCGTCGGCAAGGTCGGCCCCAGCAGCTGGGACCAGGGCGCCTCGCGCAAGCACCTGCTCGACGCCATCGATGCCTCGCTCAAGCGGCTGCAGACCGACCACGTCGACCTGTACCAGCTGCACAGCGACGACCGCGAGACGCCGCTCGAAGAGAGCCTGGAGGCGCTCGACGTCATCGTCAAGTCGGGCCGCGCGCGCTACATCGGTGTCTCCAACTTCCTGGCCTACCGGCTGGCACGCGCGCTCGGCAAGGCCGAGCTGCACAAGCTCACGCGCTATGTGTCGGTGCAGCCGCGCTACAGCCTGCTGTTCCGCGAGATCGAGCGCGAGCTGCTGCCGCTCGCGGGCGAAGAGGGCCTGGGCGTGATTCCCTACAACCCGCTGGCCGGCGGCCTGCTCACCGGCAAGTACAAGCCCGGCGCCGCGCCCGAGCAAAACACCCGCTTCACGCTCGGCACGGCCGGCGGCATGTACCAGGACCGCTACTGGAACGAGCGCAGCTTCAACACCGTGACCCAGCTGCACAAGCTGGCCGACGAAGCCGGCGTGCCGCTGGCCACGCTGGCGGTGGCCTGGGTCATGGCCAACCCGCTCATCACCGCGCCGCTGCTCGGCGCGAGCCGTCCCGAGCAGCTCGACGCCACGCTGGCCGCGGCCAGCTACAGGCTGGACCCCGCGCTCAAGCAGAAGCTCGACGAGCTCACGGCCGAATACCGCAAGGGCGACGCGCCCAGGTAGGCAGCCAAGGAGTGAACACCCCCCAACTCGCGCTGCTGCCATGGCACAGCTGATGTCGCTGCTGGTGCAGAACGCGATCGCGATCGTCTTCGCGGCGAGCTTTGCCGCGCGCCTCGGACTGCCGGTGCCCGCGGCCGCGGTGCTGGTGGTGTCGGGTGCGCTGCTGGCGGCCGGCAATGTCTCGGTGGCGGGCGTGGTGCTGGCTGCGGTGCTGGCCAACGTGCTGGGCGATGGCGCGTGGTTCTATGCCGGGCGCCGCTTCGGCTACCGTTTCATGCGGCTTCTGTGCCGCATCTCGCTGTCGCCCGATTCATGCGTGCGGCGCGGCGAATCGCTGATCGGCCGGTGGGGCGGCCTCTCGCTGGTGGCCGCCAAGTTCGTGCCGGGCGTCTCGGTGGTCGCGCCGCCGATGGCCGGCGCGCTGGGCATGTCGGTGTGGCGCTTCATCGGCTTCGACATCGGCGCCGCGCTGGTCTGGACCGTCGTCTTCCTCGGGCTGGGCTGGGCCTTTCGCGACCAGATCCAGGAGGTGCTGGCGATGCTGGCCCAGGCCGGCGGCATCGCGACCGCGGCCCTGGTGGTGGTGCTGGCCGTGATGCTGGCGGTGCGCTACTGGCGCCGGCGCGCCTTCATGCGGCTCACGGGCATGCCGCGCATCAGCGTGGACGAGCTGCACGAGCTGCTCGCGAGCGAGGCGCCGCCGCTGGTGATCGACGTGCGCGGGGAGGCCGGCGTGCAGGTCGATCCGCGCCGCATTCCCGGGGCGCTGCCGTACACGCTCAAGGCACTGCAGCAGCGGCATCCGGAATTGCCGTTGGTCGGCGGGCGCGACGTGGTGCTTTACTGCAACTGCCCCAACGAGGTGTCGGCCGCGCTGGCTGCGCGCGTGCTGCTGGCGCGCGGTGCGCGGCGCGCACTGCCGCTGACGGGCGGGCTCGACGCCTGGGTGGCCTCGGGCCGGCCGACGAGCCTGCACTGAGGCCGTTCGGCGGCGCTCAGTCCAGCCGCACCATCGGGCAGGACAGGACCATTCGCTCATCGCGGGGCGAGTGGCGCCAGCCGGGCAGGGCGCGCTTCTGGTACGCCTCGAGCGATGGGTAGCCCTGCACGCTCCAGCCGTAGGTGCTGATCTGCTCCGCCTCGACCACTTCGTAGCGGCACTGCCGGCTGCGCGCCATGAGGCGAAAGACGATGCGGCCATGCTCCGAGGCAAGGTCTTTCTCCAGCACGCTGTAGCGGCCGGGCTTGCAGATGCTGAAGCTCGAATTCCATTCGATGGTTTGCGTCCGCACGTACAGCCCGCCCGAACATGCGCGCCCCGTGCCGCTGAACACGGCCGTGAAGGGCGCCGCGGCAATGGCCGTGCCAGCCAGGGCAAGAAGGGCCAGTGCGGCCATCCAGCGGTTCTGCATGCGATCTGCTCCCGTGTGTTGCGTCCCCCGTGCCCTTGCGATCTTAAGGTTCTCGGCGCCGCCCGGTGGTAGTCTTGCCTCCCGATGAACCTCCGCACCAAGATCGTCGCGCTGGCCGTTGCACCGCTGCTGGTTGCACTGGTGCTGGTGGCCCTGGCGGTGCGCCACCAGGAGCATGACCTGGCGCAGCGCGAGCGCGCGCTGATCGAGAAAAGCTACATGGCCCAGCGGCGCAGCGAACTGCGCAGCTACGTCGACCTTGCCGTGAGCACCGTGCGGCCGCTGTACGACGCCGGCCAGGACGACGAGCAAGCCCGCAGCGAGGCCCTGCGCCGCCTGGCCGCGCTCGACTACGGCGACGACGGCTACTTCTTCGTCTACGACATGCAGGGCCGCTCGCTCATGCATTCGCGCCAGCCCGATCTGGTGGGCCAGAACCTCTGGGACATGCGCGACTCGCGCGGCCGCTTCACCATCCAGGACCTGATCGCGGGCGCGCGCGCGGGCGGCGGCTATGTGGAGTACGAATGGCGCAAGCCCTCCAGCGAGCAGATGGCGCCCAAGCTCGGCTACGTCACTGCGCTGCCGCGCTGGAACTGGATGGTCGGCACCGGCCTGTACCTGGACGACATCGAGGCCACCATGCAGGCGCTCGACCGCCAGATGAGCGCCAACGTCACCACCACGCTGCTGTGGATCGCCGGCATCGCGGCGCTGTGCCTGGGCGTGGTGAGCGCCACCGGGCTGCTGCTCAACCTCAGCGAGCACCGCACGGCCGAGGCCAAGCTGCGGCTGCTGGCGCGGCGCGTGGTGCAGTCGCAGGAAGAAGAGCGCGGCCACCTCGCGCGCGAGCTGCACGACGGCACCAGCCAGACGCTGGTCTCGGCCAAGCTGCTGATCGAATCGGCCGTGGATGCGCTCGACCGCGAGCGCCAGCCCGCGCCGCCCGCGCTGAGCAAGGCGCTGCAACGGCTCAACGATTCGCTGATCGAGGTGCGCCGCATCTCGCACCGCCTGCGGCCGGCCCTGCTCGACACGCTCGGCCTGCCCGCCGCGCTCGAGCGCCTGGGCGACGAATTCGCCGAAGAGGGCGCCATCGACGCCTCCATCATGATCGAGGGCGAGGCCTTCGAGCTCTCGCAGGAGGCCAAGACCGCGCTCTTCCGCGTCACGCAGGAGGCGCTCACCAATGTGCGCAAGCACGCGCAGGCGCACCGCGTGCACATTGCGCTGGGCTTTTCCGACGAGGACGGCGTGCGGCTTTCGATCGGCGACGACGGCATCGGCTTCGACGTGGAGGCGATGCAGCTCGATGCGCGGCGCGGCATCGGCCTGCGCAACATGCGCGAGCGCATGGAGTCGATCGGCGGGCGCCTGGACGTGCAATCGGGCGAAGGCGGAACCACCATCGTGGCCGAAGTGCCGGCCCGCAGCGCGAGGCCCGAGCCGGCATGAAGAACGACGCCGCCCCCGTCCGCCTCTTCCTGGTCGACGACCATCCGCTGGTGCGCGACGGCCTGCGCGCGCGGCTCGGCGCCATGCCGGGGCTGGAGATCGTCGGCGAGGCCGGGAGCGCGGCCGAGGCGCTGGCGCTCATCGAAACGCTCCAGCCCGACCTGCTGCTGATGGATGTCGGCATGAAGGACATGAACGGCATCGACCTGGCCGCACTGGTGCTGCAGCGCCATCAGCCCGCGCCGCACGTGGTGATGCTCAGCATGTACGACAACCCCGAATACGTGCAGAAGGCCCTGCAGGTGGGCGCGCGCGGCTATGTGCTGAAGGACGCGCCCGCGGCCGAGATCGTCGCGGCCATCGAGGCGGTGTCGGCCGGCGGCACCTTCCTGAGCCCGGCCGTGTCGAAGAAGCTGTTCCGCAACCAGGCGCCCAGGCCGCTGCTCACGCCGCGCGAGAGCGAGATCCTCAGCGCGCTGGGCCGCGGGGAATCGAGCAAGCAGATCGCGCGCGACCTGGGCCTGAGCGTGCGCACCGTGGAGGCGCACCGGCAGAGCATCAAGCGGCGGCTGGGCATCGAAGGGCAGGCGGAACTCATCAAGTATGCGGTGGAGCATGCGCGGGAGTTCGGGCAGGGCTGAACCGCGCTGTCCTTCTCCAGTCAAACCATACCTATCCAGGTCCATTTCACATGTCCGACCTTCCTCACAGCCCCGCCGCGGACCGCAACAAGCAGCCCATCCTCGAAGCGCTGGGCCGCATCCTCGGCGAGCGCGGCAGCGCGCTCGAGATCGCATCCGGCACAGGCCAGCACGCTGCCTGGTTCGCCGCAGCGATGCCCCAGTGGGCCTGGCAGCCCACCGACGCAGACGCGCGCGTGCTCCCCGCGATTGCAAGCCGCGTCGCGCAGGCCGCGCTGCCCAATCTCCGTGCGCCGCTGCTGCTCGACGTGATGGCGCCTCGATGGCCGTCGCAAGGCGCCGCGTTCGCTCGAGCAGAAGAAAAGTTCGATGCGATCTACTGCGCCAACATGCTGCACATCGCGCCCTGGGCCGCATGCGCCGCGTTGATGCAAGGCGCCGCACGGCATCTGCTTGCCGATGGATTGCTGGTCACCTACGGCCCCTACTTCGAAGAAGAAGCCCCACCGGCGCCGAGCAACCTGGCGTTCGACCAAGACCTGCGCGCCCGCAATTCCGAATGGGGCATTCGCCGCCTGGAGGACGTGGTGGCCGAGGCGCGCCGCGCAGGGCTCGCGCTGCGCGAGCGGCATGCGATGCCCGCGAACAACCTGCTGCTGGTCTTCGGCTTCTAGGCTCAGCGCACGCGGGGCACCGCGGTGGTCAGCAGCGCCAATGCCTGGTTCAGCGTCGAGCCCGCGAAGCGCTCTCCCTTCGAATGCCCGATCCGCACCACGATGAGATCGTGCGACGGAATCACCAGCACGAACTGGCCTCCTGCGCCGAGCATGTAGTAGGCAGACGCCGGCACCGCGAGCGAGCCCATTCCATTGATCCAGAAGAAGCCGCCGTAGATCGGGCGCTTGTCCGCGGCCCAGGCCGGCGCCACGCTGCTCACGAAATTGACGAAGCCCTCGGGAAGAATGCGCTCGCCATTCCACATGCCGTCCTGCAGATAGAGATTGCCCAGGCGTGCCCAGTCGCGCGCCGACATGAAGTCGTAGCCCTGCGTGAGAAAGTTGCCGTAGGGGTCGGTCTCGATCACCATCGAGCGGATGCCGATCTTGTCGAAGAGCGCGCGCTGCGGAAACGACAGGTAGTCCTCGCCGCGCTTTTCCACCGCGAGGCGGACCAGGTAGTTGGCCAGCACCGGATCGGTGTTGCGGTAGCGGCCCACGGCACCGGGCGGCCATTGCTGCGGCCGGGTGGCGGCGTAGTTGAAGGCGTTGATGCGGCCCGTGTAGTAGTAGATGTGGTCGGGGTAGGTGCCGTTGGGGTCGAAGTCCGGATCGTCCGGCGCCTTGATGCGCAGGCCGCTCGACATCTGCAGGATGTCGGAGATCTTGATCTGCTGCCGCGCATCGCCGGCGCCCTGCCATTCGGGAATCGGCGCCGGCTGGTCGAGCTTGTACACGCCCTGCTTGATGAGCACGCCCATCATCGTCGCCACGACGCTCTTGCCCATCGACCACGATTCGAGCGGCGTCGCCGGGCCGATGCCGCTCATGTAGCGCTCGGCGACGATGCGGCCCTTGTGCGTGACCACGAAGGCCGATGTGTAGGCCTCGGGCACGGCGAACGCGGCATCGACGGCCTGGTTCACCTTGGCCATGTCGACCTCTGCGGGCGGCGCATCGCCCGGCAGCACGTCGCCCATCGGCCATGGCTGCGTCGCGGGGTCGGGCAGCGTGCTCCGGACTTCGACGGGCGTGAAGAACACGTCGTCCCGGCCGGCCGGCAGCGTGACGCAGCCTTGCGAACCGAAGTGGCGCGCCACCAGCGTCGGGCCATTGGGAATCGAGATGCGAACCTCCTTTTTCACGCGGTCGACCACGGGCTTGCCGACGTTCTTGCGCTGGTCATAAGGGCCCACGAAATAGCCCAGGCTTTCGGCGGCGACGTCGGGGGCGATGCCGGTGATGAACACGGCGGAACACATCGTCTTGGCATAGCCGGAGGTGTGGTGCTCCAGCACGTTGCCGGGCGGCGGCACGTAGGGCGTGTTGATTTCGAGGGGCCGTGCGCGGGCAATGAGCGCTTCGCGTTCCGGCAGCTGCGCCGTGGTCGGCGGCAAGGGTGCGCCGATGCCGATCCCCCCGCCACCTCCACCCCCGCCACCTCCACCCCCGCCGCCGCCGCCCCCACCGCAGGAGGCCAATGCAGCCGCCAGGCCCAGTGCCGCGGCGGTGGTGGCGAGGGAGCGGCGGATCGAGCACTTCATTTGGCGGTCCTTGGGTTTTCGCGAGAGTCGATGGCGGTGTGCAACTTTCGACACCGGCGGGATTGTGGGTGAATCCCGGAAGGGCGGCCAGCGCTTTCGAGTGCAGTGCGTGCGATGTAGCGCCAAGGTTCTCACCACTGGATTCGATGATTGCGGAGTCCCCGCATCGTGCTTGCCTGCAGGACGCGGCAATATTCCATGATCGCAGGAGACGGCCCGTGTGAACGTAGCCTTTCGGGTGGCTGGCAGCACGAACTTGAGTCGATAAGATGCGGCGGACTCACAGTGGTCCATGGTCAGTTCGCTGGGCCAAGCTAGATAGGCACAGGAAGGAAAAACAGATGCCACTTCCCGAAATGGCAAAGCCGATATCGTTCGAAGCGATATGGAAGAACTACCCCAGTGATGACCCTTGCGTGAACCCCCGCACGGGCAAGAAGGCGTATGACGATCAATGCGCAATACGGGTCGGCATTGCGTTGGAAAAGTCGGGTGTCAGTTTCAAGTCATTTCCCGGCCCACGCTGCGAATTTGGCCCTTCCGGAAACGGAATGGTGCTGCGCGCGACCGAATTGGCCAACTGGCTGATGCGTCGTCCGTTCGCTGGCTGTCCAGATGCGGAAACACACCAGGGAAAAAGCTTCGACAAGAGTCCCTCCGGTCGCACGGGCATCATCTATTTCGAGGACTACTGGTTGCGTACCGCTGAGGCGATGTTTCCCACTGGAGATCACATCGACCTGTGGGATCGAAATCGATTGACGCCGTCATGGACGACGTTCCTTCGCTTCTCGCTCGGCATTGATACCTTGCGATCACCGTGGAGCGGCAACGGATACCTCTACTCCGATCTGCACGCGTCGCGTCGAGTTGTCTTCTGGCCGATAAGCTGATGAAGCGCCCGATCTTCACCCTGTGCGGGGCTTTGCTCGGCGTCGCTCTGTTCCTGGGCTTGCCCATCCTCTTTTCGCTCGCGTTTCCAGGTACGGGGATCGGGCATCACGGCGAAGATGAAGCCGCTCGGATGCTGCGCGTGTATGTCGTCATGGGTGGCGCGGCCTCTGCCGCGTTGGGTGCCTGGGTCGGCGGCGTCGCCGCGACGAGTCCGCGGCGGGCGCTTGGAATGCTTGCTGCCATTGCGGCCGCCAGCATCGCCTTCGGCATCGTTCCGATCCAATTGCCGATGAAGCCCGAGAACGCGATGGCTGTTGGCATTGGAGCCTGGGCCATCGTCAGCGCAGGTCTCGCCGCGTTGGCGGCACGCAAGAAGAGCGAAACCTCTGCGTAATGCCAGCGCTTCGGGATGCTAGCGGCACATGTCGTACCCGCCGGTCTCCAGGTGGAAGTGGTCCTTGTGCGCGGCGTTGTAGTCGGGGCCCAGCACGCCATTGAAGAAACGGCAGGCGCCGCGGTGCGCATCGCGCAGAAGCAGCGGCGCCGGATCGTCCGTGCTTGCGGCACTGCCGTCGCGGGGCCAGTCATGCAGCACCGTGATGCGGCGGCCGTCGGCCAGCGTGAGGCCGGCGACGTCCAGCGCATCGGCCGTGGCATGCCGGCTGCGCGAAGCGCCCGGCACGGCGCCTTCGCCGCGGTTCACGTTGCGGCAGGCGTAGCTGCCGAGATGCTCGATGGCCGCCACCGGCTGGCCGAAGCGCTGCCTGGCGGCTGGCTGCAGCGCGTGCCGCTCCCACATGAAGAAGGACAGTGCCATCGGGCAGCTCAGCGAAGGCGAAGTGCCCAGGCGCACGCCGGCGGAGCGCAGCCGCACGGCGTTCTCGAAGCCGCAGCCGGGGCCGGTGACGCGGTCGGGCAGCAGGTCGTACTGCATGCCGGTTTGCGCCAGCGCCGCAAGGCAGCGCGCGGGTTCGCGGCGGGCCCGCTCGAGCTTGAAGCCGGTCAGCCAGTTGGGCGCCGCCGCCACGTCGAGCGGCGCCCACGGATTGAAGCGCTCGGGAATCTCGACGGTGCCGGTGGCGACGGCCCATGCAGCTGCGGCGAGCGCGGCGCCCGCCGCGGCCGCGGCGAGCAGCCAGCGCCTGCGGTGCGAAGGCGCGGGCTCTGCCGGACGCTCCGGAGGATCCACGGCCATGGTCCCGATCCTCAGGGCTTTGCGGCAATGAGCGGATCGAGTTCGGCCCGCACGCGCCGGATCGCCACTTCATGCCGCAGCGTCTGGGCGCCGCGTCCGTAGGTCATGGCCTTGCGGATCAGCCGCAATTGCTCGCGCTGCAACTGCGTCTTCAGGCGCCTGGCCCGCAGCCCGAAGGTCCAGCCCATTTCCCGGCGAACCTTGTAGCGCTGCAAGGGCGCGCCCAGGCGGATCCACTCGTCGTCGCGGATCAGCTCGCGCTCCGGCACGAAGTAGGCGGCCAGCGCATGCAGATAGGCGCCGTTCTCGCGTGCGGCAACTCGCCAGAAGAGCCCGGCCGCAACCATCGCGGGAATGCCCTTGACGGCGAGCATCACGGCCATGTCGCCGTAGCCGCCGTCGAAGAGGTCTTCGAGCCACGGCGAGTTCCAGATGAAATGCATCGCCCACGCAAGCGCGAAGCACAGCAGGGCGCAGGCGATCCTCGCCGCCAGCGAACGCTCCGGATGCAGCAGGAACCAGGCGACGCCGAAGGACGCGATCGTCGTGTAGGCCGCATGGCTCCACAGCCCGCTCAGCAGCCCGCGCGTCAGCAGGTTGACGAGCACCGGAGACACCTGGTTCTCGAGCGGAAAGTGCATCGAGGCGTTGACGGTGTACGTGAGGTTCTCGACCACCTGGAAGCCCAGCCCTGCCATGGCACCCACGATCAGTACCGACAGGTAGGTCTGGAACTGGTTGCGCGCCACCAGCACCAGCAGGATGACGCCGGCGATCTTCAGGAACTCCTCGGTGACCGGCCCCGCGACGGCGGCCCCCCAGAGCGCCGCGAAATCCGGCGACACCAGCTTGGCGCACAGGCTCTGGATGGCGATGTTCGCCGGCGCGGCAAAGTAGACGGCGCCGAGCCCGCCCCAGGCAAAGGCCAGCACGAAGGCTTCCGGCGGGTGCTGCTCGAGCAGGTCCAGCGTGCGGAAGACCAGGAGGAAAAGCAGCGTGTAGATGCCCCACACCAGGATGCCCAGCAGGGCCGTGACGGGCACGACGCGGAACCCCATCGAGACCATGTTGACCGTGTAGAACAGCCCGTTGACGATCAGCGCCGCCAGCAGCCAGAAGGCCGCGCGCTGCGGCTGGAAGAACGAATCGGTGCCGATCGGCCAGTCGCCGCGGTCCTGCTGGCCCTCGAAGGCGGGCGGGCTCACTGCGGTGCCTCCAGGTCCATCGATTCGAGCATGCTGCGCGCATCGGCCATTGCCTCGTTCAGGCCTTCGCTGGCACCGTAGCAATCGATCTGCACGAGCGAGCGGCGCTGCAGGTCGACCACCTGCCAGAAGCGGCCGGCCAGCTTCGATCCATAGTACGCAAAGGTCTTGCCCTGCAGGCCCCACGAGGTGACGAAGTCGGACACGTCGCCATCGATGTTCAGGCGCTGGCCGCGCTCCATGAGCCTTTGCTGGCGCACCAGCGGACCGTCGGGCCCGCCGGCCCAGGCACGCGTGGTCACCAGGAACTTGTGGCCGCCCTTGAACAGCATCAGCGACTGGCCGGCCCTGGAGCGCGACACGTCCATCTCCCATCCGCTGGCGGGAACGAACCTCGCATGGCCGACGGACACTGTTTCCCCCGCGGCCAGCGGCCGGCTGCCGGGCGTGCGGCTGTCCCAGAAGCTCAGGCCGCCCACGTAGGCGGCAATGGCGAGCAGCACCGCGAGCGCGCCTGGCCAGGTGCGGTACGGTATGCGGCGGGAGGGCTCTGGCATGCGGCGATCGTGCCATATGAACGGGCGGGACACGGGCCATGCTTGCATTGCTTCGATGCATGGCTATCCTCCACGGTCATTGCAATGAAGCCGCTTCGGAACCTCCAGGACAGAACATGAAAAAGTCGGACGCGAGCACCGGCCAGCCGGCATCGGAACTCATCTCGCAACGCATCGCCGAGCTCGGCGGCTGGCGCGGCGAAACGCTGGGCCGCATGCGCAAGCTCATCCAGCAGGCGGACCCGGAAGTCGTCGAGGAATGGAAGTGGATGGGCACGCCGGTCTGGTCGCACGGCGGCATCATCTGCACGGGCGAGTCCTACAAGGACAAGGTGAAGCTCACCTTCGCCAAGGGCGCCTCGCTGCCGGACCCGGCCGGCCTCTTCAACGCGAGCCTGGACGGCAACATGCGCCGCGCGATCGACATCTTCGAAGGCGACGAAATCGATGGGGCCGCCTTCAAGGCGCTCGTGCGCGAGGCGGTGGCGCTCAACAGCGCCGGCAAGCCCAAGCCCGCGAAGAAGACCGCCAAGTCCTGAAGGAACCACATGCACGACGCCTCCGCACCCACGCCACCTCCCCGCATGCCGCTGGCGCTGCTTCGGCTGCTCCCGATCGGCGCCTGCCTGCTGGTGCTGGGCTGTGCAGGACCGCGGGCGCCGCAGCCCGGGGCTGCCTATGCGCCGCCTGCCGTGCTGACGGCCGAGCAATCGAGCAGCGTCGCGATCCATGCGCTGGGCCTGGTCGGCACGCCGTACCGCTACGGCGGCAACACGCCGGAGGGCGGCTTCGATTGCAGCGGGCTCATCGGCTAC
The DNA here is from genome assembly GCF_056399465.1 of Variovorax sp. 01N425. Taxonomy (NCBI): domain Bacteria; kingdom Pseudomonadati; phylum Pseudomonadota; class Betaproteobacteria; order Burkholderiales; family Comamonadaceae; genus Variovorax; species Variovorax sp. 01N425. Next base: position 173,797 of record NZ_JBFTRJ010000007.1, on the reverse strand, counting down.
GTGTACAGAAGCAGCACAGGCCAGGCCACGCCGCGCACGGTGGCCCGCATGGCCGGCTTCGGCCGTCCCGTGCCCGCGTCCGAACTGCGCTCGGGCGACCTGGTGCTCTTCGGCGCCTCCACGCCGTCGCACGCGGGCATCTACGTGGGGGCCGGGCAGTTCGTGCATGCGCCCTCGACGGGCGGCGAGGTGCGGCTCGACCGGCTGGACGGCATCTACTGGTCGCGCCAGCCGATGCAGGCGCGCCGGCTCTAGCCCGGAAAAAAAAGCGGCCCGAATCCCACTCAACGCGCGGGTGTTGCCGTTGGTTCTACGGGGATGCCTGCGTTGGGACGGCCTGGCCGGTGTGGCATGCTGTGCCGGTATCACCGAAGCTCGGAGAGGTCCCCCCATGAAAAAAATCCTAGCCCTGGCCGTCCTGGGCATTGCCACCATCCTCCCGGCGTTCGCGCAGCGCGGCGACTTCTACGAGAACGACCGCCGCTACTGCGCCAGCGGCCGTTCCGGCGTCGACTTCAACACCTGCATGTGGCGCATCCAGCGCGACCGCGAAGAGCGCTATGACCGCCGCGAGCAGCGCGCCTACGAACGCGAGCAGCGGCGCGAATACGAACGCCGCGAGCGCTGGGCCGAACAGCCGCCTCCGCCGCCGGCCTACCGCCAGTGGGACGGCCCGCCGCCCGGCGAGCAGCCCCGGCTCAGCGACATGCAGCAGCGCGCGCTGGACAACTGCAACCTGCTGGCGCCGCGCGACCAGCCCCGCTGCCGCGCGACGGTGATGTCGACCGTGCGCTAGGGCTGTTCACAGGCCCTTCAGGGTTTTCCATTACGCAAAGCCACGCACGCGGGCCGCGCGGTCCGACGGATGCGCCCGCGCGCCCATGCGGCAAAACTCCCGGGTTCATTCCCAGGAGACATTCCCATGCACAGCATCCGCCGCCACCTGGTGTGGCTCGTCGTGGCCGTGGCCGGCGCATTCGCGCTCGGCACCGTGGCCCTCACGCGCGGTGAAAGCGTCAACGCCCTGTGGGTGGTGACCGCCGCGGTCTGCACCTACCTGATCGCCTACCGCTACTACAGCCTGTTCATCGCCGAGAAGGTGCTGGGACTGGACGGCAACCGCAAGACGCCGGCGCACCGGCACAACGACGGGCTGGACTACGTGCCGACCGACAAGAACGTGCTGTTCGGCCACCACTTCGCGGCCATTGCGGGCGCCGGTCCGCTGGTGGGCCCGGTGCTCGCTGCGCAGATGGGCTACCTGCCCGGGCTCTTGTGGGTGCTGGCGGGCGTGGTGTTCGCGGGCGCGGTGCAGGACTTCATCATCCTGTTCATCTCCACGCGGCGCGACGGCCGTTCGCTCGGCGACCTCGTCAAGCAGGAGATGGGCACGGTGCCCGGCATGATCGCGCTGTTCGGCACCTTCATGATCATGATCATCATCCTTGCGGTGCTGGCGCTGATCGTGGTGAAGGCGCTGGCCGAATCGCCGTGGGGCACCTTCACCGTGGCGGCCACCATTCCGGTGGCGCTCTTCATGGGCGTGTACCTGCGCTACATCCGGCCGGGGCGCATCGGCGAGGTGTCGCTGATCGGCTTCGTGCTGCTGATGCTCGCCATCTTCGGCGGCCAGGCCGTGAGCCAGGACCCCGCATGGGCGCCGCTCTTCACCTTCGACGGCAAGGCGCTCACCTGGATGCTCGTGGGCTACGGCTTCGTGGCCGCGAGCCTGCCGGTGTGGCTGCTGCTGGCGCCGCGCGACTACCTGTCGACCTTCCTGAAGATCGGCACCATCATCGCGCTGGCGCTGGGCATCGTGTTCGTCATGCCCACGCTGCAGATGCCGGCGCTCACGCAGTTTGCGAATGGCGGCGGGCCGGTGTGGTCGGGCAGCATGTTCCCGTTCCTGTTCATCACCATCGCCTGCGGCGCGGTGTCGGGCTTCCATGCGCTGATCTCCTCGGGCACCACGCCCAAGATGCTCGACAACGAGCGCCATGCGCGCTTCATCGGCTACGGCGGCATGCTGGCCGAATCCTTCGTGGCGGTGATGGCGCTGGTGGCGGCCTCGTGCATCGAGCCCGGCATCTACTTTGCAATGAACAGCCCGGCCGCGCTGGTGGGCAGCACCGCGCAGCAGGCCGCGCAGACCATCTCGAGCTGGGGCTTCGTGGTCACGCCCGAGATGCTGATGCAGACCGCCAAGGACGTGGGCGAAAGCACCGTCCTCGGCCGCGCGGGCGGTGCGCCCACGCTGGCCGTGGGCATGGCCCACATCCTCCACCAGGTGATCGGCGGGCAGGCCATGATGGCCTTCTGGTATCACTTCGCGATCTTGTTCGAGGCGCTCTTCATCCTCACGGCCGTGGACGCCGGCACCCGCGCCGGCCGCTTCATGCTGCAGGACCTGCTGGGCAGCTTCGTGCCCGCGCTCAAGCGCACCGATTCGCTGGCGGCCAACCTGTTTGCCACGGCGCTGTGCGTGGCGGCCTGGGGCTACTTCCTGTACCGGGGCGTGGTCGATCCGCTGGGCGGCATCAACACGCTGTGGCCGCTGTTCGGCATCTCCAACCAGATGCTGGCCGCGGTGGCGCTGCTGCTGGGCGTGGTGGTGCTGTTCCGCATGAAGCGCGAGCGCTATGCCTGGGTGGCGATTGCGCCGGCCGCATGGCTCCTGGCGTGCACGCTCACGGCCGGCTGGCAGAAGATCTTCTCGCCCGATCCGAAGATCGGCTTCCTCTCGCACGCGGCCCGCTACACCGAGGGCCTGGCCAACGGCGTGCTGGTGGCGCCGGCCAAGACGCCCGAGGCCATGTCGCGCATCGTCTTCAACGACCGGCTCGACGCGGCGCTGTGCGCGCTCTTCATGTTCGTGGTGCTGAGCGTGCTGGTCTACAGCATCAAGGCCTGCCTCGCGGCACGCGCGGCCCACCGGCCGACCGCACAGGAGACGCCGTTCGAACCGCTCGCCGCCTCGGCGGCGCGCTGAGCGGGAGGGTGCCATGGCTCTCGCATTGCCGGAAGCCGGGCGCTACTTCGCGCGCTCGCTCAAGCAGTCGCTGCGGCTCATGGTCGGGCTGCCCGACTACGACGCCTACCTGACCCACATGGCGGCCACGCACCCCGAGCAGCCGCCGATGAGCTACGAGGCCTTCTTCCGCGAGCGGCTCGAGGCGCGCTACGGCGGGGGCAAGGGGCGCTGCTGCTGAAGAGGGGCGGCGGCGGCGCCGCGCGCAAACCGCGCGGCTGTGTTTACAATCCCGCCGTTCGCGCGAAGCGAACTTTTGTTGCAGGAAGCCCCGGCCACGCGCCAGGGCGAACCGGGCAAAGGACCCAACCCAGATTTTTCTCCAGGCAGGGCGCATGCGGTTTCTCCATCGGTCGATGGAAGAAGCGGCATGGCGCTTCGCGATCCCAAAAAATCGCCCTGAGGGAAATTCTCCATGTCCGCTCGCCCGCCTGCCGTGCGTCGCCGCCTTCGCCGCACGCCGCTCTTCCTTGCCACCCTTGCCGCACTGCATTGCGCGGCCCAGGCCCAGACCTCGGCCAGCACGTTGCAGGAGATCACCGTCACCTCCGAGCAGGAGCCCGGCTATGCACCCTCGGTCGGCAGTACGGCCACGAAAGGCAGTGCGCCGCTGCGCGACATTCCCCAGGCGGTCAACGTGCTGCCCGCGCAGCTGCTGCGGGACCAGGGCGCCACCTCCATGCAGGACGCGCTGCGCAATGCGCCCGGCGTTTCCTTCAATGCGGGCGACGGCCAGCGCGACCAGGTGGTGATCCGCGGCTTCACAGCCATTGCCGACTGGTTCGTGGACGGCGTGCGCGACGACGCGCTGTACTTCCGCGACCTGTCGGACACCGAGCGCATCGAGGTGCTCAAGGGCCCGGCCGCGGTGCTGTACGGCCGCGGCTCGTCGGGCGGGCTGATCAACCGCGTGATGAAGAAGCCGATCTTCGAGCGCCCCTTCGGCGAGGTGTCGCTCGGCCTGGGCACCCATGACTTCAAGCGGCTCACCGCCGACCTCAACCGCCCCATCGGCGAGAACATGGCCTTCCGCCTGAACGTGGCGCGCGAAAAGTCGGGCAGCTGGCGCGACCAGCAGTTCATCGACCGCTACAGCATCGCGCCCTCGCTGGCCATGAAGTTCAGCCCGCAGACCGACCTGCTGCTGCAATACACCAACGCCTACGACCAGCGGCTGACCGACTTCGGCATTCCGGCGCTCAACGGCCGCCCGGTGAACGTGCCGATCGGCACCTACTACGGCTCGGCCTTCGCGAAGCGCGACGACACCACCACCACCCGCGTGCAGTCCTTCACCGCCACGCTCATCCACCGCTTCAGCGACACGCTGAGCCTGCGCAACACCACGCGCTACTACAGCTACAAGCTCGACCGCTTCAACACGCTGCCCAGCGGCACCACCGACCCGGTGCGCATGACCGTCGGCCGCACCCGCGGCTTCGTCGACCGCGACGAGAGCGGCTGGTTCAACCAGACCGACCTGACATGGCGCAACGAGCTTGGCGGCTTCAAGCAGGAGTGGCTGATCGGCGCCGAACTCGGCAAGCAGGACAAGCGTGCGTACACGGTGTCCTCGGCCACCGGCTTCGAGCGCGTGAGCATCCTGAACCCGGTCTCCGCGCCGCCGCCCATCCCGCTCGCCAGCTACCTGGCCAACAGCGCGATTCCGAGCAACTCCACCTTCAAGACGGCCGCGCTCTATGCGCAGGACCAGATCACGCTGGCGCCCCAGTGGAAGGCGCTCGTCGGCGGACGCTACGACGACTTCCGCCAGGAGACTTCCTTCGAGCGCACGCTGGCTCCCTTCTCGCGCACCGACCGCAAGTTCAGCCCGCGCGCGGGCCTGGTCTGGCAGCCGAGCGACTCGCAGTCCTACTACGTCTCGTACAGCCGCTCGTTCCAGCCTTCGGCCGAGACCTTCGCGCTGTCGGCCAACAACGCCGCCAACGATCCCGAGATCACCGTCAACAAGGAGATCGGCGCCAAGCTCGACTTCCTGGACGGCGCGCTCAACCTCACGGCCGCGCTCTTCAACCTGGAGCGCTCGGGCATCAAGAACACCGACCCGTCCAACCCGGCGCGGCAGATCAACGTGGGCACGCAGCGCACCAACGGCATGGAACTGGCGCTGGCCGGCAAGCTGCCGGGGCGCTGGGACGTCAGCGCGGGCTACGCCTACCTGGACGGCCGCATGGTCAAGTCGCTGGCCACCGTGAGTTCGCTGCAGCTGCCCATCGGCGCCGCGATGCCGGTGCAGGGCAAGGTGGCGCCGCTCACGCCGCGGCACTCGGCCTTCGTGTGGCTCATGAAGGACCTGGGCCATGGCCTGAGCGCGGGCGGCGGCGTGAACTACGTGGCCGCGCGCTATGCCTCGCTCAGCAACCTGGTGACGCTGCCTTCGTATGTCACGGCCGACCTGGCCGCAAGCTACAGGACCGAGCGCTACGAGCTCTCGGTCAACCTGAAGAACATCACGGGCAGGAAGTACTACGTGTCCGCGCACGGCAGCGTCGACAACCTGATCATGCCGGGACCGGGGCGCGAGCTGCAGGTGGCACTGACCGCAAAGTTCTGAAGCGCATGACGACGCGCAAGGGCTCAGGCGCCGGCTGAGCCTGGCTGCGCGAAATCCAGTTTCTCGCGGCCGCCGCCTGCTGCCACGATGGCCTCCACGCAAACGAGTGGTGGAGAACATCGATGGCCTCCGAATTGAATCAAATCGCAAGCTGGTCGCTGCGCTGGCGCATCGGCCTTTCGGGCGCCCTGTGCCTTGCGGCGGCGCTCTCTGCGGCGCAGCCGCCCGATGCGGGCGTCGTGCTGCACGCCGAGCAGCGTTTCCAGCTGGCACTGGAAGCGCAGGCCGCCCGCGACTACCGCGCGATGCTCGAACAGCTTCGGCAAGCGGCGGCCGAGGACCACGCCGAGGCGCAGGAGATGCTGGGCATGGTGCTGCTGGCGGGGCCGACGCTGTACGGCGCCGCCATCAGGGCCGACCGCTGCGAGGCCCGCGAGTGGATGCTGCGCGCCGCCTCGCAGGGCAGCGAGACGGCCAGGGTGCAGCTTGCCTTCCTCAACAGGCTGCGCCAGTCTCCGGCCGGCAGGAACGCCTGCGGCTGAGCCTGCGAGTGCGCGGTACGGGCAGTGACGCCTGGTTACCGCATCGTGCGCGAGGATGCGTCGCCGGAAAATGAAGGGCTAGACTCTTTGTTTGCCAAACCCTCCGCTGCGAGGCCGACTCATCATGAAACCCTGGTTGATTCCCATGGCGCTTGCCCTGGCGGGCACCGCCCACGGCGCCGAAAACTGCGAAGCCCTGCGCACCCAGATCGAAGCGAAGATTGCCGCGGCCGGCGTGACGCGCTTCGCCGTCATCACCGTCGATGCCAACGCAGAGGCGCCCGGGCAGGTGGTGGGCAGCTGCGATCTCGGCAGCAAGAAGATCGTCTACCAGCGCGAAGACGCTCCCGCCGCAGGCGCGGCCCCGGCGCGTCCGAGCGCAGGCCCGGCCGGCGAAGAGATATTGACGGAGTGCAAGGACGGCACGGTGTCCGTCGGCGGCGACTGCAAGAAGTAAGCAGGAGCCAAGCCTTGTCATCTTCCAAAGCCTTTCGCATTGCACTCTCGGCCTCGGCCGCCGCCATTGGCGGCATGGCGGCGTACTGGACCCTTCTTGCCACGCGGCAGGGGCACATCCTCTTCAACGCCAGGAAGCTTCCGGTCGTCCACCTGTCCGACGACTTTTCCACCTACTCCCACACCGTGCCGGGCGGCATGGTGCGCGGCTACGTCTACCACCCGCAGGGCGAAGAAGCGCTGCAGGACCTGTTCATCTATTTTGCCGGCCGGGGCGAGGACGTCCGCGCCACCGCGCAGGCGCTGCACTGGCTGCCGGAGGGCTTCGGATTTGCGGCGGTCAACTACCGCGGCGTGGCCGACTCCGAAGGGCATCCCTCCGAGATTGCCTCGGTGGCCGATGCGATCCAGTTTGCCAACCACCTGCGCAAGGCCTTTCCGCAGGCGCGCCTGCACGTGGTCGGCCGCAGCCTGGGCACAGGCGTGGCCATCCAGCTGGTGGCGCAGCAGGACTTCTCGAGCCTGCAACTGGTCACGCCCTACGACTCGATGCTCGAAGTGGCGAAGAAGCGCTTTCCGCTGGTTCCGCTCGCGCTCTTGCTGCGGCACCGCTTCGACTCGCTCACGCACTGCAAGGAAGTGGCCGCCAAGACCCAGGTGCTGCTGGCCGAGCGCGACGACGTGGTGCTGCCCGAGCGCTCGCAGAAGCTGATCGCGGCCTGGCCCACGCCCATCAGCGTGCAGACCGTGCCTGCCTCGGACCACCACAGCATCATGGGGCTCGAGGCGACCTGGCTCCATCTGGTCGACTTTGCGTTGACGGCCATCCTTCCCGAGCCGATCGCGGCCTGAGCTGCTGCGCAGGCGCCTTCAGACGGCACCGAGCGCCGCGAAGCCGCATTCAAGATCGCGCAGCAGGTCCGAGGGCGCCTCCAGCCCCACGTGCAGCCGCACGACAGCGCCGCGCGTGCTCCAGTCGGTCACGCTGCGCGCCGCGCGCATGTCGGCCCAAGCCACCAAGCTTTCATAGCCGCCCCAGGACGAGCCCCGGCCGAACAGCGACAGCGCATCGACGAAGCGCTCGACCGAGGCGTTGCCGATACCCGGCTGCAGCTCGAACGAGACCAGCCCGTTGGTGCCGCGGCAGTCGCGCTTCCAGAGCGCGTGGCCCGCGTGCTGCGGCAGCGCGGGGCAGAACACCGCCGCCACTTCGGGCCGCGCCTGCAGCCAGTGCGCCACCTCCATCGCATGCCGCTCGTGCATCTGCAGCCGCGCGGACAGCGTGCGCATGCCGCGCAGCACCAGCCAGGCATCGTCCGGGCTCACCGTCATGCCGAAGGCGTCGCAGCGCTCGTTGAGCGGCTGCCAGGCTTCGCGCGTGGTGGCCACGGTGCCCATCATCACGTCGGAGTGGCCCGAGAGGTACTTGGTGGCGGCCATCAGCGAGATGTCGGCGCCCAGTGCAAGCGGCCGGTATTGAACGCCCGAGCCCCAGGTGTTGTCCGCGGCAACGAGCGCGCCGCGCGCATGGGCCAGCTCGGCCAGCTTCGGCAGGTCGCACATCTCGTAGACCAGCGAACCGGGGCATTCGGCATACACGAGCTTCGTGTTGGGCTCGAACAGTTCCTCGATGCCGCTGCCGTCCGCGGCAAAGAAGCTGCAGCGGATGCCGTAGGGATCGAGGAAGGAATGCACGAGCTTGCGCGCCGGCTCGTACACGCTGTCCGACATCAGCACATGGTCGCCGGGCTTCAGGTACGACAGCAGCACCATGCCGATGGCGGCCAGGCCGGTGGGAAAGAGGCGCGTGCGGTGGGCGCCTTCGAGTTCGCTCACCGCGTCCTCGAGCGCGAAGGTGGTGGGCGTGCCGCGTGCGCCGTAGCTGAAGGCGCGCTCTTCGCCGCGCCGCGCGCGCGTCTCGCGCATGGCGGCCACGCTGTCGAACAGCACGGTGCTCGCGCGCACCAGCGGCGTGTTGACCGGCGAGCCGCCGAAGTAGGCCGGGGCCTTGCCGGCATGGGCGAGCCGGGTGTCGAGGGAGTGGCCAGCGGTGTCTTGGGGCGAATCGGACATGGTGTGTTCCAGCGAGCGCGGGCCTCTATGGTGCGTCAATCCGCCTTGGCGCCGGAAAGCTTGACGATGCGCGACCAGCGGTCGATGTCCTGGCGCAGCTGCCCGGCAAAGGCTTCGGGCGTGTTGGCCACCACCTCGCTGCCGCCGTCGGTCACGAGCTTGGTCACTTCGGGCAGGCGCAGCGTGCGCACGATGGCTTCGTTCAGGTAGGCCACGCGTTCGGGTGGCGTGCCGGCCGGCGCAAAGAAGCCGTACCAGTCCTCGAAGCGGGCATTGGCATAGCCCAGCTCCTCGAGCGTCGGTGCCTTGGCGAACACGCCGATGCGGCGCGGGCTCGTGACGGCCAGCACGCGCAGCTTGCCGTTCTGCACCATGCCCGCGACCGAGGAGGTCGAGGTCACGAGCACGTCGACCTGTCCGCCAAGCAGGTCGGTGAGCGCAGGGCCGGCGCCCTTGTAGGGCACATGCGTCATGTCCACGCCGCTGTCCTTCTGCAGCACCACGCCGACCAGGTGCGAGAGCGTGCCGTTGCCCGGCGTGGCATAGGTGACCTTGCCGGGGCTGGCCTTGGCGCGCGCGGCCAGGTCGGCGAAGGTCTTGTAGGGCGAATTGGCTTCCACCACCAGCGCGAGCGGCGCCGCGTTGATCTGCGTGATCGGCACGAAGTTCTTGATCGGATCGAAGCCGGGCGCGGCGTAGAGCGATGGGTTCACCGCCATGATCGACACCTGCGAGGTCAGCACCGTGTAGCCGTCGGGCTTGGCCTCGGCCACCGACTTGGCGCCGATGTTGCCGCCCGCGCCGCCGCGGTTGTCCACCACCGCGGCCTGTCCCATGATCTCCGGCAGCCGCGTGGTGACCAGCCGCGCCGTGGCGTCGTTGCCGCCGCCCGGGGGAAAGGGCGAGACGAACTTCACCGGCTGCGACGGAAAGCCGTTGCGCGCCGGCAGCGGCTGGGCCGAGGCCGGCTGCAGCGCCATGGCCGCGAGCCATGCGGCAGCGATTGAAAGACGGGCAAGGCTCGGAATGCGAAAGGCAGACGACATGACGAAACTCCTGGAATAGGAACTGACAACGGCGAACGGAGAAAGCGAAACCGGGTGAGCTAGGCGTGCCGCGCGGCGGAAGCGGTGGGCAGCCTGAAGGCCGAGCGCTCCTGCGCATCGAGCTGCGCGACCAGGCCGGTCTCCCAGGCGAGGTAGCGGCGCGCCGCTTCCTTGTTGCCGTCGTGGCGGTCGTGCACGAAGAACAGGTAGTCGATGCAGTCCGCGTCCGCGGGCAGGGCGGGCGTGGCCTGCACCGGCAGGCCGGCATCGCGCCATGCGGCCATGCCGCCTTCGAGCAGCAGCGGCGCGGGCGAGAGGCCGGCCAGCTCGGACGCCGCGGCCCATGCCGCGAGCGCAGCGTCGTCGGCCGCCAGCACGAGCTGGCGCGTTTCGCTCTTCACGTCCTGGGCGAGGCGCGGGCGTATCGACCAGCGCGCCTGCGGGATGTGGCCGGCGCGGAACTGCATGCTCGGGCGCAGGTCGACCAGCGCCACCTCGCCCTGCGCAAGGCGGGCGGACAGCGCCTCTGCATCGATCGTCGCCAGCGCGGGTGCAGCGGGCGCTGCGGCGGGCGCGAGCGACAGCCCGCTCGCGAGTCCGCCTTCGAGCACGCTCGCCTCGTGGCCCATCTGCCGCAGCCAGTGCGCGATGGTGGGCGCGCGCACGCCGTCGTCGTCGAACAGCACGAGCCGTGCGCCGCGCACGCCGACGTACTGGTCGCCGGCCTGCATCAACTGCCCGCCGGGCGTGTGCTGCGCGCCGGGCAGCGTGCGGGTCGCGAATTCCTCGGGCGTGCGCACGTCGCAGAGAAACAGGCTGCGGTTGGCATCGCCGGCCCATTGCTGCACCGTTTGCGCCGTGACCGTGGGCACGCCGAAGCGCTCGGCCAGTGCCTTGGCGGCCGGCCGCAGGTCGGTGTTGCCGCTGTCCGGCGCATAGCGCCGCGTGCCGCCGTGCTCCAGCGCGTGGTCGTTCAGGTACCAGCCCTGCGTGCCGTTCTCCAGCGCATAGACCGGGTTGGGCAGGCCCAGGTTGATGAGCGTCTGCGCGCCGATGATGCTGCGCGTGCGGCCCGCGCAATTGATGACGATGGGCGTGGTGGTGTCGGGCACCAGCCGGCGCACGCGATACGCGAGTTCGCCATTGGGGCAGCAGGTGGCCGTGGGGATGTTCATCTTGTGGAACTCGCTCACCGGCCGGCCGTCGAGCACCACCACCTTGTCCTTGCGCGCCAGCATCTCGGCCAATTGGTCGGCGCTCACGCGCGGCGTGTGATAGGCCTCTTCGGCCAGTTCGCCGAAGGTCTTCGACGGCAGGTTGACGCCCGCGAAGAGCGCATGGCCTGCGGCCTTCCAGGCGCGGGTGCCGCCCTGCAGAACGTGCACGTCGGTGTAGTCCAGCGCGGCGAGGCGGCGGGCGGCGCGCTCGGCCACGTCGGAATCGCCACCGTCATACGCGACCACGCGCACGCTGCGGCGCGGCATGAGGCGCGGCGCATCGAGTTCGAGCCGGCTGAAGGGCAGCGGAATGCCGTAGAAGAGGTGCGCCTCGCCGTACTGGCCGTGCTCGCGCACGTCGAGCAGCGCGATCTCGCCGTCGTCGTGCAGCCAGGATTTGAGGGTCTTCGGATCGATGAAAGAGGTCATGGAAAGCAAGCCGTTGGAACGAACGCGGTCCTGCGAGGCCGCGCCCGGCGCGGCCCGCATGAAAGAAACGAGGTTGAAAGAAGAGGGGGCTAGCGGCGCGTCTGCACGCCGATGCCCATCGTCTGGCAGGTGCCGGCTTCCAGGTCGTACGCGGTGCGCTGGTTCAGCGTCTCGAGCGCGCGGCCATACATGTGCAGGTGCCGAATGACCTGGTCGCCCTGGATCTCGACCGAGTGGATGTCCTCGGGCATCAGCGCAATGCCCTTGCCGGGCGCGACCACCACCAGCGCGGTTTGCTCGAGCTTGCCGACGCCCGGCGCCGAGCCGTCGTCGCGCCGCTCGTACACGCGGTTGTGCTCGGTGCCTTCCACCGCGGCAATGCAGGCCCAGGTGGTGTGGTTGTGCGGCACGATCTTCTTGCCCGGGCGCATCACGTTGAGATAAAGCGCATAGCTCTGGTCCGGGTCCTCGGCAATCAGGTAGCGGGCTTGGTGCTCGCCGGCCTCGGGCGCCGGAAAGTCGGCGGGGCCCCAGTAGTCGGTGCGCGCGGCCAGCCCTTGCAGCGCGTCGAGCACCGCATCGAGCTTTTCGCGGGTTGGTTCAGCGCCGCCAATGGCTTTCTTCATCCGGTCGATGGACGCGGCGACCGCCTCGCGGCGTGGGTCGGACAGGGTGCTCATGCAGGGTTCTCCAGTGGGGATGCGTGTCTTGGTGTGCATTCACTGTAGTGACCGGAGCGTGACCCGACAATCCAGCCGGCGCAAGTAATACATCAATAAAATTAATGTATGTCCACGCTCGATCTTGAATTGCTGCGCTCCTTCGCGGCCGTCGTCAGCCACCACAGCTTTGCGGCGGCGGCCGTGCACCTGGGTCGCACGCAGTCGGCCATCACGCAGCAGATGCAGCGGCTCGAAGAGCAGGTGGGCCACGCGCTGTTCGCCAAGCAGGGCCGGCAGAAGCGCCTCACCGAACATGGCGAGCGGCTCCTGACCTACGCGCACCACCTGCTCGCGCTCAACGACGAGGCGCTGCGCAGCCTGCGCCAGGGCGAGCTCGAAGGCAACCTGCGCATCGGTGCGCCGCACGACGTGGCCGAGACCATGCTGCCGCTGCTGCTCACCGAGGTGGCGCGCACCTCGCCGCTGCTGCAACTGGACATCCACATCGGCCGCAGCCCCTATCTCATGACCTCGCTCAAGAGTGGCGAGGTCGACATGATCATCTCGAACCGCGCCGACCCGCAGTTCGACGGCGTGGTGCTGCGCAATTCGCCGACCGTGTGGCTCTGCGCCGCCAGCTACGTGCACGACCCATCCAAGCCGGTGCCGCTGATCATGGCCGACGGCCCCAGCATCTTCCGCCGCATCGGCCACGAGGCGCTCGACGCCGCAGGCGTGGCCTGGACGCCGCGCTACACCTCGTCGAGCCTGATCGGCATCAAGGCCGCCTTGCGCGCGGGCCTCGGCGTCACGGCGCGCGGCGTGGAGCAGCTCGACGCCGGCCTGCGCGTGCTGGGCGCCGGCGACGGCATGCCGCGCCTGCCCGACCTGGCGTACTACCTGTACGTGCGCAGCCACGTGGTGAATCCGGTCACGCGGCAGGTGTTCGAGACCTTGAAGAAGCACCTGCGGCTGCCGCGCACCGACATGCCGGCTTGAAACGCTAGGTCGCCCAGATGCGCGGCGAACTCGCCGGCAACTGCCACAGCTCGGCGCGCCACGCCTGCCACACCTGCCGCAGCAGCTGCATCGCGGGCTCGACCACCGGCGCCAGCACGCGCAGTACGACGATCTCCGCATGCGGGCTGGTCGCGCCGGCGCTTTCCTGCAGGCCGTGCGCATCGATGGCGGTGCGTGCGAGCGCAAGCAGCGTCTCGCGCCGTGCCCGCGCGGCCGGCGTGCCCGACACGAAGAACAGCGACGCGATGCAGCGATGCCCGCCGAAGCCCAGCGGGCTCTGCAGCAGCCGATGGTCGGCCGCGTCGATGCGCCCGCGCTCCAGCCACACGCCCGGCACTTCGATGTGCTGCAGGTAGGTGCCGCGCTCGAAGGGCTGGTTGGCATTCGGCAGGCCGAGGGCCGTCACGTCCCAGCCGATCATCTCGGCGCCGGGCTCGGCCTCGATGGTGAGCCGGTTCTCCGCGCGGCAGCCGCTGTAGCAGATGGCCTCCAGCGGCAGCCACTCGAGCCGCGCGCCCTTGGCAAGCCGGATGCGCGTGCGCTGCAGCGCGAGCTCGCCTTCGGAGCGGTAGAAGCGCGACGCGCCCGGCGTGGTGATCAGGCCATGGCTTGCGTCGGCCGCCTCGATGTCGATGTCCAGCGTGTCGCCGCCCACCAGCCCGCCCGGCGGATGCACCAGCACGTTGTGGCAGATCGCATCGCCCTCGGGGTAGAGGCTTTGCAGGATGCGCAGCGGCCCGTCGTGGCGAAAGCGCGCGACGCTGCGGGCGGCTTCCTGTCGGTAGTCGAGATGAAGATGGGCCTGCCAGGACATCCAACGAGTCTATTCGCCCGGCACCGCCCGCGCGGCGGCTAGCTGCCCCAGGCGCCGTCGTGCGCAGCGCTCGCTTCATCGAGCAGCGCGGGCCCGATGCATTCGATCGGATGCGGCGAGGCGCGGAACACGTCGCGGCACGACAGCTCGGCATCGCGCTGGTCCTGCCGCTCGCCGCGGAACACGCGCAGCCGCTCGGCATCGATGCCGAACACCACGCGGCCGATGTTCGACCAGAAGATCGCGCCCGCGCACATCACGCAGGGCTCGCCCGATGCATAGATGGTGGCGCCGGCAAGTTCCTCGCGCGTGAGGCCGCGCCCCGCGAGCGCACGCAGCGCGTTCATCTCCGCATGGGCCGTGCAGTCGCCGGTCTCGGTGTTGCTGTTGGCCGCTTCGGCCAGCACTTCGCCGGCCGCCGAGACGATGACCGATCCGAAGGGCCGGTTGCCGCGGCGGCGCGCCGCATGCGACCAGACGATGGCCTTGCGCAGGTAGCGTCCGTCTCGTTCGTCGAGCGTGGCTTCTTCGGGGAGGATGGAATGGAGATTGCTGTTGCTGAAGTTCATGCCTTGGTGGGAATCATGCGTTCGTTGCGCGATGGCAGCATCGACGTGTTGAAGATGGCGTCGGACGAGGGCTTGACCTTGAGGCCGAATACGTCGGCGACCTCGTCGACCTGCTGCTCGAGCGTGAGCTTGCGGATGTCGCCCAGGCCGTGGCCGCGCGTGTCGGCGGCACCTACATATTGCGCCGTGACACCCCAGCGTTCAAGCTCCATTTTCTCATCGAGGATCGGTTCGCGCTGGCGCATGGCCGCAATGCTGGGCGCCGGATTGGCAAAGGTCTCGACGATGGCGCGGTTGGTGGCGCGCAGGAAGGCCGCAACCACCCTGGGGTTCTGCGCGATCAGGTTGCTGCTCGCGAGGATGGCGTTGCCGTACAGGTTGACCCCCGCGTCCGCATATTTGAGCACCGACAGTTCCTCCGCCTTCATGCGCGCGAAGAGCGAAATGGCAGAGTCGTGAAAGTAGGTCGCGGCATCGACGTCGCCGCGCACCATCACGTTGTCGCGCGCGCTGAAGTCGGTGGTCTGCCACTGGAAGGCGTCGCTGCGCATGCCCTGCTTGCGCGCCACCATCGGCCATGCGCGGCGGGTCGATTCGACGGCCGCCGCGGCCACCTTCTTGCCCGCGAGGCTTTTGAAGTCGGCCGTGACGCCGCGGTCCTTGCGGCCGATGATCACGAAGGGTGCGCGGTTGTAGTACTGGTACACCGCCTGCACCATCGGGGTGCCGGGGTTCTGCGCATTGAACTCGACCAGCGAGCTGATGTCGCCCAGCCCCATCTGGTAGACGCCGCTCGCGATGCGCGTGATCGACGCGACCGAGCCGGCGCCGGTGTCGATGGCCACGTCCAGGCCTTCGTCCCGGTAGTAGCCCTTGCTGTGTGCGAGGAAGAAGGGCGCGGTCTGGCCGTTGATGCGGAAGTCGAGCGTGAACTTGAGCGGGGTCGGCTTGCCGCCGCCCTGGGCGAAGACGGCGGGAGCGGCAAGGGTGCTGGCGGCGGCACTGGCCGCAAGAAAAAAGAATCGACGACGTTGCATGGTGGGCCTCGGAATCCTCGGGTCTTGAATCCCTCCGCGCAGGGCGGAAGGCACTTCAAGAGCAATTT
Organism: Variovorax sp. 01N425; assembly: GCF_056399465.1. Classification (NCBI taxonomy): domain Bacteria; kingdom Pseudomonadati; phylum Pseudomonadota; class Betaproteobacteria; order Burkholderiales; family Comamonadaceae; genus Variovorax; species Variovorax sp. 01N425. The sequence goes on along the minus strand of NZ_JBFTRJ010000007.1, from coordinate 158,261 downwards.
CCGGGCGGGCGCACAAGGGTGGTGCGTGCGCTGCTGAACGCTTCTACTCTTGCGGGAGTCGATGCACGAGCCATGCCAGGGCTTGAATGCGTGGCGGACCCAAGCCACAATGCAGGCGCGCAATTTGCATGGCAGGTGGCGCAGAGTAGAAGCGTTCAGCCCTTGCGGCAGGAAATTGCTCTTTCAGGTTCGTTCGTACCCACGCGCAACAACAGAAGGAGTCCACGCATGCTCGTCACCCAACAACCCGTCTTCCGCAAGTTCTGGCATGCCGTCATGCCGCTCACCGAACTGGCCAACGGCCCGAAGCCCTTCAGGCTGCTTGGCGAAGACATTGTTCTTTTCATCGATGCGGACGGCCAGCCCGCCGCGCTGCGCGACCGCTGCTGCCATCGCACCGCGAAGCTGTCGAAAGGCTGGTGCGTCGATGCCGAAGGCCGGGCCTGCGGGCAGGGCGCCATCCAGTGCGGCTACCACGGCTGGACCTACGACCGCAGCGGCCAGGTGATCCGCATTCCGCAGTACGAGGCCGAGCGCAAGATCTCGCCGGAGTACCGCACCACTGCCTACCGCTGCGCCGCGCGCTACGGCTACGCCTGGGTGGCGCTGGAAGAACCCATCGCCGACATTCCCGCGATTCCGGAATTCGACGACCCGGGCTACCGCACGATCTTCCAGTTCTACGAAGAGTGGCAGACCAGCCCGATGCGCGCGCTCGAGAACTCGTTCGACAACTCGCACTTCAGCTTCGTGCACCGCGCCACCTTCGGCGTGGCCGCGAGCCCGAAGCCGAGCAAGTACGAACTGGTGGAGAACGACAACGGCTTCTACGCGGAGACCATCATCGAAGCGGCCAACCCGGTGAAGTTCCACGCGATCAGCGGCGTGACCGATGCGATCACCACGCGCCACATGCGCAACGCCTACTTCCTGCCGTTCTCGCGCCGGCTCGACATCGAATACCCGAGCGGCGTGCGCCACATCATCATCAACTGCTTCACGCCCATCGACGACGGCCGCATGCAGCTGTGCCAATGGCTGTTCCGCAACGACACCGAGGCCGACTGCACGGCACAGATGCTGATCGACTTCGACGAGGCGGTCACGCGCGAGGACAAGGACATCCTCGAATCGACCGACCCTGATGCGCTGGTCGACACGCGGCGGCGCGGCGTCGAATATTCGATGGAGTCCGATCGGCCGGGGATGCTGATTCGCAAGCACCTGATGCAGTTGCTTGCGAAGCATGGCGAGGCGGAGGTCTACCGCGGGATGAGCAGCGGGACGATTCCGATTGCCAAGGCTGCCTGAGCGGGGTTTTTGTTGTTGTCGTTCAGGGCGCGCTCCCGTCGACGGGGAACCTTGCTCCGCGAATGTCCCCCGGGCTTCGCCCTCCTCCTTAATTTCGCTGCGCAAGGCACCCCATCGGCGGGAGCGTGATCAGAGCACTGGTTGATCAGCGGTACACCACGAGCGTGCCCAGGTGCACAGGGCATCGGGTGCTCCCCGCAGCGAAATAAAGGAGGAGGCGAAGCCGGGGGACATTCGCGGAGGGGAGTACCCGGTGGCCTGTGCACGCGCCCCGAATAGACCCCCCGAAACGTAGGCGTCAGGCCGGCGCAGTCGTGGGATTCGAACGCCCAGTGCGCGGCGCACCTTGCGCATAGCGGTCCATCGCCAGGCCATCGGTGCGGATCTCCGGACGCTGGCCCGTCACGAGGTCGGAGATGAGCTTGCCCGAGCCGCAGGCCATGGTCCAGCCGAGCGTGCCGTGGCCGGTGTTGAGGAACAGGTTCGCGTAGCGCGTGGCGCCGACGATGGGCGTGCTGTCGGGTGTCATCGGGCGCAGGCCGGTCCAGAAGGTGGCGCGCGGCAGGTCGCCGCCGGGGAACAGGTCGCTCACCACCTTCTCAAGCGTGGCGCGGCGGTGCGGGTTCAGGCGCAGGTCGAAGCCCCCGAGCTCGGCCATGCCGCCCACGCGGATGCGGTTGTCGAAGCGCGTCACGGCCACCTTGTAGGTCTCGTCGAGCACGGTCGATTGCGGTGCCAGCGATTCATCGACCAGCGGCACCGTGAGCGAGTAGCCCTTGACGGGGTACACCGGAATGTCCAGCCCCAGCGATGCGATGGCGGCGCGCGAATAGCTGCCGAAGGCCATCACGTAGCGGTCGGCCGTGAGGATCTTGCCGGCGCCGGTGCGCACGCCCGTGATGCGGTCGCCCGCCATCTCCAGGCCTTCGACCGACTGGCCGAAGCGAAAGTCCACGCCCAGGCTGCGTGCGATGTCGGCCAGCCCGCGCGTGAACAGGTGGCAGTCGCCGGTCTCGTCGTTCGGCAGGCGCAGGCCGCCCGCGAGCCGGTCGCGCGCACCGGCCAGTGCGGGTTCCACGCGTGCGAGCGCATCGCGGTCGAGCAGTTCGTAGGGCACGCCGCATTCCTCGAGCACCGCGATGTCGCGCTGCACCGCATCGAGCTGCGCCTGCGTGCGGAACAGCTGCAGCGTGCCGCCGGTGCGGTGCTCGTAGCTGAGGCCGGTTTCCGCGCGCAGCTGCTGCAGGCAGCCGCGGCTGTATTCGGCCACGCGCATCATGCGTTCCTTGTTGACCGCGTAGCGTTCGGGCGAGCAGTTGCGCAGCATGGCGGCCATCCAGCGCAGCTGGAACAGCGTGCCGTCGGGGCGGATCGACAGCGGCGCGTGCTTCTGGAACATCCACTTGATCGCCTTCAGCGGAATGCCGGGCGCGGCCCATGGCGTCGAGTAGCCCGGCGACACCTGCCCGGCGTTGCCGAAGCTGGTTTCCTCCGCGGGGCCGGCCTGCCGGTCGAGCAGTGTCACGTCGGCGCCGGAGCGCGCCAGGTAGTAGGCCGTGGTGGTGCCGATCACGCCGCCGCCGAGAACGATGACTTTCATGGGTATTTACGCGAATGAAGGTGAATGCATGGAATCTAAAGCGCACAATCCAGTGGATTTCATTGTTTTTCTAAGATTCACAGTGGAATTCGCTGCAGATAGCGAGCCAATTGCCAGCCCCGGAGTGAAATGCCCGAACTCGACCGTATCGACCGCAAGATCCTCGACCTGCTGCAGCGCCAGGGCCGCATTTCCATGACCGAACTCGCCGAGCGCATCGGCCTGTCGGCATCGCCCTGCGCCGAGCGCGTGAAGCGCATGGAACGCGAGGGCGTCATCAGCGGCTACCACGCGCATGTGTCGCCCGAGGCGCTGGGCAAGACGCTGCTGGTGTTCGTGGAAATCAAGCTCTCGGCCAAGTCGGGCGAGGTGTTCGACAAGGTGCGCAAGGAGCTGCTGCACATGCCCGAGGTGCTCGAGTGCCACCTGGTCTCGGGCAGCTTCGACTATCTGGTGAAGGCGCGCCTGAGCGGCATGAGCGAATACCGGCACCTGCTGGGCGACATCCTCAAGAAGCTGCCCGTGGCGGCCGAGTCGCACAGCTACGTGGTGATGGAGGAGATCAAGGAAACGCTGATGCTCGCGGTCGACCGCTGAAGCGGGTGGCGGGCTACCATCGCGCCCGGCATCCACACCCCACAAGGACATCGGCATGAGCATCACGGTCCGGCGCGACGGCATCACGGGTACGCGTCACATCCTCAAGATCCGCAACCACGAGATTCCCATCGATGCCTCGCCGGCCGGCGGCGGCAGCGATGCGGGGCCGCAGCCGCACGACCTGTACGACGCATCGCTGGCCGCCTGCAAGGCGCTCACCGTGCTGATCTACGCGCGCCGCAAGGGCATGCCGGTGGAAGACATCGAAGTGATCATCGACCGCGACGACAGCGAGGAGCGCAAGGGCGTCTACCGGCTCAAGTCGAGCCTGCGCGTGACCGGCGAGCTGACCGCGGCGCAGCGGGACGAACTGCTGCGCGTGGCCGGCAAGTGCCCGGTGCACCGGCTCATGACCGAGGTGAAGACCGAGATCGAGACCGGCTGGGCCTGAAGAGGCCTCTCATTCAGCGCGCGGCCTTCGCGCGCTTCGCATAGCGGTCGCCCCAATCGGCCAGCGGCCCCAGCGCCGCATTGAGCGACGCGCCGAGTTTCGTCTCGGAATATTCCACCCGCGGCGGCACTTCGTGGAACACCTCGCGGTGCACGAGGCCGTCCGCCTCCAGCTCGCGCAATTGCTGGATCAGCATCTTCTCGCTGATGTCGGGCAAGAGCCGCCGCAGCTCGCCGAAGCGGCGGGCCTGCACATGCAGCTCCCACAGGATCACCGCCTTCCATTTGCCGCCAATGACTTCGAACGCGGGGCCGATGCCGCAGGAGTAGGGCTTTTTTGCTTTCACTCGCCGATCCTTCTCTGGCTTCATTACATACGTTTTGGTAAGTACCTCACTTTATTGTAGGTACTTGACCGTTGGAGAGTGCAATTCCTACGATGCAGGCCTCTTCACAACTCGCGAATGAACCGCCATGGACAACAAGCAAATCACCGTGCTGGGACTGGGATCGATGGGCCAGACCCTTGCGCGCCTCTACCTCGACAAGGGGTACGAGGTCACGGTCTGGAACCGCACGGCCGGCAAGGCCGATGCTTTGGCGGCCCGCGGCGCCGTGGCCGCGCGCAGCGCCGCCGAAGCGGTGCGTGCCAGCCCGGTGGCCCTGATGTGCGTCTACGACTACCGCGCGGCCGATGCCATTCTTGCGATGGAGGGCGTGGCGGCCGCGCTGGACGGCCGGCTGCTGGTGCAGCTGACCACCGGCAGCCCGCAGGACGCGCGCGAGGCCGAGGCCTGGGCGCACCGCCAGGGCGCCAGCTACCTCGAAGGCGCCATCCAGGCCGCGCCCGACCAGATGGGGCTGCCCGACACGCCGATCCTCGTGTCGGGCGCCGAGGCCGTCTTTCGCACGGCCGAGCCGCTCCTGCAGGTGCTCGGCGGCGGCATCGTCTACCTCGGCGGCAAGGCGAGCGCGGCCGCCGCCATGGACCTGGCCACGCTCTCCACCATCTACGGCACCCTGCTGGGCTTCCTGCATGGCGCGCGCGTGGCCGAGCACGAAGGCTTCGACGTGGCGGAATACGGCCGCATCGTGGCCGGCATCATGCCCACCTTCGCCGGCTTCCTGCAGCACGAAGGCGGCGTCATCCAGTCGGGCGACTTCGCCATTTCGCAAAGCCCGATGCGCATTTCGATCGAGGCGACCGAGCGCATCCTGCAGACGGCGCAGCAGGCGGGCATCAACACCGAATTCCCGGCGTTCGCGGCGGGTCTTTTCAGGCGCGCCGGCGCGGCCGGGCTGGGCGGGGAGGAAGTGGCCGCGCTGATCAAGCTGCTGCGGCCCTGAAAAGGCCGCCAAAAGCCGGATCAAGGGCGAAGAATTACACTATCTGCCCGCTTTACAGGACACTTTCGATAATGAAGTGGGTCATTCTTGCCATCTTCGCGCTCAGCGCGCTCTACGTTCATTTCCGCGGCCAGGTCCGGCATCGTTTCTTCAGGCAGCTGTCTGATCACTCGACCTTCCTCGCGCCGCTGAACGCCTTCATGTACATCTTCTCGAAGGTGCCGAGCACGCCGTACCTGTCGCCCGCGCAATTTCCCGAGATGCGCGTGCTCGAGGAAAACTGGCAGGTCATCCGCGAAGAGGCGCTCGCCATGCGCAACGGCGGCAGCATCAAGGCCTCGAGTCAGTTCAACGACGTGGGCTTCAACTCCTTCTTCAAGAGCGGCTGGAAGCGCTTCTACCTCAAGTGGTACGACGAGGCCCATCCCTCGGCCGCCATCCTGTGTCCCCGCACCACCGAGCTGCTCAAGGGCATCGGCACCATCAAGGCGGCCATGTTCGCCGAGCTGCCGCCGGGCAGCCGCCTGGTGCGCCACCGCGACCCCTTCGCCGGTTCGCTGCGCTACCACCTGGGCCTGTGGACGCCGGGCGTGGAGGGCTGCTACATCGACGTGGACGGCCAGCGCTACCACTGGCGCGACGGCGAGGCCGTGGTGTTCGACGAAACCTACATCCACTACGCCGAGAACACGACCGACCACGACCGCGTGATCCTGTTCTGCGACATCGAGCGCCCGCTGAAGTACCGCTGGGCCAGCGCCGTGAACCGCTGGTTCGCCAAGAACCTGCTCGCCGCCGCCAGTTCCCCCAACGACGCCGGCGACAAGACGGGCGGCATCAACCGCGCGTTCAAGTACATCTACCAGATCCGCGTGATCGGCAAGCGGCTCAAGGCCTGGGACAAGCGGGTGTACTACCTTGTGAAGTGGGCCATCTTCGGCGGCCTGGCGCTCTGGATCTTCTGGTAAGGCGCAAGCCACCTCATCGCTGTGGCCGCATGCCGAAGGCCGCTGTGAACGCTCCAGCCACGGCCTCGACATTGCGGTTGCCGGCGTCCGAGTTGCGCCAGACCAGGGAGAGCTTGCGGACCGGGGCGCGGCTTCCGAGGCTCACCTCTCGCACCGCATAGGCCTCGACCAGCGGCCGCCTGGGTTGGGGAACGACGGAAACCCCCAGGCCCTGGGCGACCATCGCGACGATCGCGTCCATCGAGCGCAGTTCCATGGCGCAGCGTGCATTGGGGATCTGGCTGCGCACGTAGCGCGCGGCCACGCGGCCTCCCGCAAGAGACAGGTCGTAGCCGATCCAGTCATGGGCCTCCAGCAGTTGCCTGGCCGTTTTGCCGGAGGTATTCGGCGGCGCCAGCAGCACGTAGGGCTGGCGGTGCAGCTCCCGCCAGACGAGTCGGCGCGAACCGCCGGATTCCGGCCGGACAAGCAAGGCAAGGTCGAGCCGCGCCGCCTTCAGCTCCGAGATGAGCTCGCCGCTGTCGTTCAGCGGCGGCACCACGACTTCCAGCGACGGATGCCGCTGGCGAAGCGCATGAAGTGCCTGCGGCAGCACGTCGCTCTGCATGCTGGTGATCACGCCCACCTTGATGCGGCCCGCCACTTCCACGACCGGACGGAAGCGCAGCATCTGGAGCCTATGGGAAAAATCGCCCACGGCGTCCACCACCTCGCGGGCAAAGGCCGTGGGCACCACCACGCGGGTCGAACGATCGAACAGCGGCTTGCCGAAATACTGCTCCAGTTGCTTGACCTGCAGGCTCACTGCGCTCGGACTGCAGCCCACGACGCCCGCGGCTGCAGTGAAGCTGCCCTGTTCGAGGATGGTTCTCAGCGTGACAAGCATCGCGAGATTCATGAGAAAACCTCACAGTTGATATTTGGACATATCGCTTTACTCATTGTATGAGGTGCCTAGGATCGAACGGCTTCTGCTCCGGCTTCGTCCCGATCCTTCAACTTGCACGACCGACACCCTCACCATGAACGACACCCGACACCACTCTTTCGCACGCGCCAGGCGGCTGGCATGCATGCTGGGGCTCGCGCTCGCCGCGTGGCAGGCGCACGCGGCCGATGCGTGGGTACCCGAGCGCACCATCCACCTGGTCTCGCCGAGCCCGCCGGGCGGCGGCACCGATGCCGTCTGCCGCCTGCTTGCGGCCAAGCTCGGTGAGCAGGCCGGATGGCAGGTCGTCGTCGATACGAAGCCGGGTGCGGGCAACAACATTGGCCTGGATTTCGGCGCGAAATCGCCGCCCGACGGCTACACCGCCGTGCTGGGCGAAACCAGCAACCTCACGGTCAACCAGTTTCTCTACAAGAAGCTCAGCTTCGATCCGGTCAAGGATCTCGCACCGGTGGCGCTGGTGGGCACTGGCGTGTCGGTGCTGGTCGTGCGGTCCGACAGTCCGTTCGACAACCTGGCCTCATTGCTGGCGCGCTCGAAGAAGAAGCCACTCGCCTACGCCTCGTCCGGCAACGGAACCGTCGGGCACCTGGTGTCCGAGAACCTGCGCGTCACGGCGGGGGCAGACCTGCTGCACGTTCCCTACAAGGGAGGCGGCCCGGCGATGGCGGACATGCTGGGAGGACAGGTCGACTTCTACGTCTCGTCCCTGGTTTCGGCGTTGCCGTTGATCAAGAGCGGCAAGCTGCGCGCGCTCGCGGTGACCTCGGGCGCCCGGGACGTGTTGCTGCCCGATGTTCCCACCTTCGTCGAAAGCGGCTTCAAGGGATTCGAGTACTACACCCTCTATGGCGTCGTGGTGCCTGCGAAGACGCCGGCGCACATCGTGCAGACCATGAACAAGGAAATCAATCGCGTGCTCGATTCGGCGGAGGTCCGGGCCAACCTGGCGGCGCGCGGCGTCTATGTGCGTACCGGCACGCCCGAAAGTTTCGACGCGTTCCTGAACGGCGAGAGAAAAAAGTGGGCAGCGCTCGTGAAGGCCACCGGAGCGACCGCCGAATGACGCAGGCCGCAGCAACGATGGCGGGCGGGGCGGGACAACCGCCGGTGGACCTTCGCAGCGACACGGTGACGCGGCCCACGCCGCAGATGTACGAGCGCATGGCCTCGGCACCGCTGGGCGACGACGGACTCGACGGCGACCCGACCGCGCAAGAGCTGGAGGCAACGGCCGCGGCCATGCTCGGAAAAGAGGCCGCGCTGTATGCGCCAAGCGCCACGATGGCCAACCTCCTGGCCATCCTCGCGCAGGCCCAGCGCCAGGAGCTCGTGCTTGCCGAAGCCGCATCGCACATCTACGTGGCCGAGCGGGGCGCCGCGGCGCTGACCGGGGCGTTCTACCAGGGCATTGCGGGCGTCGACGGCGCCATGGACCTGGACCTGCTCCAGGAGACCCTCGCGCCGGGCCGCAACAAGCTGCGAACCAGCGTCGTGTGCCTGGAGACTTCCCACAACAACGCCGGCGGCGCGGTGCCGCCGCTTGCGCACATGCAGGCCGTGTTCGAGGCGTCCAGGCAAGCGGGAGCTGCCGTCCACCTCGACGGTGCGCGGCTGATGAATGCGGCCGTGGCCCTGGACGTGCCGGCGGCGCGTATTGCAGCTTTCGCCGACACTGTTTCGCTCTGCCTTTCCAAGGGCCTGAGTGCGCCCATGGGTGCCGTGCTCGCGGGGCCTGCCGCCACCATCGAACGTGCCCGGTGGCTCAGGAAATTGCTCGGGGGCAGCCAGCGGCAGGTGGGCATCGTCGCGGCTGCAGGGCTGGTGGCCGTCACCACCATGGTGGAACGGCTCGCGCAGGACCACGCCAACGCAAGCCGGCTCGCCCGCGGGACAGGCCGGATTCCAGGCCTCGCAGTCAACGCGCCCCAGACCAATATCGTGCAGGTCGACGTGAAGGCCACGGGGCTCGATGCCGTTCAATGGGAGGCCGCGCTCAAGAGCCTGGGCGTCCTGGTCCGTCCGTGGAGCAGGCACCGGCTGCGCTGCGTCACCCATCGCCACATCGGCGAGCATGAGGTCGATCTTGCCCTGGAGGCTTTCGCCGCGGTTGCCGCATCGGCGCCGGCCAGGGCTTGATCCCGGCAGGCCTGCTGATGAAGCGCCGACAATCGGCCGGTGCCTGCCATGCTTCTTTCCGAACAAGACCTCGCTCCTCCGACCGATCTCGCCAGCGCCCAGGCGCTGATCGCGAACGTCCAGTCGCTCCTCCAGGCCCGAGGCATCGCCTTGCGCATGCCGCCGCCCGAGCCCACCACCTGCTGCGGACGCGGCTGCAACGGCTGCGTGTGGGAAGGCTGGCTGGCGGCCGTTGCCTACTGGCGCGACGAGGCCACGCTGCTGCTGGCCTAGCGCTACCTAACGCGCTTCCCAGAACCCGCGGTGCGTGGCGATCATTTCTTCCGCCACCTCGGCTACGGGGCCGATCACCTCGATCTTCTTCTGCCCGCGCGCGAACACTTCGCGGCAGGGCAGGCTCAGCGTGGGGTTCTCGGGGTGGTCGCCCGTGAGCGCGAGCAGGGCGCCTTCTTCCGCACCGTAGACGATGCGGCCGATGTGGGCCCAGTAGCTGGTGCCCGCGCACATGGCGCAGGGCTCGAAGGTCGTGACCAGCGTGCATTGCCACAAGTAGTCGGCCGACCAGTTCTGCGCCGCATGGCGCGCCAGCGTGGCTTCGGCGTGGTTGACCGTGTCGATGTTGCCTTGCTCGGCCAGGATGGTTTCGCCGTCGGGCGCGACGAGCACGGCGCCGAAGGGGTGGCGGCCCATGGCCATGGCGCGCCGGGCCACTTCGTCGGCCCGGCGCAGCGCGCGGATGATCTGGTCGCGTGTCATCCGTGGCGCCTCATTGGTTTTGGGAGCCGCGATGCGCCCAGCCGGTCGTGTGCTTCTCGATCACGCTGAAGAGCTCGTACATCAGCATGGCCATTGCGCCCACCACCATCAGGCCCGCGAAGGCCAGGCCCATCTGCATGGCCGAGCCGGCCGAAATGAGCAGGTAGCCAATGCCTTCGTTGGCCGCGGTCATTTCGCTCACCGTGGTGCCGACGAAGGCCAGCGTGATCGCCACCTTGAGCGAGCCGAAGAAGTAGGGCATGGAGCGCGGCAGGCCGATCTTCATGAGCACGTCCCAGCGCTTGGCGCCGAGCACGCGCAGCACGTCCTCGAGCTCGGGCTCCAGCGTGGCAAGGCCGGTCGCGATGTTGACCATGATCGGGAAGAAGCTGATCAGGAAGGCCGTGAGGATCGCCGGCCCGACGCCGATGCCGAACCACACCACGAGGATCGGCACGAAGGCCGCCTTGGGCAGCGCGTTGAAGGCCGTCATGAGCGGATAGATCGCCGCATACGCGATGCGCGAACTGCCGATCACGAAGCCCAGCAGCACGCCCACCACGATGGCCAGGCCGAAGCCGGCCATCGTGACCCAGAAGGTGCGCCACGCGTGGCCCGCGATGATTTCCTTGAACTCCCAGAACTGGGTCCAGATGCGCAGCGGGCTCGGAAAGATGAAGTCCGACACGCCGAAGCCCGCGCAGATCACCTGCCACAGCAGGATCACGGCCACGAGCAGCAGCCAGGGCGACCAGCGTTCGATTTGCTTGGTGTTCTTCATGGCGCTTGGTCCTCAGTGAGACACCGCAGCGGCCGTTTGCGCCGCGCTGATGCCCGTGTTGCGGATGGCGCCGATGTGGCCGCGCAGTTCCAGCACGATGTCGGTGAATTCCTTGGTGTAGGTGAGCTCCAGTTCGCGCGGGCGCGGCAGCTCGATCTCGCGCTTGACCACGAAGCGGCCGGGGCTCTTGCTCATCACGTACACCGTGTCGGCCAGGAACACCGACTCGCGCAGATCGTGCGTCACCAGGATGACGTTGAACTGCTGCTCGGTCCAGAGGTCGCGCAGGATGCACCAGAGCTCCTCGCGCGTGAAGGCGTCGAGCGCGCCGAAGGGCTCGTCGAGCAGCAGCATCTTGGGCTCGTGGATGAGCGCGCGGCAGATGCTGGCGCGCTGCTGCATGCCGCCCGAAAGCTGCCATGGAAACTTGTCTTCATAGCCCGCGAGGCCGACCTTCTGCAGCAGCTTGCGCGCGCGCTCGACGTATTCCTTGCGTTTGGCCTTGAAGCTCGAGCGGTAGGGCTCGACGATCTCGAGCGGCAGCAGCACGTTGTCGACCGTGGTGCGCCACGGCAGCAACGACGGCGCCTGGAACGCCATGCCCGAGATCTTGAGCGGCCCGGTCACGGGCTGGCCGTCGATGCGGATCTTCCCCATCGACGGCATCTTGAGGCCCGTGGTGAGCTTCATGAAGGTCGACTTGCCGCAGCCCGAGGGTCCGACGATGGCAATGAATTCGCCGCGCTTGACCTTCAGGTCGATGGCCTCCACCGCAAAGTGGTTGGCGCGCAGCAGCTCCTCGTTGTAGGCGAGCCAGACGTCCTGGAAGTCGACGAAGGGAGCAGCGGCCGCGTTCGATGCGTCCGCCATCACTTGCGCAGCACGCCGCTCAGTTCGGCCGCGGGCGGCAGCAGCGCGGCGGTCCACACGGCATCGGGGCTCACGCGGGTCTTGGTGTTGAACGCGTCCGACACCTGCGAGGCCATCAGCGACATGCGGCCCGCGTTGACCACGCCAAAGCCTTCGCTGCGCGCGTCGGCACTGTTGATCACGGTGTCGATGGCCAGCTGCAGGCGGCGGGTTTCGAGCTTGCTGTCGATGATGCCGTCGCGCGCTTTCACCGATTCGATGGCCACCGCCGGATTGGCGATCACTTCCTTCGCCCCCTTGGCAAAGGCCGAGAGGAATTTCTTCACCGCTTCCGGGTTCTCCTTGATGAGCTTGGGCGAGGCGATGATCACGTTGCCGTAGAGCTTCACGCCGTAGTCGGGGTAGGGCAGCACGACGATGTCGGCGGCCTTGGCGCCGCGCGCCTCGAGGTTCAGCAGCGAGGTGAAGGTGAAGCCGGTGATCGCGTCGATGTCGCCGCGGATCAGCATGGTCTCGCGCAGCGTCGGGTCCATGGCGGTCCAGTTCACGGCGCCGATGCTGTTGGCCTTGGCGAAGATCGGGAACGCGCGGCGGCCCGCGTCGAACACCGGCGCGCCGAGCTTCTTGCCCGCGAGGTCGCCCGGCTTGGCGATGCCGCTCTTCTTGAGCGCCATGACCGAGGCCGGCGTGTTGTTGTAGACCATCATCACCGCCACCGGCTTGTTGGGGCTGTCGGGGTTGTTGGCGTGGAATTCCATCAGCGCCGCGAGGTCGGCAAAACCCATGTCGTAGGCGCCCGAGGCCACGCGCGTGACCGTGCCGCCCGAGCCGTTGCCCGCGTCGATGGTCACGTCCAGGCCCGCAGCCTTGAAGTAGCCTTTGGCGGCGGGGTGCAGGAACAGCGCGGCCGGTCCTTCGAAGCGCCAGTCGAGCTGGAACTTGATCGGCGTCATGGTCTGGGCCAGGGCCGGGGAAAGGCCGAAGCTGAGGGCCGAGGCGGCGAGGAAGGACTGGAGCAATTGGCGCTTGTTCATGCGGGATCCGTTGGAGGTGAATGCTTCTGCATTCAAGCAAAAACGGTGCCCGCACGCGATTGGTGCGAACCCTTCCGCGGAACTGTTGTGGTGCGCAATGGGTCGGCGGCGCACCGGCCTGGTTCAGAGCGCCGCGCCGATCTTGCGCAACTCCGCGATCTGCGGCGCCTTGGGCAGCCAGATCTTGTCGAACTCCGCGATGACCGGCGCGGGGTTGTAGCCGGCGTCGCTCTTGATCGTGATGCCGCTCGCCTTGAACTTGTCGATCAGGCCGAGCTCGGTGGTCACGATGTCCTTGATCTGCGCGTCGAGCGACTGCTTGACCAGGTCGGTGATCAGCGCCTTGTCCTTGCCGTCGAGCGTCTTCCAGATGCGGCCCGACACCAGCGGCGCAAAGGGCATGAAGAGCGCATTCATCGGCAGCATTGTTTTTGCGACGCGGTCGAAGCGCTGGTTCCACGAGAACTCGATGTCCGCCTCGAGCCCGTCGACCTGGCCGTTGGACATGGCGTCGAAAACGGCCGGCGTCGGAATCGGCGTGGGCGCGGCGCCCAGCAACTGGTAGAAGTCGCGGTACACGGGCGTCGGGTTGATGCGCAGCTTCATGCCCTTGAGGTCGGTGGGCGTGGAGATCGGCTTGGTGGCAAACACCACGCGCATGCCCGTGATGCCCCAGCCCAGGCCGATGGTGCCGGTCTCGCGCGGCAGCACCTCGAGCAGCTTCAGCGCGGCGGGCGTGCGCACCAGCGAGGCCACGTTGGTGGTCGAGCGCACGAGGTAGGGTGCGTTGATGGCCGCCACGCTGGACACGCGCGAGCCGAGTTCGGCCGCCTGGATCCAGCCCATGTCCAGCGCGCCCGACTGCAGCTGCTGCATCATGGCCGACTCGTTGCCCAGCTGGCCCGAATGGAACACCGTCGCGCTCAGGCGGCCGTCGGTGGCCTTCTTGAGCGCTTCACCGAAGGCGAGCGCGGCGCGGTTCCACGAGTGGCCGGCCGGCGTGATGAGGCCGAGGCGGAATTCCTTGGCGGCCGCCGCGCGCGACACGGTGCCAAAGAGGGCGGACGACACGGCAGCGGTACCGGCTGCAGCCTGGACGACGAAATTGCGGCGAGAAAGGGACATGCGGGGCTCCGGTTGTGTGAAGGGAAAGGAAGGCGGCGGGACTTACTTGATGAGCGCGAGCGACAGGCTCGGGAACAGCGACAGCAGCACCAGCGCCGCGCAGCAGATCAGGAAGAACGGCAGCGTGACGATGAACATCTTTCCGGGCTTGGCCCCGGTCACGGCGGAGGCCACGAAGAAGCTCAGCCCCACGGGCGGCGTCATCAGCCCGAGCACGAGGTTGATCACCACCACCACGCCGAAGTGGCGCGGGTCGACGCCGTAGATATCGGTGGCAATCGGCAGCAGGATGGGCACCGTCATGATCAGCCCCGGAATGCCGTCGATCACGGTGCCGATCACCAGCAGGATCAGGTTCACGAGCAGCAAGAACGCGATCGGATCCTTGGCCACGGTCTGGATCCATGCGGCCGTGGCCTGCGGCACCTTGCCGTAGATCAGGAGCCACGAGAACACGGCCGCCGCGGCCACCAGGAACAGCACCACGGCCGAGTAGATCGCAGACTTGAGCAGGATCTGCGGAATCGTCGCGAAGCGGAATTCCTTGGTGACGTAGCGGCCCACCAGCACCGCGGCCACCGCGCCCACGGCGGCCGCTTCGGTGGGGTTGGCGAAGCCGCCGAGGATCGAGCCGACGATCACGATGGGAATCAGCAGCGTCGGGCAGGCCGTGAGCACCGTGTGCAGGCGCTGCCGGATGGTGCGCCTTGCGGTGCGCGGGTAGTTGTAGAAGAAGCCCATGCACGCGATCACGATGAAGAACAGCACCGTGAGGATCACGCCCGGGATGATGCCGGCAATCAGCATGTCGCCCACCGCCACCTGCGCGAGCACGCTGTACACCACGAACATCACCGAGGGCGGAATGATCGGCCCCAGCATGCCGCCGTACACCGTGATGCCGGCCGCAAAGGTCTTGTCGTAGCCCTGCTTCTCCATCTCGGGCACCATGATCTGGCTCATGATGGCCACCTGCGCGGTGGCCGAGCCGATGATCGACGACACCAGCATGTTGGCCAGGATGTTCACGTAGGCGAGGCCGCCCTTCACCGAGCCGATGAAGGCCAGCGCGAGGTCGACCAGCCGCTTGGTGATGCCGCCGCCGTTCATGATCTCGCCGATCAGGATGAACAGCGGAATCGCGATGAGGCTGTAGCTGTCGACGCCGCCGAACATCTGTACCGGGAACGACTGGAACAGCACCGCGTCGCCGGCGTCGAGGATGTACACGATGCCCGCCAGGCACAGGCAGGCGCCGATCGGCACGCCGACCAGCATGATCAACAGGAAGAATGCGGAAGTCAGCATGTCAGTTCACCGCGTCTGCATTGGTCACGTGGAACTCGGCGTGCGTGCGCCGCGGCTGCAGGCCCAGGTCCTCGACGAGGTTGGACAGCGCGTGCAGGCTGAGTGTGAGGGAGAACACCGGCAGGATCAGCTGGACGGCCCAGGTCGGCCAGTTCAGCGTCTGCGTGCGCTCGGTGTAGAGAAAGTTGAAGGATTCGGCCGCGTACTCCTTGGCATCGAAGCCATAGCGCACGATGCCCACAGGGTCCATGTAGAGCCAGCACATTGCCAGCAGCGCAAGGCCCAGCAGCAGCACGCCGCCGGAGGCGCTGGCCTTGGCGATGCGCACGGCCTTCTCGCCGAGCTTGTCGGTGAGCAGCGTCACCGCAAAGTCCAGCCGCAGCCGCGTCATGGCCGAGGCGCCGATGAAGGTGAGCCACACCACGCAGTAGACGGACGCTTCGTCGACCCAGTAGAGCGGCACGCCGGCGTAGCGCGTGACCACGTTCAGCAGCACCAGCGCGATGAGCAGGCCCATCAGGCCCGAGAGCAGCCGGCGTTCGCAGTGCAGCACGAAGTCGGACGCATCGAGCACCCGGCGGGAGAAGCTCCCGCGTTCCAAGGCATGTTCTTCCATGTGAGAAGAGAAGAGAAGAGAAAGGGAGGGTTGAAAGGGAAGATTGGCGAAGGGCCCGGAGGCTGCGATTCTGTAAATATATTAATAAGATATTTGAAATATCCGATCAGGGTATTAGCAGATTGCATGCCAGCCGAAAAAATGATGAGCGGGCGAAAACGGTGCGTGCACCGCCCGGCCCGCAATGAAAAACGCCCCGCGGCGTACTGCAGCGGGGCGTTGGTTCAGGGGAAGCGCAAGCGGCCTGCTACTTGAGCGCGGTCGTCGCGTTCGCCACTGCCAGCGCCGTCATGTTGACCACGCGCCGCACCGTCGACGAGGGCGTGAGCACATGCGCCGAGCCCGCGGCGCCGAGCAGGATCGGGCCGACCGTGATGCCGTTGGCGCCCGTCATCTTCAGCACGTTGTAGAGGATGTGGGCCGAGTCGAGGTTGGGGCACACGAGCAGGTTGGCTTCGCCGGTGAGCGTGCTCTCGGGCAGGGCGGTGCGGCGCACTTCTTCGGACAGCGCCGCGTCGCCGTGCATCTCGCCGTCGCATTCGATGTCGGGCGCCATCTGCGCGAACAGGTCGCGCGCGAGCCGCATCTTGCGCGCCGAGCCGCGGCTCGAGGTGCCGTAGTTCGAGTGCGAGAGAAAAGCCACCTTCGGCGGCAGGCCGAAGCGGCGCACCTCTTCGGCGGCCATCATGGCGATGCTCGCGAGCAGCTCGGCGCTCGGGTCTTCGTTCACGTTGGTGTCGGTGATGAACACCGTGCGCTTCTCGAGCGTGAGCGCATTGAGCGTGGCGAAGCCCGGCGCGCCGCGCTTCAGGCCGATCAGGTTGCGGATGTGCTCCAGATGCACGTCGAAGCGCCCGACCAGGCCGCAGATCATCGCGTCGGCATCGCCCAGGTGCATCATCAGCGCGGCAATGGTGGTGTTGGAGCGGCGCACCATGGTCTTGGCGGCCTCGGGCGTGACGCCGCGGCGGCCCATGACCTTGTGGAAGGTCTCCCAGTAGGTGCGAAAGCGCGGATCGTCCTCGGGGTTGACGATCTCGAAGTCGGTGCCCGCGCGGATGTGCAGGCCGGCCTTCTGGATGCGCGCCTCGATCACCGCCGGGCGTCCCACCAGGATGGGCTGGGCCAGGCCTTCGTCGATGGCCCACTGCGCGGCGCGCAGCACGCGTTCGTCCTCGCCTTCGGCATAGGCCACGCGCTTGGCGGCCGCGATCTTGGCGGCGCTGAACACCGGGCGCATGAACATGCCGGTCTGGAACACGAAGCGCGTGAGGTGCTGGCGGTAGGCCTCCAGGTCCTCGATCGGGCGCGCGGCCACGCCGGAGGCGGCCGCCGCCTTGGCCACGGCCGGCGCAATGCGCAGGATGAGCCGCGAATCGAAGGGCTTGGGAATGATGTAGTCGGGCCCGAAGGACAGTTCCTGCCCGGCATAGGCGGTGGCCACTTCCTCACTGATGTCGGCCTTGGTGAGCTCGGCGATCTCGCGCACGCAGGCCAGCTTCATTTCTTCCGTGATCTTGCTGGCGCCGCAGTCGAGCGCGCCGCGGAAGATGTACGGGAAGCACAGCACGTTGTTGACCTGGTTCGGGTAGTCCGAGCGGCCGGTGGCAATGATGCAGTCGGGCCGCACGGCCTTGGCGAGCTCGGGCCGGATCTCGGGCTCGGGGTTGGCCAGTGCCAGGATGATCGGCTGGCCGGCCATGGTCTTGACCATGTCGGCGCTCATCACGCCGGGCGCGGAGCAGCCCAGGAACACATCGGCGTCCTTCACCACGTCGGCCAGGGTGCGGGCGCCGGTGTCTTTCTGGGCGTAGCGCGCCTTGGAGTCGTCGAAGCCGCCCGCGCGGCCCATGTAGATCAGGCCCTTGGAGTCGCAGGCATAGATGTTGGCGGGCTTGGCGCCCAGGCCCACCATCACGTCCAGGCAGGCAATGGCGGCCGCGCCGGCACCGGAGACGGCGATCTTGACCTCCTCGATCTTCTTGCCGACCAGTTCGAGGCCGTTGATGAGCGCCGCGGCCGAGATGATGGCCGTGCCGTGCTGGTCGTCATGGAACACCGGGATGTTCATGCGCTCGCGCAGCTTCTTCTCGATGTAGAAGCACTCGGGCGCCTTGATGTCTTCCAGGTTGATGCCGCCCAGCGTGGGCTCGAGCGCCGCGATGATCTCGACCAGCTTGTCGGGGTCGTTCTCGGCCAGTTCGATGTCGAACACGTCGATGCCGGCAAATTTCTTGAAGAGGCAGCCCTTGCCTTCCATCACGGGCTTGGCGGCCAGCGGGCCGATGTTGCCCAGGCCCAGCACCGCGGTGCCGTTGGTGACCACGCCCACCAGGTTGCCGCGCGCGGTGAACTCGGCCGCCACCGACGGATCGGCCGCGATGTCCAGGCACGGGTAGGCCACGCCGGGCGAATAGGCCAGCGACAGGTCGCGCTGGTTCAGGAGCGGCTTGGTCGGGCTGATGGAAATCTTGCCCTTGACGGGCGAGCGGTGGTATTCGCGCGCTGCTTCGCGAAGTGCTTCTTCGGCGGGTGACAGGTTAGCAGCCATGAAAAGTCTCCTTGTTTCTGACGGGCAATGAGGCTACCCCAAAAAACGGCTGCCTCTTCTCCGGGTGGGCACGGGTTTTGGTGCTCCAGGCGTGAATTTCCTGCATGCCGACTCGCTAAACTCCCGGCTGTTACCAGGATTTAACGCTTGGCCAAGAGCCCGTGCATCGGCCTTGCGGCCGTCACCATCCACAACGAAGAACGACCAGGAGGGGAGCGCATGACGCCCGGACCTTTCACGAGTACAGAGCCCGACGTCGTGGTCATCGGCGGGGGCCCGGCGGGTTCCACCGTGGCCGCGCTGCTGGCGGACAAGGGCCACGACGTGGTGCTGTTCGAGAAGGCGCACCATCCGCGCTTTCACATCGGCGAGTCGCTGCTGCCGATGAACATGCCGCTGTTCGACCGCCTGGGCGTGCGCACCGAGGTCGAGGCCATCGGCATTGCCAAGCACGGCGCCGAGTTCGTCTCGCCCTGGCATGACCACACCAGCCATTTCTTCTTCGGCGAGGCCATGGACAAGAGCTTTCCGTATGCGGTGCACGTGCGCCGCTCGGAGTTCGACGAGCTGCTGTTCCGCCATGCCGCCAAGCGCGGCGCGCGCACCTTTGAGGGCCAGCGCGTCATGGGCGTGGACATGGACGCCGGCAAGGGCGCGGACAAGCGCGCGCTGGTGAAGATCAAGGCCGAGGACGGCAGCGAAACCAGCTGGCGCCCGCGCTTCGTGATCGATGCGAGCGGCCGCGACACGGTGCTGTCGAACCAGTTCGACGCCAAGCAGCGCAACCGCAAGCACGCCAGCGCGGCCCTGTTCGGCCACTTTGCCAATGCGGAGCGCCGGCCCGGCCGCTACGAAGGCAACATCTCGCTCTTCTGGTTCGACCACGGCTGGTTCTGGTACATCCCGCTGAAGGACGGCACCGTGAGCGTCGGCGCGGTGGCGTCGCCCGCGTATTTCAAGCGGCGCAAGGGCACGCTCGAGGAGTTCCTGATGGAGACCATCGCGCTCGCGCCCAAGCTGGCCGCGCGCCTGAAGAACGCCACGCTGATGGAAGGCGCCACCACCACCGGCAACTACGCCTACGACTCCAAGTTCTGCCGCGGCGACCGTTTCATGATGGTCGGCGACGCCTATGCCTTCGTCGACCCGATGTTCTCGTCGGGCGTGTACCTGGCAATGAACAGCGCCTTCGAGGGCGCTGCCGCGGCCGACCTCTGGCTTAGGGGCGAGATGAAGGAAGCCGAGAAGGCCTTCCGCCGCTTCGACAAGGTGATGAAGCATGGCCCCAAGATGTTCTCGTGGTTCATCTACCGCATCACCTCGCCGGCCATCCGCCGGCTGTTCATGAACCCGCGCAACATCTGGCGCATGCAGGAGGCGCTGCTGTCCATCCTGGCGGGCGACCTGTTCCGCAACACGCCCATTGGCCCGCGCTTCTGGGGTTTCAAGATCACCTACTACGCCTCGTGCATCGGCATCCTGCCGCAGGCCATCAAGACCTGGGCATGGCGCCGGCGCAACCTGAAGGAATCGCTGGAAGCAGCGAAGACCTGAGCCTCAGTCCGGGGTGACCGTGTGCTGAGCCAGGGCCTCGAGCGCACGCACCAGCGCCGAATGGTCCTGCTGGCCATGGCCCAATGCGGCGCAGGCATTCATGAGCTGCGCCGCGCCCGCCGTCTGCGGCAGCGCCACGCCCAGCGCCCGTGCGCTCTGCAGCGCCAGGTTCAGGTCCTTCTGGTGCAGCGAGATGCGGAAGCCCGGCGCGAAGGTGCGCTTGATCATGCGTTCGCCGTGCACCTCGAGGATGCGCGAGCTCGCGAAGCCGCCCATCAGCGCCTGGCGCACCTTGGCCGGATCGGCGCCCGCCTTGGAGGCGAACAGCAGCGCCTCGCCCACCGCAGCGATGTTCAGCGCCACGATGATCTGGTTGGCCACCTTGCAGACCTGGCCATCGCCCACGTTGCCCACGAGCGTGACGTTCTTGCCCATCTTCTCGAGCAGCGGCCGCACCTGGCCGAAGGTGCCCTCGTCGCCGCCGCACATGATGGTGAGGCTCGCGGCCTTGGCGCCCACTTCGCCGCCCGAGACCGGCGCGTCGATGTAGCCGCAGCCCAGCGCAATGATCCGCTTGGCAAAGCCCTTGGTGGCAATTGGATCGATGGAGCTGCAGTCCACCACGATCTTGCCGCGCGAATCCTTCAGGCCCTCGGCCACGCCCTGCGTGCCGGGTTCGCCGAACAGCACTTTTTCCACGTCGGGCGTGTCGGGCACCATGATGAAGATCACGTCGGCCTGGCGCGCCACCTCGGCCGCCGAGGCGCAGATGGTGGCCTTCGAGATGAAGGGCTCGGGCGTGTTGCCCTGGGTGTTGACGAAGAGCTGGTGCCCCGCGTCGAGCAGGTGGCCCGCCATGGGCGCGCCCATGATGCCGAGGCCGATGAATCCGATCTTTTGCGATTGCGACATGTCTTTGTTTCCGATCTGAAGTTGTCTTTTATTGCGTGAGCGCTTCGCGCCAGCCGAGGCCGTCCACGGTGTCGCTGCGCGGCTTGTATTCGCAGCCGATCCAGCCCTCGTAGCCGATCGAATCGATGTGCCGGAAGAGCCACGGGTAGTTGATCTCGCCCGTGCCCGGCTCGCCGCGCCCGGGGTTGTCGGCCAGCTGGATGTGGCCGATCTGCGCAAGATGCTTCGAGAGCGTGTTGCCGAGCTCGCCTTCCATGCGCTGCGCGTGGTAGATGTCGTACTGCACCTTCAGGTTCGGCGAGCCCACCGCCTCGATGAGCGCGAGCGCCTTGTCGGTGCGGTTCAGGTAGAAGCCCGGGATGTCGAAGGTGTTGATCGGCTCGACCAGCAGGCGCAGGCCCGCGGCCTCGAGTTCGCGCGCGGCCAGGCGCAGGTTGTCGATCACCGTGCGGTTCACTACGTTGATGTCGGCGCCCTCGGGCACCTTGCCGACCAGGCAGTTGAGCTGCGGGCAGCCCAGGGCGGTGGCGTAGTCGATGGCCATGGCAATGCCTTCGCGGAACTCGCCGGTGCGCTCCGGATGGCAGGCGATGCCGCGCTCGCCCTTGTCCCAGTCGCCGGCCGGCAGGTTGTGCAGCACCTGCTGCAACCCGTTGGCGCGCAGCGCGGCTGCGAGCTCCTTCTTTTCGAAGGGGTAGGGGAACAGGTATTCCACCGCCTCGAAGCCGGCCTTGGCGGCGGCCTCGAAGCGCTGCATGAACGGCAGCTCGGTGAAGAGCATCGTGAGGTTGGCTGCGAACTTGGGCATGGTGTATCGCTCCTCTTCAGTCCAGCATCTCGGCCGCGACGGCGGTCGGCGCATCGGCCGGATGCTCGGCCAGCGGCTCGAACTCGGTGATGTTGTCAATCTCGGTGCCCATTGCGATGTTGGTCACGCGCTCCAGCATCACCTCGATGACGACCGGCACGCTGAACTCGGCCATCAGTGCCTCGGCGCGCTGGATGGCCGGCGCGATCTCTTCCTGCCGGTTCACGCGGATCGCCTTGCAGCCCAGGCCCTCGACCACTTTCAGGTGGTCCACGCCGTAGCTGCTTTCGATGCCTGCATCGGGCCCCGCGTTGATGTTGTCGAACGCGAGCTGCACGCAGTAGTCCATCTCGAAGCCGCGCTGCGCCTGGCGGATCAGGCCAAGGTAGGAGTTATTGACCACGATGTGGATGTACGGCAGCTTGAACTGCGCACCCACCGCGAGCTCCTCGATCATGAACTGGAAGTCGTAGTCGCCCGAGAGCGCGACGATCTTGCGCGAAGGGTCGGCCGCCCGCACGCCCAGCGCGGCCGGAATGGTCCAGCCCAGCGGGCCGGCCTGGCCGCAGTTGATCCAGTGGCGCGGGTTGTACACGTGCAGGAACTGCGCGGCCGCGATCTGCGAGAGGCCGATGGTGCTCACGTAGCAGGTGTCGTTGCTGAAGTTGTTGTTCATGCACTGGTACACGCGCTGCGGCTTCATCGGCACTTCGTCGAAGTTGGTCTTGCGCAGCATGGTCTTCTTGCGCTCGATGCACGACCTGGCCCACTCGCGGCGGTCGCGCAGCTTGCCGGCGGCCTTCATCTCCTCGGCCACGGCCACGAACTGCTCGAGCGCGGCCCTGGCGTCGGACACGATGCCGAAGTCGGGCGTGAACACGCGGCCGATCTGCGTGGGCTCGATGTCAACGTGCACGAAGGTGCGGCCCTTGGTGTAGACGTCGACCGAACCCGTGTGGCGGTTGGCCCAGCGGTTGCCGATGCCCAGCACGAAGTCGCTCGCAAGCATGGTCGCGTTGCCGTAGCGGTGGCTGGTCTGCAGGCCGCACATGCCGGCCATCAGCGGATGGTCGTCAGGGATTGCGCCCCAGCCCATCAGCGTGGGAATCACCGGCACGCCGGTGGTCTCGGCAAAGCGCACCAGCAGGTCGGCCGCATCGGCGTTGATGACGCCGCCGCCGGCCACGATCAGCGGGCGCTCGGCGGCCTGGAGCATGCCGATGGCCTTCTCGATCTGGGCGCGCGTGGCGGCGGGCTTGTAGGGGGTGAGCGGCTGGTAGGCGTCGATGTCGAATTCGATCTCGGCCATCTGCACGTCGAAGGGCAGGTCGACCAGCACCGGGCCCGGACGGCCCGAGCGCATCAGGTGGAAGGCCTGCTGGAACACCTGTGGCACCTGGCCGGGCTCGCGCACCGTGACCGACCACTTGGTGACCGGCTTGGAGATCGACTCGATGTCGACCGCCTGGAAGTCTTCCTTGTAGAGCCGCGCGCGCGGCGCCTGGCCGGTGATGCAAAGAATGGGAATCGAATCGGCCCAGGCCGAGTACAGGCCCGTGATCATGTCGGTGCCCGCGGGCCCCGAGGTGCCGATGCACACGCCGATGTTGCCGGCCACGGCACGGGTGTAGCCCTCGGCCATGTGCGAGGCGCCCTCGACGTGGCGCGCGAGGATGTGAGAGATGGTGCCGCGCTGGCGCAGCGCGGAATACATCGGATTGATGGCCGCGCCGGGCACGCCGAAGGCCTGCGTCACGCCTTCCTTTTCCATCACCAGCACGGCGGCCTGGACCGCTTTCATTTTTGCCATGGGACTGTCTCCTTGAGTGGCGTCCACTGTAGGAAGCGCGGGCCATTCGAAGAAGACGGCTGCGGACCATAAAGCCTATTCCAACCTGGAATAAGTGATTACGATGCCGGCCATGGACAGATTGTTGGCAATGGAAATGTTCGTGCGCGTGGTCGAGACCGGCAGCTTCTCGAAGGCGGCGCTCGAGTTCCACACCACCCAGCCCACCGTGACCAAGCAGGTCGCGGCCACCGAGGCGCGACTGAAGGTGCGGCTGCTCAACCGCAACACGCGCGGCGTGAGCCTCACGGAGCCGGGCGCCCTCTACTACGAGAAGTGCAAGAGCATCGTGCGCGAGGCCGAGGAGGCCGAGAGCATCGTGCAGCTGCGCCAGAACCAGGCGCAGGGGCTGCTGCGCATCGGCACCTCGGTGGCCTTCGGCCGCCGCGTGGTGGTGCCGCTGGCGCTCGAATACATGCGCCGGCATCCGCAGGTGCAGCTCGACCTGAGCTTCGAGGACCGCTATGTCGACCTCATCGCGCAGGGCATCGATGTGGCCATCCGCATGGGCAAGCTGGCCGATTCGTCGCTGGGCGCGCGCTACCTCGGCACCAACCCGTGGGCCATGGTCGCGGCGCCGGGCTACCTGAAGAAGCACGGCACGCCCAAACGCGCGCAGGACCTGAGCGCGCACGTGGCGCTCATCTACAGCAGCGTGGTGGGCGACGAGTTCTGGCGCATGCACACGCCCAAGGGCGATCCGGTGACAGTGCCGGTCTCGGGGCGCTTCCGGTCCAACAACCTTTCCGCGGTGCTGGCGGCGGCGCGCGACGGCCTGGGCATTGCGCTGATGCCGCGCTACGTGGCGAGCGAATCGCTGGCCTCGGGCAAGGTGCTCGAAGTGCTGGGCGACCACAAGCTGCCCGAGCAGGAGATCCACGCCGTCTTTCCCTCGCCCAAGCTGGTGCCGGGCAAGGTGTCGGGCTTCGTGGCCTTCCTGCAGGGGCGCTTTGCCGAGGGCTGGTGGGGCGGCTGAGGACGCCTTTCCTTCAGGCCGGCACGAAGGCGCCGTGCAGGCCCAGCGGCAGGGCGTAGGGCAGGGTGGCTTGCGCCACCGGGCCCGCCGCCAGGTGGTCGGCCGCAAAGCACGACAGCACGGTCTTCTGCCGGCCGAAATCGAGCACCGTGCCCAGCACCCAGCCCGGCCTGGTGCCGTCCGGCACGAAGACGTGCTCTTCCACCATGGCCTGCGTGCCGTAGCTGAAGCGCTGGCTGCGGCCGCTTTCGACATCGGTTCGCGCGATCGCGCCGAAGCCCGGCACATCGAGACGCGTCTGGGTGGCATGAACCACCTGGCGATGGCGCAGGCCGACGCGCCGCGGGTCGATGCGCGGAAACTCGGCCTCCTGCGCCAGCGCCTGCTGCGTGGCCCGGCCGGTGCCGAGGTTCAGCGTGGCGACCGTCAGCCGCGGGTGGGTGCTCTTCACGCGGCGCGCGCGCATCACTTCGCGGTTGGTCGTGAACACCGAATCGGCGTTGTCCGAACGCACGTAGTCGATGTGGACGAGGGTGCCACGCGGCGTGTCTTCTTCCCAGGCATTGCCGACGTGGAACAGGAAGCCGGCCGGCAGCGCGAGCATCTGGCGCCGCTTCCAGTTCTGCTTGTCGACCACCAGGGCGCGCATGCCGAGTTCCGGCCGCCAGACGTGGGCGTCGAGAAAGCTCGCACCTGCCTCCTTGCGCTTGCCGTCGTAGACCAGCGGCGGCATCAGGAACACCAGGTGCCGTTCGGTCACGGCGAAGTCATGGACCATCGGCATGTCGGCCACCGGCACCACGGCTGCGCGCCGCAGCGTGCCTTCGGGCGCAATCTCGTACAGCGCCAGCAGGCCCTGGCCGGAGCTCACGCCAAAGTTCCACACCGTGCCGTCCGGATCGACCTTGGGATGGGCCGAGAACGGCATGCCCGCGAGGTCGGGCCGCCAGGTCTTCACGCCCAGCGTGTCGAGCGTGCGCGCATCGACGCGCGTGGCCGAGCCGCCTTCCCAAAGCGCCAGCACCTCGCCCTGCATCGGCAGCACGCTGGTGTTGGCGACGTTGATGCTGTCGGCCGAGGTCGGCGGCTCGACGCCCGGCGGCATGGTGCCGAAGGCCTCGAACAGGCGGCGGCCGGCCCGCACCTCGGCCACGCGCTTGGGCGTGGCGACATAGCGGCCCTGGTGCCGCACGTCGGCCCCCTCGATCACGAAGCGGTGCACCATGCCGTCGCCGTCGAACCAGTGGTGGTAGCGCTCGCCGCCCAGGTCGTGGCCGGCCGGGCCGATGCGAAAGAGCGTGCCGGCCACGGCATCGGGAAAGCGCCCGCGCACCGTGGCGCGGGTCAGCGGCAGGTCGTCCGGGGGCGTGGCGAAGCCGGTCTTCCAGGGCGCACCGGCGGCTTCGAACCGGGCCTGCCAGTCGTCGGCGGTGCCGGCCGCGCGGGCCAGCGGTGGCAAGAGGTGCAGGGCGCCGGCCGAAGCCAGCAGGCGCAGGAGTTCGCGTCGTTCCATGGCGGTTTGCTCCTCAGCGCAGATGGATGACGGTCTGCAGGTCGGCATCGACGCTGATCGCCGCGGCCTCGAAGGCGGGCGCGGCGCGGTTGCCCTTCGCGTCGTTCGAGAAGCCGTAGCGCTCGGTCGGCATGCCCATGAGGTTGGTGTCGAGCTTGCCGTTGCCGTTCTCGTCGGCGAACGCCCGCAGCGCGTACCGGCCCGGCGCCAGTCCTGTGAAAACGAGCCGGGCCTTGCCGCCCTGCATGGGCGCGGTCTGCGAGGCCACGGCCTTGCTGTCGGCGTAGCTCGCGGCGTCGTTGTACAGCGCCAGGTACAGCGTGGCTACGCCGGCCGGACCGTCGGCCACGTTCACGTTCAGGTCGGCCGCGAGCGCGGCCAGCGGGGAGAGCAGCGCCGCGGCGCAAAGGGCGCGCAGGCTCGCTGGGGGCTGTAGAAAGTTCATGGGACAGAGGCCTCGTCGGAAGTTGGAGGCCCCGACGATCCCGCAAGCGCCGCGCGCCGCCCAGCGCGATGCGACGAAGCGCGCCAACACCCGCGCGAAATGCGCCCGGCCGGCGCAGGGCGCGCCCGCTTCGGCCGTCCGGCCCGCGGCCGCGAGTCAGCCGGGCTTCAGCTGCCCTTCTTGTCCTCGCCGGGGCTGGTCTCCAGCTGGCCCGACTCCACGAACAGGCTCCACGCCGCCATGAACAGCGCCGCGATCACCGGACCGATCACGAAGCCGTTGATGCCGAAGATCGCCATGCCGCCGATGGTCGACATCAGCACGATGTAGTCGGGCATCTGCGTGTCCTTGCCCACCAGCACCGGGCGCAGGATGTTGTCGACCAGGCCGATCACGAACACGCCCACGAAGACCAGGATGCCGCCCTGCCAGAAATGGCCGGTGGCAAGGAAATAGATGGCCACCGGCCCCCAGATGAGCGCCGCGCCCACCGCGGGCAGCAGCGACAGGAAGGCCATCAGCACGGCCCACAGCAGCGCACCCTGCACGCCCAGCAGCCAGAAGGCCAGCCCGCCGATCGCGCCCTGCGCAATGGCCACCGCCACGTTGCCCTTGACGGTGGCGCGGATCACGGTGGTGAACTTGTTGAGCAGGTAGTGCGTGTGCGGCCTGGCGAGCGGCACGGCCTCGCGCATCGACTTCGAAAGTGCCGAGCCGTCGCGCACCAGGAAATACAGCAGGTACAGCATCACGAAGAAGCTGATGACGAAGTCGAAGGTGTTCTGGCCGATGGTCAGCGCCTGGCCCGCGATGAGCTGGCTGCCCTGTGCCGCGCCCGCGGAGATGCGGGCCTGCCAGGCTTCCATGTCGCCGAGGTTGAAGCGGTCGAACAGGTTCAGCAGCCATTGCGGCACGGCGTTGAGGATCTGCTGGAAGTAGGCCGCGAAATTGATCTGCCCCGAGCGGATGCTCTGCGTGACCTGCACGATCTCCTGCACCAGCGACACGCCCACCATGGCCAGCGGGAGAATCACGATGAACAGGCAGATGGCCAGCGTCGACAGCGCCGCGGCATTGGGCTTGCCGGGCATGGCCTTGAGCAGCCGCTTGTAGAGCGGCGTGAACAGGATGGCCAGGGCCACGCCCCACAGCACCGCGCCGAAGAACGGCATCAGCACCCAGAGGAAGGCGACCGTGACGGCGGCGAGCAGGGCGAGGAACACGCCGCGCTGGAGTTGGGGTGAATTCATAGGTGATTCGGACTGTAGCCGAGCCTGAATGCACCGCCGTGTCGGTCGGCACGCCCTTGTGCGGTGGCGCCACCGGGCGCCCGGAGGTCAGCGCCTGGCGCGCGGCAGCGCCACCGGCGCCAGCGTGGCGCGCAGCCGGGCGGGCGCGTCGGGCCCGGCCGTGGTTTCGACCTCGAGCGAGCGCTCGACGTTGCCGATGTGCTCGATCATCAGCTGGCGCGCCCGGGCCGTGTCGCCGGCCTCCAGCGCGGCCACGATGGCGCCGTGCTCCGCGCAGGACTGGCCGGCCTCGTGCCTGGACTGGTAGAGCGTGGCGGCCAGCGTGGTGCGGGCCGTGAGGTCGCGCAGCACGTCGACCAGCAGCTGGTGGCCCATCTGCTCGGCCAGGCAGACATGGAAGTCGGCCAGCAGGAAGGCGCGCGTGGCGGCGTCGGCGCCCTCGATGGCGCGCTGCTCGTCGGCAATGTGGTCGCGCAGCTTGCGGATGGCCTGCTGCAGCGGCCGGCCTTCGCTTTCGGCCAGGATGCCCGCCTCGACGATGCGCCGCGCCGAGAAGGCGTCGCGCGCTTCCTCGGCCGAGGGCTCCACCACGTACCAGCCGCGGCGCGACTGCACCTCGACGAAGCCGCGCGCCTGCAGCTGCATGAGCGCCTCGCGCACCATGGTGCGGCTCACCGCGAAGTTCTCGGCCAGCGCCTGCTCGCCCAGCCGCTCGCCCGGCGCGAGCTTTTGCGCCAGGATGGCCTCGACCACGCGCTCGGCGATGGAGGTGGGGTTGACGTCGGTCGCCATCGCGCGTTTTCAGCGGCCGACGGCGCCCACGGGGACGGCCGGCACCTCGGGCTCGGCCAGCGGCTCGTCGTCCGGCGAGTAGGAGCCGTCGAGCACCGCATGGGCGCGCTCGCGGTCGATGTCGCCTTCCCAGGCCGCGATGGCCACCGTGGCCACGCAGTTGCCGATCAGGTTGCCCAGCGCGCGCGCGATGCCCATGAACCAGTCGACCGAGAGCACCAGCACCAGCCCGATGGCCGGAATGGCGGGAATCGCGTGCAGCGTGGCGGCCAGCACCACGATGGCCGAGCCCGGCACGCCGTGCGCGCCCTTGGAGGTGACCAGCGCAATCGCAAGGATGGTCAGCAGGTCCGCCATCGAGATCGGCGTGTTGGTGGCCTGCGCGATGAACACCGCCGCGAGCGTGATGTAGATCGAGAAGGCGTCCAGGTTGAACGAATAGCCCGTGGGAATCACCAGGCCCACCGTCGAGTCGCGGATGCCCATGCGGCGCAGCTTGGCCATGATCTGCGGCAGCACGCTGTCCGACGAGGTGGTGGCAAACACGATGGCCAGCTCCTCGCGCAGGTAGCGCAGCAGCTTCCACAGGCTGAAGCCCGACATGCGCATGACCAGCCCGAGCACCACGAACACGAAGACCAGCACCGCGCCGTAGAAGAGGGCCACCAGCATGCCCAGCTGCTTGAGCGAACCGATGCCGTACTTGCCCACCGTGAAGGCAATGGCGCCCAGCACGCCGAGCGGCGCCAGCTTGATGAGGATGCCCATGATCTTGAACAGCACCAGCGAAAGCGCATCCACCACCGCGGCCACCGGCTTGCCACGCTCGCCCAGGAGCGACAGCGCGCATCCGAACAGCACCGCGAACAGCAGCACCTGCAGCACGTCGCCGGTGGCAAAGGCGTTGACCACCGTGGTGGGGATCAGCTTCATCAGGAACTCGACCGTGCCGCCGCTGGTGAGCTTGTCGGCGTTCGAGGCATAGGCGCTCATGGCCGTGGCGTCGAGCTTGCCCGGATCCACGTTCATGCCCACGCCGGGCTGGAACACGAAGGCCAGCACCAGGCCCAGCGCCAGCGCAACGGTGGTGAGCACCTCGAAGTAGATCAGCGCCTTCACGCCGACCCGCCCCACGCGCTTCAGGTCGCCCGCGCCCGCGATGCCGTGCACCACCACGCAGAACACCAGCACCGGGATGATCATCTTGATCAGCTTGATGAAGCCGTCGCCGAGCGGCTTGAGCTTGACGGCGAACTCCGGCAAGAAGAGGCCGGCGAGCACGCCGAGCACCAGGGCAATGACGACCTGGCCGAAGAGCGATTTGGCGAAGCGAGGCATGGAAGTCTCCTTGTATGTCTTGGCGGTGTTTGCATGCAAGGATCGCTTTTCTTGCATACAAGCAATGTAGGCAAGAAGACTTCGAGCGAGCCAGAGGGTATTCCCGGGCTCCTGGGTTGAAGGGGCCGGGGCGCAGCGTCTCCCAGTGTTGTTAACAGTCTCCAAGAATGTAACCAGACTGTTCTCGTCGTTTGTCGAGAGTTACATTCGATGGAACACTCGAGAGCGACATGAACGAAGAAGGCCAGAAGGCGCTGCAGCCAATGATTTACCTGCCCGTGTCGGGCAAGTTTGTCATTGCGTTGATTGGCGCCAGCGCCTGGATGTGGTTCTCGATATGGGCCGCGGGCCCCTGGCTGGCCGACCTGACGGATCGGGTGGGGATGGCCCTGGCCATTTTCCTGGTGTATGGCATTGCCGTTGTTCCGGGCTTCATGAATGCGTTCCTGGCCATCAGCCTGCTGCTGGACAGGAGGCCGGCGCATCCCGCGTTGGCCGTCTATCCCCCGATCTCCATCCTGATTGCCGCCTACAACGAGGAAGCGTCCATCGACGAGACGCTGGTCAGCATCGATCGGCAGAACTACCCGGGCGAACTGCAGGTGATCGTGATCAACGACGGGTCCGCGGACGGCACGTCGCTTGTCGTTCAGCGTGCCCGGGAGCGGTACCCATGGCTGACCTTCCTGGACCTGGAAAAAAACGGCGGCAAGGCACGCGCGCTGAACATCGGGTTCAAGGAAGTCGCGCACGACCTGGTCATCACCGTCGATGCCGACTCCTTCCTTTACCGTGGCGCTTTGACCAGCATCGTCGAGCGCTATCGCGCCGACCCGCCCCATACGCGGGCCGTGGCGGGAAAAATCCTGGTCCGCAACTCGCGGCTGAACTGGATCACCCGCTGCCAGGAATGGGACTACTTCCATGGCATTGCCGCCATCAAGCGCGTGCAGTCGCTGTTCCAGGGCACGCTGGTTGCGCAGGGTGCGTTTTCGATCTACGACCGGGCTGCGCTGATCGAGGTGGGCGGATGGCCCGAATGCGTGGGCGAGGACATCGTGCTCACCTGGGCCCTGCTGAAAGCCGGCTACCGGGTGGGCCACTGCGAGGACGCGTGCCTGTTCACCAATGTGCCCACCACCGTCAAGCAACTGGTCAAGCAGCGCCAGCGATGGGCGCGCGGCATGGCGGAAGCCTTCATCAAGCACCCGGGGATCCTGGTCAAGCCGCGCCTGTCGACCTTCTTCATTTATTGGAACCTGCTGTTTCCGTGGCTGGACCTGGCATGCACCATCGGCTTCATTCCCGGAATCATTCTCGCGTTCTTCGGCCACTACTGGATCGTCGGAATCATGACCCTCGCGTTGATCCCGGCCACCTTCGCATTGAGCCTGCTCATGTTCCGGATCGAACGCCGGATGTTCAGGAAGACGGGCCTCGTGGTGCGAAAGAACGTCCAGGGCTTCTTCGTCTACGTGCTGCTGTACAGCCTGATCCTGCAGCCTGCCAGCGTGCTCGGCTACCTCGATGAACTGTTCAGGAAGCCCAAGGCCTGGGGAACCAAATGAAGGGGCTGCCGAGGTGTCTTGCCGCCGCTTCCCTGGGTTGCCTGGTGCTGGCCGCTCCCTGCAGGGCGGAGGAAGAAAAGGCAAACGAAAAACCGGCCGGCATGGCCTTTGGCCCGGAATTCTTCATCACCGGCGACAGCGACAATTTCCAGTCGCGCCGGGTGTCGGTGGAGTTCTTTCCCGCGTTTGAAAACGCCGACCGCTACCTGGGGTTCCGGCTCGGCGACTACCAATACAAGCAAGGCAACTGGCAAAGGGCCGGCAAGAAGATCTCGTTCCTGGCCCGCTCGGTCGAAACGAAGACCACGGACGGTGGCGCAATCGAGGTCGGCGCGTTCGAGCAGGGCGGGCACACGCTGCTCACGCTCGACGGCAGCTACCGCCTGTCGCCCACCAAGAGCACGGCGGTGGAATTCCTCGTGACGCGCGACTGGGTCGAAACGCCGAAGTCGCTGGACCGCGGCATCGATTTTTCCTTTGTCGGCGTGGCCGTCGACCAGGGGCTTGGAAGCCACGTGACCCTGGTCGGTCTCGCGGCGCAGCAGTATTTCTCGGACGGCAACCGGCGCGACCACGGCCGCCTGCGGCTGATCTACCAGCCGTCGCTCGACCTGGGCCTGACCCTGCAGGCGCGCTATCGGACCTACCGCAGCAGCCACGAGGACGTGGACCGGGCCTATTTCAATCCGAAGAACTACAGCGAGGCGATGCTGGCCGTGGGCTGGCGGCAGCGTTTTTCGGGCTGGACCCTCGCGGTCACGGCGGGGCTCGGCACCGAGACGATCAACCACGAGTTCCGGCAGCCGACGCGGCTTTTGGACGTGAACCTGCAAAGCCCCGTGAGGGGATCGCAGGTCTTTCGCTTTGGCGCCGGCTACAGCCGCAGCACCACCTTCTCGGGGCCCAGCTACCAGTACCGCTACCTGCGCGGGGAGTGGGTGATCCTTTTCTGAGGCCGCGCGTCGCTTGCCCGGCTACTTGTCGTGGTGCAGGTAGCTTGCCTGCTTGGGCAGCAACAGGCTCACCAGGAAGGCCACGCCCATCATCGCGGTCACGTACCAGTAGAAGTACGACTCGTGGCCGATCGACTTCAGGCCCAGCGCCACGTATTCGGCGCTGCCGCCGAAGATGGCGTTGCCCACGGCATACGACAGGCCCACGCCCAGCGCGCGCACTTCGGGCGGGAACATCTCGGCCTTCACGATGCCGCTGATCGAGGTGTAGAAGCTCACCACTGCCAGCGCCAGCGTGATCAGCACGCCGGCCATCAGCGGGCTGCCCACGCTCTGCAGGTTGCTCAAGACGGGCACCGTCATCAGCGCGCCGAGCGCACCGAACAGCAGCATGTTGCTGCGCCGGCCGATGCGGTCCGACAGCGCGCCGAACAGCGGCTGCATGCACATGTAGATGAACAGGCAGGCGGTCATCACGTTGCTGGCGGTCTTGATGGACATGCCGGCCGAGTTCACCAGGTACTTCTGCATGTAGGTGGTGAAGGTGTAGAAGATCAGCGAGCCGCCGGCCGTGTAGCCCAGCACCACGAAGAAGGCGCGCTTGTGGTGTTTGAACAGCTCGGCGACGCTGCCGGCGCCCTTGGCGGCGCGGGTCTGCGTGCTGGCGGTTTCCGTCAGCGTGCGGCGCAGCATCAGCGCCACGATGGCCGCCACGGCGCCGAGCACGAAGGGAATGCGCCAGCCCCAGGCCTTGAGTTCGGCATCGTCGAGCAGCTGCTGCAGCACCACCACGACCACCACGGCCAGGAGCTGGCCGCCGATGAGCGTGACGTACTGGAACGACGAGAAGAAGCCGCGCTGGCCGCGCATCGCCACCTCGCTCATGTAGGTGGCGGTGGTGCCGTACTCGCCGCCGACCGACAGGCCCTGCAAGAGGCGCGCGGCCAAAAGCAGCGCGGGCGCCCAGGCGCCGATCTGCGCATAGGTGGGCAGGCAGGCGATGACCAGCGAGCCCACGCACATCATGACGACCGAGGTCACCATCGAGGTCTTGCGGCCCTTGCGGTCGGCCAGCCGGCCGAACAGCCAGCCGCCGATCGGGCGCATCAGGAAGCCGGCGGCAAACACGCCCGCCGTGTTCAGCAGCTGGACCGTGGGGTCCGACTTGGGAAAGAACGAGGGCGCGAAGTAGATCGCGCAGAAGGCGTAGACGTAGAAGTCGAACCACTCCACCAGGTTGCCGGACGAAGCGGCAAAGATGGCGAAGATGCGCTTGCGCTTTTCCTCGAAGGTGTAGGGCGTGGTGTTGGGCGCGTGGGCGCTGGTCGCGTCCGGGCTGGAGGCACCGGCGGTGGCGCTGGCAATGGCGGTCATTCGGGGGTCCTTGTCTCTGGCTGGGGCCCCCCGCGGAGCCGCGGAAAGCCGTGCCGGCGAGTCTGTCCGCCCGTGGCCGCGCTGTCGTCCGTAGGCGCCCGCCGCGCCGCTACGTACCTGTACGCAAGGGTAAATACCTAGAAAGCGTTACAGGCCGTGCTCGCGCAGGAAGCGGTCGAGCTCGTGGCTGTTCGACAGGCCGAGCTTGGCGAACACGTGGGCGCGGTGCGTTTCCACCGTGCGCTGCTCCAGCGGCGCGAGCTCCAGCGCAATGCGCTTGTTGGGCAGGCCCTGGGCGACCAGCCGGGCCACCTGCATCTCGCGCGGCGTGAGCTTGGCCCACAGGGCCTCGGCGGCCTGGCGGGCCTGCCGGCGCACGGCGATTTCTTCGGCCTTCTGCAGCGCCTTGGCAATGCTCTCGAGCAGGCGCTCGTCGCTGCACGGCTTCTCGAGCCAGCCGAAGGCGCCGTTCTGCACCGCCTCCACGGCCATCGGGATGTCGCCGTGGCCGGACAGGAAGATCACCACCAGCGGACTGTCCTGCGCGCGCAGCGCATCGAACACCTGCAGCCCGCTCATGCCCTCCATGCGCAGGTCCAGCACGACGCAGCCCGGACGCTGCAGGTCGGCGCCGGCCAGGAAGGCCTCGCCCGAGGCAAAGGCCTGCACCGCATGGCCGCGCGACAGCAGCAGGAGGCCCAGCGAGCGGCGTACGGCCTCGTCGTCGTCGACGATGCACAGGTGGTTGGCAAGGGCGGTCACGGTGCCGAGATTTCCAGTTCGAGGGTGAAAACTGTGCCACCGCCGGCCCGGTTGGCAAAGGACAGCCGGCCGCGGTGGGCCTCCACGATGGTGCGGCAGATGTTCAGGCCCAGGCCCAGTCCGCCGGTCTTGGTGGTGAAGAAGGGCGCGAACACCTGCTCGGCTAGCGCCGCGTCGATGCCCAGCCCGCGGTCGGCCACGTGGATGTGCATGCGGCCTTCGCTCACCTCGGCGTCGATTTCCACCAGCCGCTGCTCGGGCGGCGCGGCCTGCATGGCGTGCAGGCTGTTGGACAGCAGGTTCAGCAGCACCTGCTCCAGCAGCACGCGGTCGCCGCGCACCTCGGGCAGGTCTGGCCGCAGGCGCACCTCGGCGCGCGCCTGGCGCATCCGCATCTCGCCCTGCAGCAGCGCCAGCGCGTTGCTGACCAGCGACGCCACCGCGCAATCCTCGGTGCCGATGGTGCGCTGGCGCACGAAGCCGCGGATGCGCCGCACGATCTCGGCGCTGCGCCGGGCCTGCGCCATGGTCTCGTCGAGGCTGCTGGCCAGCAGCGCCTGGTTGCCCTGCTCCGCGAAGGCCTTGGCCGCGCTCGCGAAATTGCTCAGCGCCATCAGCGGCTGGTTCAGCTCGTGCGCCAGCGTGGAGGCCATCTCGCCCAGGCTGGCGAGGCGCTGCGCATGCTGCAGCTGCTCGTCGTTCTGGCGCTGGCGCAGCTCGGCGCGCTTCTGATCGGTGATGTCGACCACCGAACTCATCCAGCCGCTGTGGCGGCCATCGGCATCGATGAGCGGCGCGGTGTAGACCATGGTGATCACCTCGTGCCCATCGCGGTGCCGCAGGCGCGATTCGAAGCCCGAGCGCGCGGGCTGCCCGCTCATCATCGCCTGGTAATGCAGCCAGTGCTGCGCCACGTCGTCGGGGTGCCAGTAGGGGTAGGGTGGCAGCCGGCCGAGCAGTTCGTCGGCGCCGTAGCCGGTCATCTCGCAGAAGGCGGGGTTGACATAGATGATGCGGCCTTCGAGGTCGCGTGCGCGCATGCCCACCAGCAGCGAGTCTTCCATCGCCTTGCGGAAGGCGTGGGCCTCGTCCAGCGCGTGCGTGCGCTCGCGCACCCGCAGCTCCAGGTCGCGCCGCGCGTCGCGCTGCTCGGCAAAGCGGCGCTCGCGCAGCTGCCAGTAGAGCCCGCCCAGCAGCAGCACGCCCGCGCACAGCAGGCCCAGCATCCAGGTGCGCTCGCGCGCGCGGGTGACCTCCGAATGGTCGGCCATCACGGTCAGCGTCCAGCCCAGGTCGGGCAGCGGCTCGTCCAGCGCGAGGAAGCGGCGCGCCTGGCCGCCGATGTCGGTGCGCACGAGGTAGCCCGGATGCCCTTTCTCGCGCGCCACCGTCCATGGCAGCGGCGGGAAGCCGGTGCGGGCGCCGTACTGCTGCTCGTGCTTCAGGCGGTCGAGGTCGGCGGCGGCGAGCGGCCGCTTGGCCTGGTACATCCAGGCCGGCACCGAGCTCAGGAACACGATGCCGCGCGCATCGGCCAAGAGGATCGGCTCGCGCGCGAAGGTCCAGGCCTCCTGGAGCTGGCGCAGGCTGATCTTGACCGTCAGCACGCCCAGCACGGCGCCGGCCTCGGAGCGCACCGGCGCGGACATGAAGAGCCCCGGCTCGCCGGTGGTCTGGCCCACGCCATAGAACAGGCCGCTGCGGCCCGCGCGCGCGTCGATGAAGTAGGGCCGGTTGGCATAGGACTCGCCGACGAAGCTCTGCGGCGTGGCCCAGTTGCTCGCCGCCAACGTGAGGCCTTGCAAGTCGATCAGGTAGAGCGCATCGGAGCCCGCATGGCGGTTCACCTCTTCGATGTAGCGGTTGGCGCGCTGCTGCGCCGCCGGGTCGCGCGGATGCGCCAGCACCTCGAAGACGTCCGGGTGCATGCCCGCGGTGCGCGGCAGGTAGCCGTACTTGCCGGCGGCATCGCGCAGGCCCAGCACGTGGACCTCCATCGCGCGGCGGATCGAGTCTGCCTGGAAGCTCGCCTCGCGGGCCGCGGCCCACTGGCCCGCCGCGCCGATCAGCAGCAGCGCCACGGCCACGGCGGCCGTCCACGCGAGCAGCGCGCGCCAGCGGCTGCGGTGCGGGCGAGCCGTGGGCGTGTCGGGTGGGAGGGAAGGCAGGGGAGGCATGGCAGGGGACGGCCGACCGGGCGGCGAGCGGGGATTTTGCCCTGATCCCCGGATCGGCCGCCGGGGCCGCCGTACCATCGCGCCCATGCGAACCCTTTCACTCCCGGCCGGCGGCGAGATGCCGGTGCTCGGCCTCGGCACCTGGCGCATGGGCGAAGCCGCAGGCCGCCGTGCGGCCGAGGTTGCCGCGGTGCGCGAAGCCATCGCAATGGGCTACCGGCTGATCGACACCGCCGAGATGTACGGCGAGGGCGGCGCCGAAACCGTGCTCGGACAGGCCCTGGCAGAGGCCCTGCGCGCGGGCGACGTGCGGCGCGAGGAGCTCTTCATCGTCAGCAAGGTCTACCCGCACAACGCGAGCCGGCGCGGCACGCCCGAGGCCTGCGAGCGCAGCCTGAAGCGGCTCGGCCTCGACACGATCGACCTGTACCTCTTGCACTGGCGCGGCAGCCACCCGCTGCGCGAAACGGTCGATGCGATGCAGGCGCTGGTGGCCAAGGGGCGCATCGCGCGCTGGGGCGTGAGCAACTTCGACATCGACGACATGCAGGAGCTGGTGCCGCTCATTGGGTCGGGTCCTGGCTGCGCGGCCAACCAGGTGTACCTGTCACTGGCCGAGCGCGGCCCGGAGTTCAGCCTGCTGCCCTGGCTGCGCGAACGCGGCATGCCGCTGATGGCCTACAGCCCGATCGACCAGGGCGCTCTGGCTTCGGACGACGCACTGCAAGCGCTGGCCGCGCAGCTCGGCTTGAGCGCCGCGCAGCTCGCACTGGCCGCGGTGCTCGCGCGGCCCGGCGTCGCCGCGATCCCGAAGGCCGTGCGCAGCGCGCACCTGCAAGAGAACCTCGCCGCCGCCGACCTGAAGCTCGATGCGGCCACCCTCGCCGAACTCGACCGCCTGCATCCGCCGCCGCGCCGCAAGGCGCCGCTCGCGATGATCTGAGCAGGCTCTAGTGGGCTTCGGCCTGCTTGGCTGCCGCAATCACCGCCTCTTCATCGTGCTTCGCGCCATTGAGGAACAGGTTCAGCAGCACCGCGCTGATCGACGCCAGCAGGATGCCCGACTCGATCAGCGAGTGGATCGCATGCGGCATCCACTGCTTGAAGTTGGGCGCAATGAGCGGAATCATGCCGACGCCGATCGACACCGCCACGATCATCGCGTTGTGGCGGTTGGTCTTGAAGTCCACGCCCGAGAGAATGCGGATGCCCGTGGCCGCCACCATGCCGAACATCACCAGGCCCGCGCCGCCGAGCACCACCGTGGGCAGCGACTCGACCAGCGCCGCCATCTTGGGCAGCAGCCCCAGCACGATCAGGATCACGCCGCCGGCCACGCAGACGTACCGGCTCTTGATGCCCGTGACGGCCACCAGGCCCACGTTCTGCGAGAAGCTGGTGTACGGAAAGGTGTTGAAGATGCCGCCGATCAGCGTGCCCAGGCCGTCGGTGCGCAGGCCCTTGGCCAGGTCCTTCTGCGTGATCTTCCGGTCGGTCATCTCGCCGAGCGCAAGGAACATGCCGGTCGACTCGATCATCACCACGATCATGATCAGCGTCATCGTGAGGATCAGGATCGGGTCGAACTGCGGCATGCCGAAGTGAAAGGGCAGCACGATGTCGACCCACGCGGCCTTGCCCACCTTTTCATAGGTCATGAGGCCGGTGATCGAGGCCACCACCGCGCCAATCACGATGCCCAGCAGCACCGAGATGTTGGCGACGAAGCCCCTGGCGTACTTGACGATCAGCAGGATCGACACCAGCACCAGCGCGGCCACGCCAAAGCCCGAGAGATCCGCGTACTTGGGGTTGGGAACCGTCGGCATGATCGCAAAGCCCTTGGGCACAGCCGGGATCGAGCTGCCCGGCGAGGTCACCTCCGCGAGCCACTTGGCATACACCGGGTCCACCAGCGCGGGCGCCGTCGGCCCCACCGGGTTGCCGAAGATCCAGTTGATGCCCACGCGCATCAGGCTGATGCCGATCACCGCGATGATGGTGCCCGTGACCACCGGCGGAAAGAAGCGCAGCATGCGGCTCACCAGCGGCGCGATCAATATCGACACCGCGCCCGCGCCGATGATCGCGCCGAACAGCAGCTGCGCGCCGTTCCGGCCCGGGTTGGCGTTGGCAATGGCCACCATCGGCGCAACCGATGCGAAGGTCACGCCCATCATCACCGGCAGCCTGATGCCGAACCACTGCGTGGCGCCCAGCGCCTGGATCAGCGTGGCGATGCCGCAGCAGAACAGGTCGGCCGAGATCAGGAGCGCCACCTCGTCGGGCGAGAGCTTGAGCGCGCGGCCGACGATCAGCGGCACCGCAACGGCCCCCGCGTACATCACCAGCACATGCTGGAGGCCCAGGGCCGCGAGCTTGCCCGAAGGCAGCCGCTGGTCCACCGGATGGACTGTGGAAAGGGTGTCGGCCGTCATTGCGTTTCTCCTGCAGCGGCAAGGGGAAAGGGTGCGTGGACGGCGCGGTGCCCGTGGCGTCCACTCGTTGTGTACGCCAAACTGTATACAATTTATGCGGCGATCCGGATGCAGGAAAACCCGGATCAGTTTTCCATCTTCAGCCGCCGCATGAGCCAGTTCGCGGTGAACTCGAAGTGCTCGCTCATGTTCGACTCCGCCGTGTGGCCGTCCTCCCCGAACACCAGCTGCGTCACGTTGAAGCCCAGCGCCGCAAGGGATGCGGGCTCGTCCCGGGAGACGAGGTCTTCGCGCGCGCCGTTCACCATGAGAATGGGCTTGCGCAGCTGCACCGCGGTCGGCTTCTTCAGCTGGCGCGAGAGCTGGAATGCTTCGTAGTACTCGCACATCGCTTCGCGCGGCGTGGTCTGCGGATTCATGTTCGCAAACATCGTGTAGGGCGCGACGATCCATGCAGGAGCCACCTTGCAATGCGCCTGCCCAAAGCTCGAATCGCTGGGGCCGCCCACATTGACGATCGCCTTGTAGAAGTCGTTGCCAAGGCCGCCCAGCGTTCCCAGGTAGCCTCCCATGCTCCAGCCGTACACGGCCACGCGGTTCGCGTCCAGGTCGCTGCGGGTCTTGATGTAGTCCGCCACCGTGTCGAACATCGCATGGGACTCCGGACGGAAGCCGAGCTGGTTCTCCCCGGTGTCCGGGTTCTCCACAATGATGGTGGCGAAGCCGCGGCCCATGAAGTAGTCGCTGTGCCGGATCATCTCGGTCTTCATGTTGTCGAGGCCGCCAAGAATGACCAGCACCGGCAGCTTCTCGTTGCCGCCCAGCCGTGCCGGCGGCGCCCGGAAGTAGCCGATGAATTCCTTGGCGCCGGTCTTGAATGCGATCCGCTGCAGCGGCCTTCCCAGGAGCGCATGGGCTCGTTCGGTCGCCTGCAGGTCCGCCATGGGGACGCGCTTGGGAAGCCGGTTCATCCGAAGGTAGAAAGCGGCCTTCTTGTACTCGGCCGATGCAGCCGCGCCGTTGCCCCGCTCTTCGAATGCGCGGGCCCGTTCCAGGTGCACCTGGGCAGGCTTGTCGAAGATCGCTTGCCAGGCTGCCTGCGACGGCCCGGCGTGTTCCGGCAGCGCCGCGGCGATTTCGTCGAAGCTGCGTGCTTCGATGCCGGCATCCTCGAGCCACCAGCAGATGTTGAATTTGAACGAAGGGTGCATGCGGGCGATGCCTCCCGGGTACTCCGCCTGCCCCTTGCTGCAGAACTCGGCCATGCTGCCCGCGGTCCTCGCGGCAGGGAGGCCCTGGGCCGCGGATTCCTGCGGCGCTGCCGCGATGCAAAGAACGGCTGCGAAGGCCGCGGAGAGGTTCAGGATCGATCTGTGGGTCACGGTTTTTTTTCTCTTGTTCAGGATTCGGTTCGGGCCGGCACACCGGGCAGCCAGCCATTGCCGCGATACCAGGCGAGCGTGTCGGCAACGGTCTGCTCGACCGGGCGAAACTTCAGCTGAAGCTTCTGCTCGCTCTTCGTGTGATTGAAATGGCTGCGCCCCGCCTCCTTGCGCATCAGCCGCACGGTGGCCAGGCTGAGCAGGATGGGCTTGCCGGTGGTCCGTGCGTAGAGTTCCTGCACCGCCGCCAGCAGGTACAGGAGCGGAAAGGGCAAGTGGCGCGTCGGCGTCTTGATGCCTGCGATCTTTCCCACCAGGGGCACCAGTTCCTGCATCGTCATGTGGCGGCCGGCCGCCAGGTAGCGTTCGCCGCGTTGACCGTGCTCCGCGGCCGAAATCTGCGCCCTGGCCACATCGCGGGCGTCGACGACGGAAAAACTGCCGGGCACCAGCCCGGGCAGTTTTCCGAGCACCACGTCATTGACGAATTGTCCTGACGAGGTGGGGCCGATATCGGCCGGTCCCCACATCCATCCGGGCAGGACGAAGCTCGCATGCATATCCGGGTGCGTGCCCAGAAAGGCCGACACGACCTGGTCGGCCATGATCTTGCTGCGGTAGTAGTCGTCGCCGGCGTCGGCCAGCTCGCGCAGGCAGGTCTCGTCCATGGGCACGCCCGGCTCGCCGTTGAGCACCGCGATGGACGAGGTCTGGACGAAGCGCCGGATGCCCGCACCGTAG
The DNA here is from genome assembly GCF_056399465.1 of Variovorax sp. 01N425. Classification (NCBI taxonomy): domain Bacteria; kingdom Pseudomonadati; phylum Pseudomonadota; class Betaproteobacteria; order Burkholderiales; family Comamonadaceae; genus Variovorax; species Variovorax sp. 01N425. The sequence goes on along the minus strand of NZ_JBFTRJ010000007.1, from coordinate 117,024 downwards.
GCCTGCTCGATGAGCTGCCGCGTGCCGTCCACGTTGATGCGCTTGAGCTCTTGCCAGTGGCTGCCGCCCTTGAAGTTGTCCCGGAAGAACGCGGCGGTGTGGAACACCACGTCGCAGCCTTGCAGCGCGCCGGCGAAGGCGGGCACATCGGCCATGTCGCCCAGCACCAGTTCGACGCCCTTCACGCCCGCAAACTGCTGCTGGCCCTTGGCCTTCGAGCGGACAAGGGCCTTGACCGAGACGCCGCGCGCGACCAGTTCGCGCACCAGGTTGTTGCCGAGAAGGCCGGTCGCGCCGGTGACGAACGCGGACCTCAAGGCCTTGGGTTTTTCCATATCAATCGAATTTCAAAAATCAAACGAGTTTTGAATGTAGCCGCGGCATTTTCAAATATCAAGTGATTTCTGAATATTGGATGGACGATATCCAAAGTTCATGTGATATCTTTTGAGGCATGAGCCCGACGACAGCAAGAACGCGCCTGACCCGCGAGGAAAGCCGCGCGCAGACGCGCGAGCGCCTGGTCGAAACCGCGCAGCAGCTGTTCGTCTCGAACGGCTATGGGGGTGCATCGATCCGCGACATCGCGGACAAGGCGGGCTACTCCCAAGGCGCCTTCTATTCGAACTTCTCGAGCAAGGAAGACGTTCTCCTGGAGCTGCTGCGGCGGCACATGGAGGCGGAAGCGACGCAGCTCTTCAAGGTGATGGGCAACGAGCAGCAGGAGCCCGGGCAGATGCTGGCCGAGTTGGAAGCCTGGGCTTCCACGCTCAATCACGATGCCGACTGGTGCATGCTTTCCATCGAACTTCAGCTGCATGCCAACCGCAGCCGAAGCTTCGCTGCGGAATACCGGAAGGTGTGGAACAAGCACCGGTCCGAGCTCGGCGGCGTGATCGGCCAGTTGTTCGGCAAGCTCGGGCGCACGCCTCCTGCCGCACCGGACGAACTGGCCGCCGCCTTCATGGCCCTGTCGCATGGGCTGGCGCTGCAGAGAATGAGCACGCGCCCGGATCCCTCGGGACGGCTGATCATGGTGTTCCTGCGCGGACTGATCGCAGGGGCGGAAGCTCCGGGAACGGCTGCAGCCGCACCGGCCGGCACTCCTGCGCGCGCGCCAACGAAGCGCGCTCCGAAAGCCGGGCGCTGAATCGTCCCCAGGCTTCCTCTAGGCGAGCAGCGCCTTCACCAGGTCGAGCTGGCGGTCGGGCTTCTCGGTGCCGAGTTCCAGGCTGGTCTCGATGCGCTCCAGGTGGTCGATCATGCAGAGCACGGCGCCTTCCACGTCGCCCTTGCGGCAGATGCGAAGGAAGTCCGAGTGCTCGTCCGACGAGCAATGCGGGTCGTTCGACGAGTGGTAGAGCATCGCGATCAGCGAGCTGCGCGCGACCAGTTCGCGCACCAGTTCGGCCAGCGTCTTGTTGCCGGTGGCCTCCGCCAGCGCCACATGGAAATCGCCCAGCACTTTCTCGCGCACGGTGCCCGTGGTGGTGGTCTGGCGCAGCGCCGTGCGCTCGAACTTGATGTGCTGCTCCAGCACCTGGTAGTCGCGCGGCCGTGCATTGGCGATGAACAGGCGCACCACCTCGCTTTCGAGGATGCGGCGCACCGCGAACACCTCGCGCGCCTCCTGCACCGTGGGCTGGCAGACGAACGCGCCCTTGTCGGGAATCATCTCGATGAGCTTGTCCTTCGAGAGCATCAGCAAGGCCGCGCGGATCTTGGTGCGGCTCACCGAATAGACGCGGCCCAGCGCCTCCTCGCGCAGCCAGGTGCCGGGCGGCAGGCGCTTCTCGACGATGGCGGTGGCGATGTCCTGCGCGATGCTTTCGATGGAACTGCCCTTGTCGGTGGCGGCTGGGCCGTTCCCGGCCACAGCGGCGGTGGCAGGGGATGCGATGGATTTGGTGCTGGCGCGGGGCATGCGCAGATTGTGGCTCAGCGGATGGCTGCGGCGCTCGCGCTGGGCGTGGTCAGCCGCGCAAGGTGAAGCCCTCGAGCGCGCCCTTCATGGCCTTGGGCAGCGGATGGGCCAACTCGCCGCGCTTGCTGGTCGAGAGCTTCAGCGCGACCAGCGATTCGACCAGCCGGGTGGCCGCAGCCACGCCGTCGATCACCGGCACGCCGAGCAGGCCGCCGATGTGCTCGCACAGGTCGGTCATGCCGGCGCAGCCCAGCACGATGCAGTCGGCGCCGTCTTCCTCGAGCGCGCGGCGGCATTCGTCGACGATGCGCTCGCGTGCCTGGGAGCCGGGCTCCTCGAGCTCGAGCACCGGCAGCTCGCAGGCGCGCACCTGGGCGCAGAAGCGCTCCATGCCGTAGACCTCGGCCAGGTGCCAGGCCTGGCCCATCGTGCGGCCGAGCGTGGTCACCACGCTGAAGCGGCTGCCCACCATGCTGGCCAGGTGCATCGCGGCTTCGGCGATGCCCACCACCGGGCCGCGCGCCAGTTCGCGTGCGGCCTTCAGGCCCGGATCGCCGAAGCAGGCGATCACGTAGCCGTCGAAGCCTTCGCGCTCGCCGGCCGCAATTTCCTGCAGCAGGCCGGGCACGGCCAGCGCCTCGTCGTAGTGGCTTTCGATGGAAGCCGGCCCCATGGCCGGGCTGACCGCGACGATCTGCGTGCCGGCGCTCGCCACCGCGCGGGCGCAGGCGCCGATCTTCTCGGTCATGCTCCAGGTGGTGTTGGGATTGATGATCTTGATGCGCACGGCGCGGCCCTTTCTTTCTCTTTCAGTGTTTCAAGTCTTGTTGCTGCGGTTCAGCAGGGCGTAGATGACGAAGCCCAGTGCCATGCCGATGAACCATGCATAGTTCGCGCCACCGCGCAGCACCGGCACCATCACGCAGAGGATCGGCACCAGCGCGGAGGGGATCAGCGCCTGGATCGCCTTCGGGTTGTAGCCGCCGCTGTACCAGTATTCGCCCTTGGGGCTCATGGTGTAGAGCGCGTCCACGTCGATGCGCTGCTTGCGCACGATGTAGTAGTCGGCAATCAGGATGCCGAACAGCGGGCCGATGAAGGAGCCCAGCACGTCGAGCGTGTAGTGGATGACCTCGGGGCTGTTGTAGAGGTTCCACGGCGTGAGGAACACCGAGCCCACCGCCGCGATCATGCCGCCCGTGCGCCAGCTGATGTGCTGCGGCGCCACGTTCGAAAAGTCGAAGGCCGGCGAGACGAAATTGGCGACGATGTTGATGCCGATGGTCGCAATCATGAAAGTCAGCGCGCCCAGCACCACGGCGGTGGTGCTGTCGATCTTGCCCACGGTGTGCACCGGATCGGTGATGAGTTCGCCGAACACCGGCAGCGTGGCCGCGGTGGTGATCACCGTCAGCAGCGAGAAGAACACGAAGTTGATCGGCAGGCCCCAGAAGTTGCCCTTCTTCACCGCGTCGAAGCTCTTGCCGTAGCGCGAGAAGTCGCCGAAGTTGAGCATCGGGCCGCTGAAGTAGCTCACCACCAGCGCAATGGCCGAGAGCATCACCGGCAGCGCGTCCCAGCCCTGGAACTTGATGCCGCCCAGGTTCAGGTCGATCCTGCTCCAGCCGGCCTTCCACACCAGCCAGCCGCAAAGCACGGCCATCACCACGTACACGGCCGGGCCGGCCCAGTCGATGAACTTGCGGATCGCTTCCATGCCGTGCCAGAACACGAAGGCCTGCAGCACCCACATGACCATGAACGCCACCCAGCCCAGCGCCGAGAGCCCCACGAAGCCGTGCTGCGCCACGTCGGCATACGGCGCGAGGTTCGGGAACAAGTGCAGCGCCAGCACCATGAAGGCGGCCGAGGCCAGGTAGGTCTGCACGCCGTACCAGGCCACCGCGATCAGCCCGCGGATGATGGCCGGGATGTTGGCGCCCAGCACGCCGAAGGGCGCGCGGCACACCACGGGGTAGGGCACGCCCGTCACCTGGCTCGGCTTGGCCACGAGGTTGCAGAAGAACTGCACGATCACGATGCCCACCAGCAGCGACACCAGCACCTGCCAGCTCGACAGGCCCAGCGCAAACAGGCTGCCGGCCGTGATGTAGCCGCCCACGCTGTGCACGTCGGACATCCAGAACGCAAAGATGTTGTATTGGCCCCAGGTCTGCTTGCGCAGCGGGGCCAGGTCTTCGTTGGTCAGCCGCGGGTGGTAGCCGGGCTTGATCAGCGCATTGGATTCGGCATGCGGCGCATGGCCGGCTTCGCTTGCCCCCGCGGGAGCCTGGCTGACGACTGTGCTCATGGTCTTTCCTCGTGCGAATGGGTGGATGGGTGATCGGGTGCGTTATTTGTATACAAAAACCGTGTGCAATCAAGCCCATCCGGCAAATCATATATCCGTAGATTCCCTGAGATGACGGCCGGCGGCGCCAACGAAAAAAGGCGCCCTGGCCCGTGGCCGTGGCGCCTTTCGAGGGCGAGCGGAGCCGGTGGGCGGTCAGTCGGCCTCGGCCGGGGACAGCATCGTTCCGCGGCAGTGGGGCGAGCCGCAGTGGCAGGGGTATTTGTCGGCGGTCGAGCCGTCGTCCGCGGTCAGCGAGTAGTCGATGAACAGCTCGTCGCCGGCATCCACGGCAACCAGGGTCTGGAACTTGAGCATCAACTCGCCCGCCTCGTCGTACTCCTCGACCGCTTCGCAGTTGGGGTCGCAGGCGTGGTTCAGGTGGCGCGTGCCGTTGCCGCCCTTGGCGCCGTCGATCGTTTCCTGGTTGGAGAGCGTGAACAGGTAGGTGAGCTGGTCGTTCCACGTCCTGGCGGCGATCTCTTGCTGCGTGTAGCGCCGGCCTTCGTAGAGGCCGAGGAAGGCCTGGGCGGGCAGGTCGCGCGTCGCGAAGGCGCCGAGCCCGTGCACGCCGCTGGGGCCGACACGGATGAAGGGCGTGGACGAGGTCTGCTTGCGGGTTTTCATGCCGCTCATTCTGCAGGCTCTTCGTCCTGCTGCGCCTGGAACATGCGCGTGAAATCGCAGCATTCCTGCGCCAGCATCACGATCGACGACGTCAGCGCGCTGCGGTGCTCGCCCTTGTGCATGGCCACGTAGCGCACCACCGGCAGCGCGGGCTGCACGTCGATCACCGCGAGCATGCCGGCCGAAACCAGCGGGTCCAGGCAGCGGCGCGGAAGATAGCTCACGCCCAGGCCCGAGACCGTGAGGCCCGTCAGCGCCACCAGGTTGCTCACCACGATGGTGTCGGCGGGCTGCACGCCCTGGTCCTTCATCCAGGCGTCGTAGGCACGCCCCGTGCCCGAGTTCTTGCCCTGCACCAGCATGCGGTGGCGCGCGAGCTCGTGCAGCCGCACGGTGCCGGTGGCGGCCACCACGCCGGGCTTGCACATCCAGGCGCTCTGCACCTTGCCGATGGCCTTGCTCTGCATGCGCGAATCGGCAAAGGTGTCGGGCACGATCACCAGGTCGAGCTCGTCGGCCAGCAGCTTGTCGCGCAGCTGCAGGCTGTCGTCCACGTCGGGCTCGAGGACGACCTTGGGGTAGTGCCGCTGGATCACGCCGACCAGCCGCGGCAGCCAGGTCATGGCCGTGAGCTCGGTCACGCCGATGCGCAGCCGCCGCTGCACCACGCCGGGCTTGCTGAACTGCTCGACCGCGGCATCGCGCTGCTCGAGCAGCCGGGACGCCAGCACGAACATCTCCTCGCCCTTTTCGGTGAGCCGCGCGGTGCGCTGGCTGCGGTCGAACAGCTCGGTGTCGAACAGCAGCTCGAGTTCATGCACCCGCTTGGACACGGCCGACTGCGAGGTATGCAGCTGGTTGGCCGCCTGCGCGAAGCCGCCGAGCTTGGCGATCCAGTACAGGGCCTCGAGCTGCTTGAAGGTCATCACGGTGCACGCGCCTTGGATTGAATACTTTTATTCATCTTATTCCATTACAAAAAATCGCTTTTGGAAATTTGAAGTGGCGCCGAAGATTCGCCCCGTGCAGTCCCGCGTACTTCCGGCCTCATCTTCAAAGGAACATTCCATGAACTTCAAACTGTCCCTCGCTTTCGGCGCCAGCATTGCGCTGCTGTGCGGCGCCGCGGCCGCGCAGGAGAGCCCCACGCTACGCAAGATCAAGGAAACGGGCACGGTGCAGATCGGCAGCCGCGACACGCAGATCCCGTTCTCCTACAAGACCGGCGCCGAGAGCGCGCCCATCGGCTTCACCAACGAGATCTGCCTGAAGGTGGTCGACGCCATCAAGGCCAAGCTCGGCCTTTCGAAGATCGAGGTGCGCTACACGCTCCTCAATTCGACCAACCGCATTCCGCTGGTGCAGAACGGCACGGTCGACCTCGACTGCGCGACCACCACCAACACCGTGCAGCGCCAGCAGCAGGTCGACTTTGCGCCGAGCCACTTCGTCACCAACATCACGGCCGCGGTGAAGAAGAACTCGGGCATCAACTCGATCGCCGACCTGCAGGGCAAGACCGTGGCCACCGTGGCGGGCAGCACCTCGATGCAGCTGCTGCGCGGCTTCCGCAAGACCGAGAACATCGAAGTGCAGGAAATCGCGGGCAAGGACACGGCCGATGCCTTCCTGCTGCTCGCGAGCGACCGCGCCGCGGCCTATGTGCTGGACGACGTGCAGCTGGCCGGCCTCATCGCCAACCAGCCCAATGCCGCCGACTACAAGCTGCTGAAGGACGTGCTGCGCCAGGAACCCTACGGCATCATGATGCGCAAGGACGACCCCGAGTTCAAGGCAATCGTCGACCAGGCCGTGACCGAGATGATGAAGTCGGGCTCCATCGACAAGCTCTACGCGAAGTGGTTCATGTCGCCCATTCCGCCGCGCAACGTGAACCTCAACTTCCCGATGTCCGACGCGGTGCGCGAGGCCTACAGGAACCCCAACAACAAGGGCGTTTGAGCATGCCGGCCAACACACGACACGCCAGTGGCCTGGCGTTCCCCGATGCGCTGATGCGCGAGGTGAAGCAGCGCTTTCTCCACGTCGACCACGACCACCACGGGCGCGAGCGCCTCTACTTCGACAATGCCGGCGGCTCGTTCCGGCTCAAGGCGGCGGCCGAGCGCTTCGCGCAGGTCGATGCCATTCCCGACAACGCCGAGCGCATCCACGCCACCGCCGTCGAGCTGCAGCAGATCCAGGCGCGGGGCACCGACGACGTACGCACCATCCTCAACGCGCAGGGCGGCAGCGTCTATGCGTCGCTGACGGCATCGGGCGCGATGTTCGACATGGTGCGCGCGGTGGCCGAGAACGTGCCGGGCACCAACATGGTCACCACCGTGCTCGAGCATCCCTCGTCCTTCGATGCGATGAGCCTCTATGCCCAGAAGGCCGGCCGCGAGCTGCGGGTGGCCAGGAGCAACCGCGAGACCGGCGGCGTCGATGCCGACGAGATCGTGCGGCTGGTGGACAAGGACACCTGCCTGCTCAACGTGATCCATGCCTCGAACATCTCCGGCGCCAAGCTCGACCTGGAGCAGATCGTGCGGCGCGCGCGCGAGATCAAGCCCGATCTCTACATCGTGGTGGATGCCGTGCAGCACGCACCGCACGGCCTGATCGACCTGCAGAAGACGCCGGTGGACGGGATCAACATGGCGCCCTACAAGTTCTTCGGCTGCCGCGGCTCGGGCCTGTCGTGGGTGTCGGAGCGCGCGGCGCAGCTGCCGCACCACAAGCTCGCGGGCAAGAAGCCCGACTTCTGGGACCTGGGCAGCTCGGCCCCGTGGCAGTTTGCCGTGCTCACCGAAATCGTCGACTACGTGTGCTGGCTCGGCGGCCATTTCACGCAGGCCACCGGGCGCCGCGCCTTGTTCGAAGCCGGCATCACGCACATCGAACTGCACGAGCGGGCGCTGCTGTCGGCGCTGCTGGACGGAAGCGGCGGCGTGCCCGGCCTGCGCAGCATCGAGGGCGTGAAGGTCTTCCTCGACCATCCGGACCTGACGAAGCGCGACCTGATCATCGGCATCGGCTTCGAGCACCTCGACTGCACGCAAGCCGTGGTCGAGTACGGCCTGCGCGGCGTGACGGTCTACGAGCGCGTGGCGAGCAGCATCTACTCCAAGCGCATGCTCGACTCCTTTGGCCTCGAAGGCACCGTGCGGGTTTCGCCGCTGCACTGCCACTCGGCGGCCGACATGGAGAAGTTCCTGCGCGTGACGCGGGAGATTGCGCTCAGCGCGAGTGGGCCGCGGACAGGAAGCGCCGGATGACCGGCACCACCTGCGCGAGGTGCGTCTCGAGCAGCCAGTGGCCGCCGTCGGTCAGCACCAGCTCGGCCTTCGGCAGGTCGCGCAGGTAGGCGCGCGCGGACGCCTCGGGCATGTAGCCGTCGTTCGGCCCCCAGACGATGAGCGCGGGCGGTTGGTGCTCGCGCAGGAAGGCCTGGTAGCGCGGGAACCATTCGAGGTTTTCCTTCAGGCCCTCCATCAGCTGGCGCGCGAGTTCCCTGCGCTGCGGCGTGTTCATCAGCGGCCAGTGCAGCTTCCATAGGTCGGGTGGAATCTGCGCCGCCTGGGCCTCGGAAACCTCGCCGACGAACTCGGCGCGAAAGCCTTCTTCGTTCACCGCCTTCTCGAGCACCGCGCGGTTGCTGGCCGACGGATCGCGCCAGAAGGCCTGGATGGCGCGGTACTTGGGGCCGAGCGTGTCTTCGTAGATGTCGCCGTTCTGGATGATCACCGCGGCCACGCGCTCCGGATGCCGGATGGCCAGGCGCAGGCCGATCTGCGAACCGTAGTCGTGCAGGTAGAGCGCATAGCGATCAAGGCCCAGCTTGCGGCAGAAGGCTTCGAGAAAGCCCGCATAGGCATCGAAGTCGAAGCCGAAGGCCTCGGCGGGGGGCGTGTCGCTGAGGCCGAAGCCCGGGTAGTCCGGCGCCACCAGGCGCCACCGGTCCGCCAGCAAAGGCATGAGCCGGCGGTACTGGAACGACGAGCACGGATAGCCGTGCGGCAGCAGCAGCACCGGCGCGTCGCGCGGGCCGGCTTCGCGGTAGAAGACCTGCATCCCGTCGAGCTCGGCGAAGCGATGCACGACCGCATGGGCATCGGCCGTGAGGGTGGGCGTGGAACTGCGTTCGGTCATGCAGCCGATGCTGCGCGCCGGCGCGCGGACCGATGTAGGCGGCGACTGATGCGCGGCGTCGGACGCCCGCAATGCGGGCGCCGCCTGCCGCTTCGGATCAGGCCAGCAGGTCGCTCAGCGTGCGCGCGATCACCTTGGTGGCGCGGCGCAGGTCTTCGAGCACCACGCGTTCGTCGCTGCGCTTGGCATGCGATTCGAGCACCGTGCGCGGGCCGGCGCCGTAGATCACGCCCGGAATGCCGGCTTCGCCGTAGAGGCGCACGTCGGTGTACAACGGCGTGCCCATGGCCTTGATGGGCTCGCCGAACACTTGCTGGCCGTGCTTCTGGATCGCATCGACCAGCGGCTTGTTGCCGGCCAGCGGCTTCATCGAATTGGCGAGCAGCAGGCGCTTGATCTCGACCGTGATGCCGGTGCTTTCCGCGGCCGCATCGGCGATCACCTTGCGGATCGTGGCTTCGACCTCGACCGGGTTCTCCTCGGGGATCATGCGGCGGTCGAGCTTGAACACCACCTTGCCGGGCACCACGTTGGTGTTGGTGCCGCCTTCGACGCGGCCCACGTTGAGGTAGGGGTGCGTGATGCCCTCGACCTTCGAGGTCACCTGCTGGTAGAGCGTGTTCTGCGCATAGAGCGCGTTGAGGATCTTCACCGCGCCCTGCAGCGCATCGATGCCGCTGGTGGGAATGGCGGCGTGGGCCATCTTGCCGTGCACCGTCACTTCCATCTGCAGGCAACCGTTGTGCGCGGTGACCACTTCGTAGCTGAAGCCGGCCGCGATCATCAGGTCGGGCCTGGTCAGGCCCTGCCTGAGCAGCCAGCCCGGGCCGAGGATGCCGCCGAATTCCTCGTCGTAGGTGAAGTGCAGCTCGACGCTGCCCTTGGCGGGCTTGGCCACGGCTTCGAGCGCGCGCAGCGCGAAGGTGAAGCTCGCGAAGTCGCTCTTGCTCACGGCGGCGGCGCGGCCGTAGAGGCTGCCATCGGCAATCTCGCCGCCGTAAGGGTCGTGGGTCCAGCCTTCGCCGGGGGGCACCACGTCGCCGTGGGCGTTCAGGGCCACGGTGCGGCCACCGTCGCCGTCCTTGCCGTACTTGCGGCGCACGATCAGGTTGGTGATCGACTCGAGGCCGTAGTCCTTCACTTCCTGTTCCGGCACCGCGTGCTTCTCGGCGTCCAGGCCGAAGTCCTTCAGCAGCTCTGCCGTGCGCTCGGCGTGCGGCGCGTTGTTGCCGGGCGGCGTGTCGGTGGGCACCTGCACCAGTTGCTGCAGGAACCGCACTTCCTCGTCGAAGTGGGCGTCGATCCAGGCGTCGAGCTTGGCGTAGTCGGTCATGGTTTTTCTTTTCAGTGGGCTTGTTCGGCGGCGAGGCTGTCCAGCAGGTGCTGGAAGGCCTGCACAGCCAATTGAATGTCGTCGTTGGTGCTCGATTCGAGCGGGTTGTGGCTGATGCCCGAGTTGATGCCGCGCACGAAGAGCATGGCCTGCGGCATCACCTCGTGCAGCTTCATTGCGTCGTGGCCGGCGCCGCTGGGCATGCGAAAGAGCGGCACGCCGAGCGATTCGACGGCCTTTTCCCAGCGTTGCTGCCATGCGGGCGCGCTGGGTGCGGCGGCCGCGCGCATGGCTTCCTCGATGACGAAGCGCACGCCGCGGCGGTCGGCAATCTCCTGCAGCGCGGCCAGCACGTCGCGCACCACGGCGTCGCGCTGCGGATCGTTGGGCGCACGGATGTCGAGGCTGAACTTGCAGCGTCCGGGCACCACGTTGATCGAGCCGCTCGGCACTTCGAGCATGCCCACGGTGGCGACGGAGTCGCCGTCCTTTGCCGCGCGCTGCTCGGCGAAGAGGATCAGTTCGGCCACTGCGGCGGCGGCATCGCGGCGCCGGCCCATCGGCGTGGTGCCGGCATGGCTGGCCATGCCGATCATCTCGCCCACGTAGCGCACGCCGCCGTTGATGGAGGTGACGATGCCCAGGGGGATGTCGAGCTCGGTCAGCACCGGGCCCTGCTCGATGTGCACCTCGACGAAGCCGAGGTAGCGCGCCGGGTCGCGCTGGATCTTGGGAATCTCGGCTTCGTCGAGGCCGGCATGCCGCATGGCCTCGCGCATCGTGATGCCGTCGGCATCCTTCTGGTCGAGCCAGCGCTGGTCGAAGTGGCCGATGAGCGCGCCCGAGCCCAGGAAGGTGGCCTTGTAGCGCTGGCCTTCCTCTTCGGCAAAGCCCACCACCTCGAACGCGAACGGCAGGCGCCGGCCCTGGCGCTTGAGTTCGCGCACACAGGCTACGGCCACGAAGATGCCCAGGCGGCCGTCGTACTTGCCGCCGTTGCGAACGGTGTCGTAGTGCGAGCCGGTGAGCAAAGCCTTCGCATTGGGCGTGCTGCCTTCGTAGCGGCCGACCACGTTGCCGACCGCATCGATGTGCACCGAGTCGAAGCCGCAGTCGCGCATCAGGCCGGAAATTTGTGCGGCGCAGGCGCGGTGCGCATCGGTCAGGTAGGTGACGGTGAGCTGGCCTTTCTCGGCGTAGCCCGGGTCGGTGTGCGCCGAGAGCGCTTCGTGCCAGTCCCACACGTCGTTGCCGAGCGAGACGTCGGCGCCGAACTTGTCATTGAGCCGGATCTCGGCGATGCGGTGGATGTTGCGCAGCGCCTCGCCCAGCTCGAAGTCCGGGTGATGGTGCAGCCGGCGCTCGAAGGTGTCGATGATCTCGCGCTTGGAAAGCCCGGTGCCGCGCGGCCCGCGCACCGCCAGGATGAACGGGAAGCCGAACTTCGCGTTGTAGTCGGCATTGAGCTGCTGGATCTTCGCGAACTCTTCGGGCGTGCAGTCGGTGAGGCCGGCCTTGCCTTGCTCATGGGTCGACTCGGCCGTGAGCGTCTTGCTGACCATGGCCTTGCCCGCGAGCTCGGGGTGGGCGCGGATCAGGCCCAGCTTTTCGTCGGTCGAGGCCGCGGCCACCGCCTGCACGAGCGCATGCTTCAGGTGCGCGAGCGAGCGGAACGGGCGCGCCGCGAGCGCGCGCTCGGCGATCCACGGCGAATGTTCGTAGGTGCCGTCGAGCAGCGCCACGGCATCGCCGGGCGTTGCTGCATTCAGTTGGTCGAGGGTCAGGCTCATGACGGGTCTCCGGTGGCGGCCGCTTCGAAGGGATGGGCCTGCTTCCAATGGCGCGCGATGTCCACGCGCCGGCAGATCCACACGCCTTCATGCTGGCCGATGTGATCGAGAAAGCGCTGCAGCGCGGTGATGCGGCCGGGCCGCCCGAGCAGGCGGCAGTGCATGCCGATGCTCATCATCTTGGGGCTGTTGTCGCCCTGCGGATCGCCTTCGGCATAGAGCGCGTCGAAGCTGTCCTTCATGTACTGGAAGAACGGATCGGCATGCGAGTAGCCCTGCGGCAGCGCAAAGCGCATGTCGTTGCAGTCGAGCGTGTAGGGCACGATGAGCTGCGGCACCACGCTGCCGTCGGTCTTCTGCACCTTCATCCAGAAGGGCAGGTCGTCGCCGTAGTAGTCGCTGTCGTATTCGAAGCCGCCGTAGTCGGCCACGAGGCGGCGCGTGCGCGGGCTGTCGCGGCCGGTGTACCAGCCCAGGGCGCGTTCGCCCGTGAGCTTTTCGATGGCTTCCATGCCCAGGCGCATGTGTTCGCGCTCGGTGGCCTCGTCGAGGTTCTGGTAGTGGATCCAGCGCCAGCCGTGGCAGGCGATCTCGTGGCCGAGTTCCTTGAAGGCCGCGGCCAGCTCGGGGTAGCGCGCGAGCGCCATGCCCACGCCGAACACGGTGAGCGGCAGGCCGCGCTTTTCGAACTCGCGCAGGATGCGCCAGACGCCGGCGCGCGAGCCGTATTCGTAGATGCCTTCCATGCTGATGTGCCGGTCCGGAAAGCTCGCCGGATTGAACATCTCGGAAAGGAACTGCTCGGAGCCCGCGTCGCCGTGCAGCGTGGCGTTCTCGCCGCCCTCTTCGTAGTTGAGGACGAACTGCACCGCGATGCGCGCGCCGCCGGGCCACTGGGCATGGGGCGGATTGCGGCCGTAGCCGACGAGGTCGCGCGGGTAGGGCAGGGTGGTGTCGTAGACGGTCATGGGCGTTCGTTCAGGACAGGGCGAGCGAGATGTCGTTGGTGGGCACCTTGCGGTCGAAGGTGAGGTTGGCTTCGACGTGTTCCAGGTGTTCGGTCATGAGGCGCACGGCGCGCTCCTCGTCGCGCGCGGCCAGCGCCTTCACGATGTCGGCGTGCTCGTCGTTCGAGTGCTCGGCCGCGCTGGTGCTCTGGTACATGAGCGTGATGAGGGCGCAGCGCGAGATCAGCTCGCCGAGGATCTGCGCCAGCACCTGGTTGCCCATGAGCTCGGCCATGCGCACGTGGAAGTCGCCGAGCAGTTCGGTGCGGCCCGAGATGTCCTCGCCCGACACCGCGGATTTTTCGAGCGCCACGTGCTCCTTCAGCGCCTTGATCTTGGCCGGCGTGACGGTGCGCACGAACTCGCGCGTCATCTCGGCCTCGAGCATGCGGCGCACCGCGAACACCTGCCTGGCCTCGTCGACGGCCGGGGCCGCCACGAAGGCGCCGCGCGCGGGCTCCAGGCGGATGAGCTTGTTCTGCGACAGCTGGAACAGCGCCTGGCGCACCAGCGTGCGCGACACGCCGAAGTGGTCGGCCAGCTTCTGCTCGGCCAGCTTGGTGCCGGGCTGCAGCCGGTGGTCGACGATCGCCTTGGTGAGCGCGTCGACGATCGAACGGGTGGTGGAGGACTCCATGTTTTTCATGATAGACCCAAAGCCGGTAACTGTATACACTTTTGTCCACCGGAATTTCCCGCAGCTGATCGACCTTCGAAGGAGCGCCCCATGGGCTTGAGCACTCACGTACTGGACACGATGCACGGCGGCCCCGCGGCCGGCATGGAGGTGGCGCTGTACACCACCCAAGGCGACGACGCCACGCTGGTGAAGCGCTTCACGCTGAATTCGGACGGCCGCAGCGATGCGCCGCTCTACGACAACCACTCGCTCAAGGCCGGCACCTACCGGCTGGTGTTCGACGTGGCGGGCTACTTCAAGGTGCGCGGCGTGAAGCTGCCCGAGCCGAACTTCCTCAACAAGGTGTCGCTGGACTTCGGTGTGGCGCACACCGACCAGCACTACCACGTGCCGCTGCTCGTGAGCCCGTGGAGCTACTCGACCTACCGCGGGTCCTGAGGTGTCAATCCCCCTGGGACTGGCCTTCGGTCAGCGTGTCGAGCTGGAAGCGCCCGCTCTTGTCCCACAGCCAGGTGTCGGTCCAGGTGACCGGGCCGAGGCGCGTGGCGGCGGGGAAGGGCGCGGCCTGCAGCACGGCGCGTTCGATCTCGGCGATGACCTCGGGCGCATGCTTGGGCGCGCGCATCCAGTGCATCGACACCACGCGGCCGCCGGCATCGAGGTTCACCTGCAGCGTGCCCACGGCATAGAGCAGCGGCGGCAGCTGGCCGCCGTAGATGCGCGAGCGGTTGATCTCGTAGATGTGGCGCGCGGCATCGCGGCGATAGTCGCGCGCGGTGGCCGCATTCGATGCGCGCGGCGCGGGGCCGCTGGCGCTGCGGTCGGCCGTGGCCCCGCTCAGCTGGCCCGGCACAGAACCGGCGCCGGGGCCGGTGGTGCCGCATCCGGCGATCCAGAGGGCGCAGAGGGAAGAGGCAAGAAGGGCGAGGCGGCGCGGCGTAAGCTGACGGTTCATCGCCGGGTTTATACAGTGAGTCGCGCGCATCCCCGCAACCGAAGGTATCGAGAATGAACGGCTTGGTCGATCAGCTGCTGGCGCGCCTCGCCCGCGAAGACGCGGTGCTGGTGCGCGTCGAATCCACGCAGGGCTCGGCGCCGCGCGAGGCGGGCACCTGGATGGCGGTGTGGGCCGAAGGGCTCACGGGCACCATCGGCGGCGGCCAGCTCGAATTCCAGGCCACGCGGGAAGCGCGCGAACTGCTCGCGGGGCGGCGCGCCATCGACGGCATCGAGCGCTACCCGCTCGGCCCGAGCCTGGGCCAGTGCTGCGGCGGCGTGATGTTTCTCTCTTACCGGCGCATCACGGCGGCCGATGCGCCGGTGCTGCAGCGCGAACTGGTCGGGCAGCTTCAGCCGGTGGCGCTGTTCGGCGGCGGCCACGTGGGCGCTGCGCTTGCGCGGCTGCTGGCGGGGCTGCCGTTTACGGTGCGCTGGATCGACAGCCGCGACGGCGTGTTTCCCGATGCGCTGCCGGCGCAGATCGAGACCGAGCATTCCGAGCCCGTGCAGGACGCCGTGGCCGCGCTCGCGCCGGGCAGCCGCGTGCTGATCATGAGCTTCAGCCACGCCGAAGACCTGGACATCGTCATCGCCTGCCTCAAGCGCCTGCGCACGCATGGCGACTTGCCCTACATCGGCCTGATCGGCAGCAAGACCAAGTGGGCCACCTTCAGCCACCGGCTCGAGGCGCGCGGCTTCAGGCCCGAGGAACTGGCGCGCATCACCTGCCCGATCGGCGTGCCCGGCATCACCGGCAAGGAGCCCGAGGTGATCGCGGTGGCAGTGGCGGCACAGTTGTTGCAATCACTGGGCTGAACAGGGTTTTCCCGGCGGCGACGCCTTCAAAAAAAGCATCCCGCCACTTGCCAAAACTGTATACACTTTCGGTCCACAACAAGCCGCAGCGGAGCGAGGCCCATTTCATGGAGCCTGCGTTCGCGGCACTTTCTCTGCTTACAGCGCCCGCAGTGGTGAGCAGGCTGAAGAAACCCCTTCGCGGCGCCCCCACGCGCCGACGGGGTTGAGAGAGAGCACCACACATGGAAAGCTATTACCTCGACTGGGCCAACCTGCTGCTGCGCTGGGTCCACGTCATCACCGCCATCGCCTGGATCGGCGCCTCCTTCTACTTCGTGATGCTGGACAACAGCCTCGAGAAGCCGCAAGACCCCGAGTCGCTCGACAAGGGCGTGGGCGGCGAGCAATGGGCCGTGCATGGCGGCGGCTTCTACAACATGCAGAAGTACGCGCTGGCGCCCAAGCGGCTGCCGGACCACCTGCACTGGTCGTACTGGGAGAGCTACTCCACATGGCTCACGGGCTTCGCGCTCTTCACCATGTCGTACCTCTGGAACGCCAGCACCTACCTGATCGACAAGTCGAAGATGGACTGGCAGCCGGGCGCCGCCATTGGCGTGGCGCTGGCTTTCTTCGTGGTGTTCTGGATGGTCTACGACGGCATCTGCCAGATCTTCGGCCGCCGCAAGAACGGCGACACCATCGTGGGCGTGCTGATCGCGCTCTTCATCGTGTTTGCGACCTGGCTGGCCTGCCGGTGGTTCGCGGGCCGTGCGGCCTTCTTGCTGGTGGGCGCGATGATGGCCACCACGATGAGCGGCAACGTGTTCTTCTGGATCATTCCGGGCCAGCGCAAGAACGTGCAGGCCCTGCGCGAAGGCCGGCCGGTCGATCCAGTGCACGGCCAGCGCGGCAAGCAGCGCAGCGTGCACAACACCTACTTCACGCTGCCGGTGCTGTTCGCGATGCTGAGCAACCACTACAGCTTCACCTACACGAACAAGTACAACTGGATCGTGCTGCTGCTGATCATGCTGGGCGGCGCGGCCATTCGCCAGTTCTTCGTGGTGCGGCACCGCTTCAAGCTCGGCAACGCGGGCAACCCGCTGCCCTATGCGCTGATCGGCATCGTGGTGCTGGGGCTCACCATCGTCTGGATGAAGCCCGAGCCGGCGGCCGCGCCTGTGGCTGC
Source organism: Variovorax sp. 01N425 (assembly GCF_056399465.1). Taxonomy (NCBI): domain Bacteria; kingdom Pseudomonadati; phylum Pseudomonadota; class Betaproteobacteria; order Burkholderiales; family Comamonadaceae; genus Variovorax; species Variovorax sp. 01N425. The sequence goes on along the minus strand of NZ_JBFTRJ010000007.1, from coordinate 100,209 downwards.
GGCAGCAGCGCCCGCCGTGGCATTCAAGGACGTGCAGAAGGTGCTCGAGCAGCGCTGCTTCATGTGCCATGGCGAGGCCGTGCAGATGAAGAACGTGCGCGTCGATTCGCCCGAGCAGGTGGCGGCGCATGCGCAGGCCATCTACCAGCAGGTGGTGGTCACGAAGATCATGCCGATGAACAACGCCACCGGCATCACCGACGAAGAACGCGCGCTGATCGGCCGCTGGTTCCAGGCCGGCGCCAAGACCAACTAGCTGGATTGGACAGTGACCGCGGTCAAGAGAGCCGGCCGCCGTTCGCCGCACAATCGCCCGATGGAGACAAAGCAAGCCATGACCGCATCGAACCCTTCCTTCGGCCCCGCACCCGATCCGCGCGAAGCGCCGCGCGCCTTCCTCGAACATCTCTACCGCGTGGCGGTGGACCGCGCGCTGCCGCTGTCCACGCTGGGCGCGCATTTGCCCAAGCCGCCCAAGGGCCGCACGCTGGTGCTCGGCGCCGGCAAGGCGGGCGGTTCGATGGTGCAGGCGCTCGAGGCCCTGTGGCCGGCCGATGCGCCGCTGTCGGGCCTGGTCGTCACGCGCTACGACCACATCCCGCCGCGCCCCGAGGGCGTGCCGCAGCGCATCGAGCTCGTCGAGGCCGCGCATCCGGTGCCCGATGCGGCGGGGCAGCAGGCGGCGGCGCGCATCCTCGCGCTCGCGCAAGGCCTCACGGCCGACGACCTCGTGCTGTGCCTGATCTCGGGCGGCGGTTCCTCGCTGCTCGTCTTGCCGGCCGAAGGCCTCACGCTGGCCGACAAGCAGCGCATCAACAAGCAGCTGCTCGACAGCGGCGCCGGCATCGGCGAGATGAACTGCGTGCGCAAGCACCTCTCGCGCATCAAGGGCGGCCGTCTTGCGGCGGCGTGCGCGCCGGCGCGCGTGGTGACGCTCACCATCAGCGACGTGCCCGGCGACGATCCGGCCGTCATCGCGAGCGGCCCCACGGTGCCCGACGCCACCACCTGCGCCGACGCGCTGGCCATCCTCGACCGTTACGGCATCGAAGTGCCGGCACCGGTGCGCGCGCAGCTCGAAAGCGGCGAGCTCGAAACCCCGAAGCCGGACGACGCGGTCTTCAACGGCCATGAAGTCCACCTGATCGCCACGCCCCAGCAATCGCTCGAAGCCGCGGCCAAGGCGGCGCGCGCGGCCGGCATCGAGGCGCACATCCTCAGCGACGAGATCGAAGGCGAATCGCGCGAGGTCGGCAAGGTGCATGCCGCGCTGGCGCGCGCCGTGGCCCACCGCGGCCAGCCGTTCGCGCGGCCCTGCGTGATTCTTTCGGGCGGCGAGACCACGGTGACCATTCGCCCGCGCCAGCCTGGCCAGGCCAAGGGCCGGGGCGGGCGGGCCGGCGAGCTGTGCATGGGCCTGGCCGGCGCGCTCATGGGCCAGCCGCAGGTGTGGGCGCTGGCGGCCGACACCGACGGCATCGACGGCGTGGAAGATAACGCCGGCGCCTTCGTCACGCCCGACACGCTGGCGCGTGCCAGCGCGGCCGGCAGGAAGCTGTCGGACCACCTCGACCGCAACGACGCGTACGGCTACTTCGACGCGATCGGCGACCTGTTCGTGACCGGCCCCACCAACACCAACGTCAACGACTTCCGCGCGCTGCTGATCCTGTAGCGGCCGTCACGGCGGCAACGGCAAAAGGGGCCGGTTTCCCGGCGCCGGCGGGTTTGGCGAACTCGGGTTAATCTATGCACCCGGCGGCAATTTGCCGCCGTTGTCGCAAGCGCACCTTCCGGGTGCCGCGCCGCGCACCCAGATTTCCCCTTTTCACCATCATCCAGTCCTCGAAGGAAAAGTTCGCCATGACCGCCACCTACACCGACACCCGCCTGCTGATCGACAACGAATGGGTCGACGCCACCGGCGGCAAGACGCTGGACGTCGTGAACCCCGCCACCGGCAAGGCCATCGGCAAGGTGGCGCATGCCAGCATCGCCGACCTCGACCGCGCCCTGGCCGCCGCCCAGCGCGGCTTCGAAAAGTGGCGCAACACGCCCGCCAACGAGCGCGCCGCCGTCATGCGCCGCGCCGCCGGCCTGATCCGCGAACGCGCCCCTGAAATCGCCAGGCTGCTCACGCAGGAGCAGGGCAAGCCGCTGGCCGAAGCCAAGGGCGAAACGCTGGCTGCCGCCGACATCATCGAGTGGTTCGCCGATGAAGGCCGCCGCGTCTACGGCCGCATCGTGCCCTCGCGCAACCTGGCCGCGCAGCAGCTGGTGATCAAGGAGCCGCTGGGCCCGGTCGCCGCGTTCACGCCCTGGAACTTCCCCATCAACCAGATCGTGCGCAAGCTCGGCGCCGCGCTGGCCACCGGCTGCTCGTTCCTGGTGAAGGCACCCGAAGAAACCCCGGCCTCGCCGGCCGCGCTGCTGCAGGCTTTCGTCGATGCCGGCATTCCGCCCGGCACCGTGGGCCTGGTGTTCGGCAACCCGGCCGAAATCTCGAACTACCTGATCTCGCATCCGATCATCCGCAAGGTGACCTTCACGGGCTCCACTCCGGTCGGCAAGCAGCTGGCCGCGCTGGCCGGCTCGCACATGAAGCGCGTCACCATGGAGCTGGGCGGCCACGCGCCGGTCATCGTGGCCGAGGACGCCGATGTGGCGCTGGCCGTGAAGGCCGCGGGCGCCGCCAAGTTCCGCAATGCGGGCCAGGTCTGCATTTCGCCGACCCGCTTCCTGGTGCACAACAGCCTGCGCGAGGAATTCGCCCGCACGCTGGTCAAGTACACCGAAGGCCTGAAGCTCGGCGACGGCCTGGCCGAAGGCACGACCCTGGGCCCGCTCGCCAACGCGCGCCGCCTCACGGCCATGGCCCATGTGCTGGACGATGCGCGCAAGAAGGGCGCCACCGTGGCGGCCGGCGGCGAACGCGTCGGCGACACCGGCAACTTCTTCGCGCCCACCGTGCTGACCGACGTGCCGCTCGATGCCGACGTGTTCAACAACGAGCCCTTCGGCCCGATCGCGGCGATCCGCGGCTTCGACACGCTGGAAGAAGCCATCGCCGAAGCCAACCGCCTGCCGTTCGGCCTGGCCGGCTATGCCTTCACCCGGTCGATCAAGAACGCGCACCTGCTGAGCCAGAAGCTCGAGCTCGGCATGCTGTGGATCAACCAGCCCGCCGCGCCCTCGCCCGAAATGCCCTTCGGCGGCGTGAAGGATTCGGGCTACGGCTCGGAAGGCGGCCCGGAGGCGCTCGAGGCTTACCTGAACACCAAGGCTGTCTCGATCATGAGCGTCTGAGCGGCCCCGTTCGGTCCGCTCCGGTTCTTATAAAAAACGGCATCGCTTTGCGGCGGTGCTTTTTTTTTGTCCTTGTTTTTTCGGGGCGCGCTCCCGCCGACGGGGTACCTTGCTCCGCGAATGTCCTCCGGCCTGCGGCCTCCCCCTTGATTTCGCTGCGCAAGGCACCCCATCGACGGGAGCGTGATCAGAGCACTGGTTGATCAGCGGTGCACCACGAGCGTGCCCAGGTGCACAGGGCATCGGGTGCTCCCCGCAGCGAAATAAAGGAGGAGCCGAAGGCGGGGGACATTCGCGGAGGGGAGTACCCGGTGGCCTGTGCACGCGCCCTGAACAACAGCGCCAAGAACAAAGCAAAACATCACTGCCACCCAAACCGCCGCGCATACCACCCCTTGACCGCCTGCGTGAGCGTCGCATACCCCGCCAGCATCGCTGCGAGCCATGGAAAGTAGGCCAGCGGAAGCGCCTGCAGCCTGAAGTAGTGCGCGAGCCGCCCCATCGGCAGCCAGATGCCCGCCGCCGCAATCGCCGCGCCCATCGCCAGCAGCGGCCAGGCTGCGCGGCTTTGCAGGAACGGGATCTTGCGCGTGCGGATCAGGTGCACGACCAGCGTCTGCGACAACAGGCCTTCGATGAACCAGCCCGACTGGAAGAGCGCCTGGTGCGCCACCGTGTTGGCCGAGAACGCGAACCACATCACGGCGTAGGTCAGGATGTCGAACACCGAGCTCAGCGGCCCGAAGAACAGCATGAAGCGGCCCAGGTCGGCCGGGTTCCAGCTCTGCGGCTTGCGCAGGAACTCGGCGTCGACGTTGTCGAACGGAATCGCGATCTGCGACACGTCGTACAGCAGGTTCTGCACCAGCAGATGCAGCGGCAGCATCGGCAGGAAGGGGAGGAACGCGCTCGCCACCAGCACCGAGAACACGTTGCCGAAATTCGAGCTCGCCGTCAGCTTGATGTACTTCAGCATGTTGGCAAAGGTGCGGCGGCCTTCCACCACGCCCTGCTCCAGCACCATCAGGCTCTTCTCGAGCAGGATGATGTCGGCCGATTCCTTGGCCACGTCCACCGCGCCGTCCACCGAGATGCCGATGTCGGCCGCACGCAGCGCGGGCGCATCGTTGATGCCGTCGCCCATGAAGCCCACTACGTGCCCGTTCGCATGCAGCGCACGCACGATGCGCTCCTTGTGCGCGGGCGTGAGCTTGGCGAACACCTGGTGCCGCTCGACCAGCGCGCACAGGCCGGCGTCGTCCAACTCTTCGATCTCGCGGCCCGGCACGACCCGGCCAACCTCGATGCCCACGTCGCCGCAGACCTTGCGCGCCACCAGCTCGTTGTCGCCCGTCAGCACCTTCACGGCCACGCCGTGCTCGGCCAGCGCGCGCAGCGCGGGTGCGGTCGACTCCTTCGGCGGATCGAGAAAGGCGACATAACCCAGCAGCGTGAGCGCCGTTTCGTCGGCCACGCCGTAGGCCACCTGGGCCTGCCGTTGCGTCCCGGCGGCCAGCACGCGGCTGGCCACGGCCACCACGCGCAGGCCCTGGGTGTTGAGCTCCGACGCGATGGCGTGGATGCGTGCGAGCAGGCCGGCGTCGAGCGGCAGCACGTCGTCGCCGCGCTCGACCGAGCTGCAGACCGAGAGGATCTCTTCCAGTGCGCCCTTGCAGACCAGCAGGTGCTCGCTGCCGCCGTTCTCGACCACCACCGACATGCGCCGGCGCGCGAAGTCGAAGGGCACCTCGTCGATCTTGCGCCAGGCCGTCTGCAGCCGCGTTTCCAGCCGCACCTCGGCATGGTTCAGCACCGCCTTGTCGAGCAGGTTCTTCAGGCCGGTCTGATGGAAGCTGTTCAGGTAGGCCATCTGCAGCACGTGGTCCGAGGCCTCGCCCCAGGCGTTGGTGTGGCGCTCCAGCACGATGCGGTCCTGCGTCAGCGTGCCGGTCTTGTCGGTGCACAGCACGTCCATGGCGCCGAAGTTGTGGATCGCTTCGAGCCGCTTCACGATCACCTTCTGCCGCGACATCACGACCGCGCCCTTGGCCAGCGCAGCGGTCACGATCATCGGCAGCATCTCGGGCGTGAGGCCCACCGCGATCGACAGCGCGAACAGCGCCGCCTCCCACCAGTCGCCCTTGGCCAGGCCGTTGATCACCAGCACCAGCGGCGCCATCACCAGCATGAAGCGGATCAGCACCCAGCTCACGCGGTTGATGCCGGCCTGGAACGCGCTGGTGCCCTGGTCGGCGGCGGTCACGCGCTGCGCCAGCGCGCCGAAGAAGGTGCGGTTGCCCGTGTGCACGATGAGCGCGGAGGCGGTGCCGCTGACCACGCTGGTGCCCATGAAGAGCAGGTTGTCGCGCTCGAGCACGCCGGCTTCATGGCTGCCGCGGTCGATGCAGAACTTCTCCACGGGCATCGCTTCGCCGGTCAGCGCCGACTGGCTGATGAACAGGTCCTTGGCCGCGAGCAGCCGGCAGTCGGCCGGGATCATGTCGCCGGCCGAGAGCGCGATCACGTCGCCCGGCACCAGGTCGCGCATCGGCACTTCGATGCGCAGCGCGCTCGCAGCGCCGGGCGTGGGCCGCAGCACGGTGGCGGTGTTGCTCACCATCGCCTTGAGCCGCTCGGCGGCCTTGCCGGAGCGCGATTCCTGCAGGAAGCGCAGCACGGTCGACAGCACCACCATGCTGCCGATCACGAGCGCGGCCTTCATGTCCTCGGTCACGTAGGAGACCAGCGCCAGCACGGTCAGCAGCAGGTTGAACGGATTGCGGTAGCACTGCCACAGGTGCGTCCACCACGGCAGCGGCTGCTCGTGGCGCACCTCGTTGCCGCCGAACTGCCTGCGCAGCGCCAGGGCCTCGTCTTCGGCCATGCCTTGCGGCGAACTGTGGAGGCTTGCGAGCAGTGCGGCGGCATCGGCGCGCGATGCGGCGGACAGTGCCTGGGCGATGCCGGACGGCATGGCCGCCGAGGCGGTGCCCGCGGGCTTCGGGCCCAGCAGTGCCTGCCAGCGCTCGAAGTGATGCAGCATGCGGCGGCTGCGCAGGAAGCTCTCGAAAAAGGACTTCAGGACGTTCTTCATTTTTTATTCCTTCACGGCGCCGGCCGCGAAGGGAAGAACCTCCCGCGTCAATCAGGCGTGGGAATCCCCTTGCGGCGCGGCGCGCTGCATTTCGGTGTGGCCGGTCGGGCGGAAGAGGGGTGGCGCGCAGGGGCGCCCATGAGAAGCGGGGTCCATCGGGCCTCCTTGTTTCTTGCGTGTCGTGCGGCGGGAGGTGGCAGTGCGGCGCGTCAGCGCTGCCCGGCGCGCGGCGGCCGCTCGAGCAGCAGGAAGAAGCTGCGGATGCGCCGCGTGGTCCAGAGCGCGGCGGCGCGATCCAGCATTTCGTTGTCGATGTCCTGCGCCGTGACCGCGCGCGCAGGCGCAGACGCAGACGGGCGAGCGGTTTCCTGCACCGGCTGCTTTAGCTGTTGCTGACGAGACTGGAATTGGCGCATGGCAAGGCTCCTTCGCAATGAAGGGCCCCGTGCACGGACACACGCAAGCTGACTGAAAAAGTCAGTGACGAAGAACGGCGGGATTCGGAAGAGGGAGCCGCCCGCCTCGGATGGCGAACGGGTCAGGCTGCGTGCACGGCGGCCGCAGCGCAAAAGAGCCTGCGCTAGAGGGCCGGATGTGTCACGCCTGCCGAGGCACGCGTCTTGTCACTGATCCAACTGGCACTGTCCACGCACGGGGCTCCGAAATAAAGATGCGGGATTGTTGCACCGCACCACAACGAGCGTCAACCTTTTTGGCTATGTCCCGCGGCGGCGCCGGGTCGTTGCCGGGCCGCGGCCGAACTGGCTCAGTAGCACTGGAACAGCACGCCGGCCTCCGCGGGCGCCTTGCCGAGCCAGCGCGGCGTCTGGCCCTTGGCGCTGCAATGGTCGGCGGCCTGCGTGTACGTGGGTGCGCGCAGCACGCCTTCGCGCACGGGCACCACCTCGTTGGGGAGCGTCGAGCAGCCGGTGACGAGCAAAGCGAGCGGAAGAAGAGTGCGCCAGTTCATCGGGCCATTCTAAGACGCGGCCTCGTCGCAGAGCGCCCGGATGGACGGCGGAATCGGCACCGCGCGGATGCCGCCGCCTTCGCGCCTGGCCGCGAAGATGCGCACCTCCTCGCATTCGAGGATCAGCTCGTCGCCGCGCAGCACGCGGTAGGCCTGCACGAAGCTCTTGTCGCGCCACTCGGTGACGCGCACCGCGATCTGCAGCGTGTCGCCGTAGCTCGCGGCCTTGACGAAGCGCGTGTGCGTGTCGACCAGCGGCGTGCCGATCACGCCCAGCGTCTCGGCCGTTTCTTCCCAGCGCGGCACGCCGCATTCGGCAAAAAAGTGGCGCGACGCCGCATCGATCCAGCGGAAGAAGTTGGGGAACCAGACGATGCCGGCGGGATCGCAGTCGCCGAACTCGACGCGTGCGGTGTAGATGATTTCCTTGGCCATGCTCATCAGTTCATTCTCGTCGGCAGCCACAGGGCAATGATGGGGAACGCGATCAGGATCACCAGGCGCACGATGTCCGTCACGATGAACGGCAGCACGCCCTTGAAGATGGTGGTGAAGCTCACGTCCTTCACCACGCTCTTGATCACGAACACGTTCATCCCCACCGGCGGATGGATCAGCCCCAGTTCCACCGTCATCACGATGATCACGCCGAACCAGATCGGATCGAAGCCCAGGTGCACGATCACCGGAAAGATGATCGGCACCGTGAGGATGATCATGGCCATGGCGTCCATCAGGCAGCCCAGCACCAGGTACATCAGCATGATGAGCGCAAGCACGCCGTAGCGGCCGATGCCCAGGCCGGTGAGGAATTCGGTGAGCTTCTGCGGGCTCTGCGTGATGGTGAGGAAGTAGCCGAACAGCAGCGCGCCGATCAGCACCGTGAACACCGCCGCCGCCGTGCGCGTGGCCGACAGCAGCGCCTCGCGGATCTTCGGGCCGTCGAGCTTGCGCCGCAGCAGCCCGAGGATGAAGGCGCCGCTCGCGCCCACGCCGCCGGCCTCGGTGGGCGTGAAGAAGCCGCCGTAGAGCCCGCCGATCACGAACACGAACAGCACCAGCGGCGCCCACACGTTCTTCAGGTCATCGAGGCGTTCCGACCACGGCTTGACCTCGCCGCCGGGCAGCCAGCCGGGCCGCGCCTTCACGATGATCGCGATGGTCAGCACGTACATCGCCATGGCCAGGATGCCGGGCACGATGCCGGCCATGAAGAGCTTGCCGATGTCCTGCTGCGTGAGGATGGCGTAGACCGCGAGCACCGTCGAAGGCGGAAGAATGGCGCCCAGCGTGCCGCCCGCGGCGATCACGCCGGTGGAGAACGACTGCGGGTAGTTGAAGCGCCGCATCTCCGGATAGGCCACCGCCGAGAAGGTGGCGGCCGTGGCCACCGAGGAGCCGCAGATCGCCGCGAAGCCGCCGCAGGCCACCACGGTGGCCACGCCGAGCCCGCCGCGCATGTGGCCGATCATCGAGTTGGCGGCCTTGAAGAGTTCGCGGCTCACGCCCGACACCGACACCAGCGCGCCCATCAGCATGAACATCGGGATCACGCCGAAGGTGTAGTCGGTCACGGTGCGCATGGAGGTCTGGCCGACCAGCTTGAGCGCGGGCCCGGGGCCCACGAGATAGCTGTAGCCCGCCACGCCCACGAGGCCCATCGCCATGCCCACCGGCACCCGCAAGAGCATCAGCGCGAAGAGGACCACGAAGCCAAGAATCGCAACTGCATCGGGGCTCATTCATCGGCTTTCTGTTCAGCGTGGACTTCTTCCAGCTGCTCGGGATGGAAGATCAGCCGATAGGTGCGGATGGCGATCAGCAGCACCGCGCACACGTCGCCGGCCCAGGCCACGGCATAGAACGGCCAGGTGGGAATGTTCATGTCGTAGGTCAGCACGTTGTCCACGTAGGTGCCGCGCACCTTGTCGAACAGCATGGCCGTCTGCACCGCCACCACGAACAGCAGCACCAGCGTGGCGAACACGTCGATCACGCGCTTCATGCGCGGACCCGCGGCCGTCCACACGAGGTCGACCGTGATGTGGCCGCCGCGGTAGCTGGTGGCCGCAATGCCCCAGAAGATCAGGATGCCCAGCAGCATGCGGCCGAAGTCGTAGGCGTCGGGGATCGAGGTGTCGAAGAACTTGCGCAGCACCACGGCCACGAAGATGTTGAGCGCGACGATCCCCACGAAGATGGCGGCAAGCCATTCGATCGTGTTGATCGCGCGGTCCATGTAGCGGACGGACCGGGCAGCCATCGCTCAGAGCGCCGACTTGTACTTGGCGAGGCTGGCCTTGAGCGCATCCATCACGGCCTTTGGATCCTCGCCCGCCTTCTTCACGGTGTCGGCCCACTGCGCCTCGGAAGGTGCTGCGGCCTTGCGCCAGGCATCGAGCTGCTCCGGCGTGAGCTTGTAGACCTCGTGGCCCGGCTGCGCGGCGATCTTCGCGCGCCCGCCGAACTCGAAGTCGGCCCACGGCCCGGCCACCTTCTGGGCCCACTCGCTGGTGCAGTGCTCGTCGATCACCTTCTTCTGGCCGGCGGACATGGCGTCGTACTTGCCCTTGTTCATCACCCAGACGAAGGGCGTGACGTAGAGCGGCGCGTCCATGTGGTACTTGACCACCTTGTCGATGCCGAACAGGCCGATCGATCCCCAGGGGAAGGTGATGGCATCGGCCACGCCGCGCTCCAGCATGTCACGCGACTCGGGCGCCGAGGCCTGCACGTTGGTGCCGCCCAGCGAGGTGATCAGCTGGCCCACGGTGCTGGTGGCGGGCCGCACCTTCATGCCCTTGATGTCGGTGGGCAGCGTGATCTTCTTGCGCGAGTGGAAGGTGCCGGGGTCGTGCACGAACGCGAAGCAGTACTTCACGTCCTTCATTTCCTTGGCCGCGTAGTTGCGGTACCAGGCGTCGATGGCGGCCGAGCCCTCCTTGCCGTTGGCGAACAGGAAGGGCAGCGACGCACCCGCCATCACCGGAAAGCGGCCGGGCTGGTAGCCGGGGTTCACGTAGGCGAAGTCGGCGATGCCGTCGCGCGCCATGTCGTAGTGGTCGAAGGCCTTGCCGAGCTGCTCCGATGGAAACAGGATCGCGGTGATGCTGCCGTTCGACGCCTTCTTGATGTCGTCGGCCCAGGCCTGCAGCGCGGGGTTGAGCGGATGCTGCGCGGGCACCCAGCTCGAGAGCTTGATCTGCACGGCCTTGTCCTGCGCCTGCACGGCGGGCGTGCCGAGTGCAAGGGCGGCGCAGATGGCGATCAGGGCCGGCGCAGCGGGGCGCTTCGGATGATGGGGGTGGCGGTGGGTTTTCATGGTCTCCTTCGTTATGTTTCTGAACTAATCCGTGCAATCTAGGCAGCGGCGCGCGCCGCGTAAATGGCGGGTTTCCCTTGCAGGGTTTCCTTGGGCGGCGGCTCGGGCCGGCCGACGTGGCGCAGCCCGAGTTCGGCCGCGCGCGTGGCGCCGAGCAGCGTCATGGTGCGTTCGATTTCCTGCGCCAGCAGCTGCAGCACAGAGAGCGCGCCTTGCTCGCCGCCGCAGGCCAGGCCGTAGAGCGGCGCACGTCCGGCCAGCACGCCGCGCGCGCCCAGTGCCAGCGCCTTCACCACGTCGCTGCCGCGCCGGATGCCGCCGTCCATCAGCACCGGAATGCGCCCGCCGGCGGCATCCACCATGGCGGGCAGCACGGCGATGCTCGCGGGCGCCGCATCGAGCTGGCGGCCGCCGTGGTTCGACACCACGATGCCGTCCGCGCCGTGGCGCACGGCGCGCCGCGCGTCCCCGGCGCCGAGCAGGCCCTTGACCAGCAGCGGGCCGTCCCAGAGCTTGCGCAGCCAGGCGAGGCTTTCCCAGGTGAGCCGGCGGTCCATGGTGCGCGAGAGCAGCGCGGCCTGCGCCTGCGCCTGCGCGGACACGGGCGCGCCGTCGTCGTCCGGCAGCAGGTTCGCGAACTGCGGCATGCCGCTGCGTGCGAGCCGCATCAGCCACGCCGGATGGCGCGCCATGTCGAGCACGGTGGCGGGCGTGAGGCGCATCGGCAACCGGAAGCCGTGCCGCAGGTCGCGCTCGCGCAGCCCGCTGACCGGCACGTCGACCGTGAGCACCAGCGCCTCGAAGCCGGCCGCGCGTGCGCGCCGCACGATGCGCTCGGCAATGGCGCGCTCGCCCATCACGTACAGCTGCATCCACAGCGTGGCGTCGGGCGCGGCCGCGCGCACGTCCTCGATGCGCGTGTTCGATGCGGTTGAGAGAACGAAGGGCACGCCCGCGCCCTGGGCCGCGCGGGCCAGCAGGGCGTCGGCGCCGGGGCGCACCAGGCCGGCCAGGCCGATGGGCGCGACCGCGAAAGGCGCGCGCCAGCGGCGGCCGAACAGTTCGATGCCGATGTCCACCGTGCTGGTGTCGCGCAGGCATTCGGGAATCAGCGGCAGCTGTTCGAGCGCATCGCGGTTGCGCTGCAGGCAGCGCTCGTCCTCGGCACCGCCGTCGACATAGTCGAACACGAGGCGCGGCAACATCCGGCGCGCACGGCGCCGGTGGTCTTCGACATTGAGCAGCGGCATCGTGGGTGCCTCGGCCTCAGGCGCTGCCCGCGGGCTTGCGCTTCATCCAGCGGATCGGCTGGGCCTTGACCGGGCGGGCGGGCGCGCCGTGCGCCACCAGCGCGGCATCGAGCGCGCGGCCGGCATCGTCGGCCAGCGCGGCGGTGCGCGCCGCCGCCACCGATTGGGCGCGCTCGGCCGGCGCCACGCCGGGCTGCGCCGCCAGATGGCCGGCCAGGTGCAGCAGGTTTTCCTTGCCGCGCTCGTTGGTGCTGCCATAGCCCTTGATGAGCCGGCCGCACAGCGCAAGCTCGTGGCCCAGTGCCCAGGCCTCGCGCGTGCCGGCCTCCACCGCCGCGAGCCAGCGCTCGATCAGTGCCTGTTCCTCGGCAAAGCGCTGGCCGCGGCGGCGCAGCCACTTCAGCGATGACAAGAGGCGCAGCGACGCCATGCCGGCCACCGAATGGCTGCCCACCTTCAACGGCAGCGCCCAGGGCACGAGGCCGCGGGCCTGCCTGCCGCGGTCCCATGCGGTGACGCGGCGCGCCAGGCCCGGCGGCAGCAGCGCGGCGAACTCGGCCGCGCCGGGCTTGAAATGGTCGTAGACCTTCACGATGTCTTCCTCGGCCGCGCGCACTTCATGCCGCACGCGCTGCGCACGGCTGGCGCGGCCCTTGAGCGCGGCCACGCGCACGATGTCGTCGAAGGCCATCCACAGCGCGAGCCAGCGCGCGGCTTCGCGGGTGGTGGCAAAGCCCTGCGCGCCGGCCGGGTCGGCCGCGCGTTCGGCATCGAGCACCCGGCCCAGCCGCTCGGCGTAGAGCGCGGCGTAGGCGGCGTCCTGGTAGTCGAGCACGCGCGCATGGCCGAGCGCGAGCATGTCGTGCACGGCGGGCGGAAAGCGCTGCGCCAGTTCGTCCGGCAATGCGCGCGGCGGTGGCGGCGCGTCGCGGGTGTCGGCGGCCAGCACGCTGCTCACGAAGGCGGCCTGCGCGCGCGGCGTGCCCACGGCCTCGAAGCCGGCCGCAAAGCCGCGCAGGCTGGCCGCGGCCATCCTGCCCAGCTTCTCGGGCGCGCGGGCGTCGCCGCCGCGCACCACGTGTTCATAGGCCTCGCGCGGGAACGGGAACAGGCCGCTGCCCGCGATGGCGCCGAGCATCACCGCGCTGACCACCGTGCCCGTTTCGCGCGCCATGGCGTTCATGTCGAACACATGGTGTTCGCGGCTGAAGGCCTTGACCACGTCGACGAGGCGCTGCGCATCGGCGCGGCCGTCGCCGGGCTGCATGCGCTCGGCGGTGGTGAAGATGCGCGCCGACGAACTGATGACCAGCGTGCGCAGCGGCGCGCTCATGCCGTTGCCGATCTGGCGCGCGGTCTCGAGCAGCTCCGACGACACGATGGCGTCGAGCGCGCCCGGCACCGGGCTCAGGCTGAACACCGGGCGCCGGCCGGCCAGCTGCGCGAGCGGCACCGGGAACACCTCGATGTAGTAGGTGGTGGCGCCGGTGCGCTGCGCCACGCCCGGAATCGACGTGCTCTGCGCGGCATGGCCGGCATGGCGCGCGATGTCGACCAGCCATTCGGTGAGCACGCCGCCGCCTTCGCCGCCCAGGGCGCAGACGAGCAGGGAGATGGGGCGGTTCTGTTCCATGTGGTCGTCTCTCATGCGGGTTGCAGCACGCGCACCACGGCGCCGCGCAGCGTGTGCAGCAGGCGCTCGTGCCACTTGGGGTTCTGCACCACCTCGGCGCGGTAGAAGCTCGGGCACAGCGTGGCCGCATGCGCGTTCTCGCCGCACAGGCCGCAGCCCACGCAGCCGTCGATCACGGTGGCCACGGGGTCGACCTTGAGCGGATCGGGGTTGTCCTTGAGCGTGAGCGTGGGGCAGCCCGACAGGCGGATGCAGGCGTGGTCGCCGTTGCACACGTCCTCGTCCACGCCGTACTTCACGCGCACCACGCGCTCGCCCTTCTTGAGCAGGCCGGCAATCCAGGGCTTGATGCGGCGCTGCCGCTCGAGCTGGCATTCGCCCTCGGCAATCACCACCTTGAGGCCGTTGAAGTCGCTGGTGAGCGCCTCGGTCAGCGTCTTGCGCATGCGCTCCACGTCGTAGGTGGTGACGGTGCGCATCCACTGCACGCCCAGGCCTTTCAGCGTGGCCTCGATGGTCTGGTTCTTGTCGACCAGGCTCTGCTGCTTGTCGACGGCGCGCTCCTTCGTCTCGTCGTCGGGCGTGGAGATGATGTCCTGCGTGCCGGTGGCCGAGGTGTAGCCGTTCTTGAAGATCAGCAGCACCGCGTCGTCGCCGTTGAAGAGCGCGCTCTGCACGCCGGTGAGCAATCCGTTGTGCCAGAAGCCGCCGTCGCCCATGATCGACAGGGTGCGGCGGTTCATCATGGGCGCCACGCCCGCGCGGCTTGCCAGGCTCATGCCGTAGCCGAGGATCGAATGCCCCATCGAGAAGGGCTCGAAGGTGCCGAAGGCATGGCAGCCGATGTCGGCCGCGATGTGCACAGGCCCGGTCTCCTGCTGCGCGAGCTTGAGCGCCGAGAACACCGGCCGCTCGGGGCAGCCGACGCAGAAGCTCGGCGGCCGGTTGGGCAGCAGCGTCTCGAGCTGGCGCGCCACCGCCTCGCGGCGCTCGCGGTTGCCGGCCAGCCAGGCCTCTGCGGAAGACGAAGCTTCGCCGCTCTCGATGTACTTCGCGGCGAACGCGCCGAGGCCGCCCGCGAGCACCTCGACGCCGTATTCGCCGGCCGCGGGCAGCATGTCCTTGCCGTGCAGCGGCGTCTGGATGTCGCGCCGGCGCAAGAGGGTGGCGATGTCCTGCTCGATGTATTCGGGCTGGCCTTCCTCCACCACCAGCACGGCGCGCTTGCCCAGGCAGAAGTCGGCCACCTGCTCGGGCACCAGCGGGTAGGTCACGTTGAGCACCAGGATCGGAATGTCGGTCTCGCCGAAGGCATCGGCCAGGCCCTGCTGCTGCAGGCTGCGGATGAGCGCGTTGTAGAGCCCGCCCTGCACCACGATGCCGAGGTCGGCATGCCGGCCGCCCGGCACCAGCTCGTTGAGCCCGTGCTCCACGATGTAGCGCCGCGCCGCCGGAATGCGCTCGTCGCCCTTGAGTTTTTCATGGCGGAAGGTGACGGGCGGATGCGCGAGCCGCATGTAGTCGAAGCCCGCGGGCTCGCTCATCAGCGCGCGGGTCGAGACGGCGGGCGCGATGTTGTCCCTGCACTCGAAGCTGCCGCGCACGTGGCAGGTGCGAATGCGCAGCTCCATCAGGCAGGGCATGTTGGAGGCTTCCGACAGGCGAAAGCCTTCTTCCACCATGCGCACCATCACGCCCAGGTCGGGCCGCGGATCGAGCAGGCACATGCTCGACTTGAGCGCATAGGCATGCGTGCGCTCCTGGATCACGCTGGCGCCTTCGCCGTAGTCCTCGCCCACCACCACCAGCACGCCGCCGGTCACGCCGGGCGACGACAGGTTGGAGAGCGCATCGGCCGCCACGTTGGTGCCGACTATCGACTTCCAGGTGACGGCGCCGCGCAGCGGGTAATGAATGGAGGCGCCGAGCATGGCCGCGGCCGAGGCTTCGTTGGAGCAGGCTTCCACGTGCACGCCGAGCTCGTCCATGTAGGCCTTGCCCTGCACCATGACGTCGAGCAGGTGCGACACCGGCGCCCCCTGGTAGCCGCCCACGTAGGCCACGCCCGACTGCAGCAGGCCCTTGGTGATCGCGAGGATGCCCTCGCCGTGGAAGGTGTCGCCGGCGCCCAGGCGCAGCAGCTCGACTTCCTTGCTGAATGAAACTTCCATCGTGTCTCTTTTTTCTGGGGGTCTCGCAGTGTGGTCGGCGCGCCGCCATACATCAATAAAATAAGCAAGCTATCCAACATGAACGCCATGCATATCGAAAAGCTCGACCTCAACCTGCTGCGGCTCTTCGATGCGGTCTTCCGCGCCCGCAGCGTGAGCCGCGCGGCCGACGCGCTGGGCCTCACGCAGCCGGCGGCCAGCCATGGCCTCACGCGGCTGCGCCTGTTGCTGGGCGATGCGCTCTTCACGCGCACCCCCGGCGGCGTGGCGCCCACGCCGCGGGCGGAGCGGCTGGCGGTGCCGGTGCAGGCGGCGCTGGCCATGCTGCAGCAGGCGCTGGCCGAGCCCGAGCGCTTCGACCCGGCCGCTTCGCGCAAGCTGTTCCGCATCCACATGAGCGACATCGGCGAAGGCCGCTTCCTGCCCGCGCTGATGGCGCGGCTGCGCGAGCTGGCGCCGGGCGTGCGCGTCGAGACCATGCCGCTGGCCACCGGCGACATTGCCGCCGCGCTCGACAGCGGCCGGATCGACTTCGCCTTCGGCTTTTTGCCCAAGGTGAAGGACACGCAGCGCGCCCAGCTGCTGAAGGACCGCTACATCGTGCTGCTGCGCAAGGGCCACCCGTTCGTGACGAAGCGGCGCCGCAGCGGGCAGGCGCTGCTCGAGGCGCTGCAGGAGCTCGACTACGTGGCGGTGCGCACGCACGCCGAGACGCTGCGCATCCTGCAGCTGCTGAACCTCGAAGACCGGCTGCGCCTGACCACCGAGCACTTCATGGTGCTGCCGGCCATCGTGCGCGCCACCGACCTGGCGGTGGTGATGCCGCGCAACATCGCGCGCGGCTTTGCCGAGGAAGGCGGCTACGCCATCGTCGAGCCGCCGTTTCCGCTGCGCGACTTCACGGTGTCGCTGCACTGGAGCAGGCGCTTCGAGGCCGATCCGGCGAACCGCTGGCTGCGCCAGGTGATCACGGCGCTGTTCTCCGAGCGGGCGGGGTAGGGGAAAGGCGCAGGATCTTCGCGCATCTTTTCGGTGAAAAGCCTGCGCAAGATCATCTGGCGGTCAGGCTCGGCGTGCCACGATCGGGCCACATGAAGAAACGTATTCCGTCGTTCCTGCGCCACGTGGGGCCTGGCGTCGTCACCGGTGCGGCCGACGACGACCCCTCCGGCATCGCCACCTACACCCAGGCCGGCGCCCAGTTCGGCACCGGCCTGCTCTGGACGGTGTTCCTGTCGCTACCGTTCATGGTGGCGATCCAGCTGGTGTCGGCGCGCATCGGCCGGGTCACGGGCAAGGGCGTGGCGGCCAACCTGCGCGAGCACATGCCGCGCGGCTTCCTGTTCGCCCTGGTGTCGCTGCTGGTGGTGGCCAACACCATCAACATCGCGGCCGACATCGCGGCCATGGGCGAGGCGCTGCAGCTGGTGGTGGGCGGCGGCGCGCACTTCCATTCGCTGATGTTCGGCGTGGTCACGGTGCTGCTGCAGGTGTTCGTGCCCTACCGCAAGCTGGCCCACATCCTCAAGTGGCTGACGCTCACGCTATTTGCCTACGTGGCCGCGGTGTTCGCGGTGCAGGTGGAATGGGGCCATGTGCTGCACGACCTCGTGGTGCCCCGGCTGCAGTGGAACGGCAGCTACTGGATGATGATCGTGGCGCTGCTGGGCACCACCATTTCGCCGTACCTGTTCTTCTGGCAGGCCTCGCAGGAAGTCGAGGAGCTCCGGCTCAGGGGCGGGCGGCGCGGCACCGACCAGGAGGTGTGGCGCGACCTGCGGCGCGTGCGGCTCGACACCTGGCTGGGCATGACCTTCTCGAACGTGATCGCCTTCTTCGTGATGGTGGTGGGCGCGGCGGTGCTGTTTGCGGCGGGGGTGCACGACGTGTCTTCGGCGGCGCAGGCGGCCGAGGCGCTGCGGCCGCTGGCGGGCGACTTCGCGTTCTGGCTCTTCGCGGGCGGCATCATCGCCACCGGCTTGCTGGCGGTGCCCGTGCTGGCCTCGTCGGCTGCCTATGCGGTGGCCGAGGCCTTCGGCTGGGAAGAAGGGCTGGAGCGGCACTGGCGCGAAGCCAAGGAGTTCTACGGGATCATCGCGGTGGCCACGCTGGTGGGCACCGCGCTCGACTTCACCCCGATCGATCCGATGAAGGCGCTGTACTGGAGCGCCGTGATCAACGGCGTGGTCGCCGTGCCGATCATGGCCGCGATGATGGTGCTGGTGTCGCGCGAGAAGGTGATGGGCCTGTTCACCTCGGGGCGCCGCACGCGCTGGCTCGGGTGGGGCGGCACGGCCCTGATGGGCTTCGCGGCGCTGATGATGGGATGGGACATGGTGCGCTGACGCGGACCGCGCCCGCAGCCCGGGCATCCATCGAAAGTACGCGCCGCGGGGCGCGTTTTTTTTGCGCGGCCGTTCGCACGCCGATGGATGCCCCTACGGAATTTGTACCAAGTTGCTGCATTGCAACAACGGTTTTCCGGGTGTCGGGCCCCGGAAATACGATGAAAGCCTTCGCATTCGACCATCGCCGATCGAATGTTCACTTCCCGCTGAAACCTTTCTCGCTCAAGGCCGCGCGTGAAATTTTCGTGCCCGGAAAAGCGTCACTGAAATTGTTGCAACCACTTGTAGAGTGGTTTGGCGCGTTCATCCCACGCGCCCATGCAGCGTTGCGTTGCCGATTTCATTCAAGAGCTGGAGAAGTGCATGACTACCGCCGATCACCTGGGCCGCACCGCGCCCCTTACCTCGGGTCAGATGGCGATGTGGCTCGGCGCAAAGTTCGCGTCGCCCGACACCAATTTCAATCTTGCCGAAGCCATCGAGATCGATGGCCCCATCGACCGCGCCATCTTCGTTGCCGCCATGCGCCAGGTGGCCGATGAAGCCGAAGCCACGCGGCTGAGTTTTGTCGATACCGACGCAGGGCCGCGCCAGGTCGTGGCGCCCACCTTCACCGGCGAGATTCCGTACCTCGACTTGAGTGACGAGCGCGATCCGCAGGCCGAGGCCGAGCGCTGGATGCGCGCCGACTTCACGCGCAACATCGACCTGGCGACGGGGCCGCTGTGGCTCTCGGCGCTGATCCGCCTCTCGCCCGCGCGCCACATCTGGTATCACCGAAGCCACCACATCGTGCTCGACGGCTTTGGCGGCGGGCTCATTGCGCGCCGCTTCGCGGACGTCTACAGCGCCATGGCCGAAGGCAGCGCGGCAGTGCCTGATGAATCGCGCCTCGCGCCGATCTCGCAGCTGGCCGAGGAAGACAACGCCTACCGCGCGTCGGGCCGCTTTCCGCGCGACCGCCAGTACTGGGTCGAGCGCTTCGGCGATGCACCGGATCCGCTGAGCCTGGCCTCGCAGCGTTCGGTCAACATCGGCGGCCTGCTGCGCCAGACGGTGCATCTGCCGGCCGCCAGCGTGCAGGCCCTGCAGGCCATTGCGCAAGAGCTCGGGACCACGCTGCCGCAGATCCTCATCGCCACCACCGCGGCCTACCTGTACCGCGCCACCGGCATCGAGGACATGGTGATCGGCATCCCCGTGACGGCGCGCCACAACGACCGCATGCGGCGCGTGCCGGCGATGGTGGCCAACGCGCTGCCGCTGCGCCTGGCGATGCGCGCGGACCTGCCGATCCCGGAACTGATTCGCGAGGTCGGCCGGCAGATGCGGCAGATCCTCAGGCACCAGAGCTACCGCTACGAGCACCTGCGCAGCGATCTCAACATGCTGGTTGCCAACCGGCAGCTGTTCACCACGGTGGTCAACGTCGAGCCCTTCGACTACGACTTCCGCTTTGCGGGCCATGCCGCGAAGCCGCGCAACCTGTCGAACGGCACGGCCGAGGACCTGGGCATCTTCCTGTACGAACGCGGCAACGGGCAGGACCTGCAGATCGACTTCGACGCCAACCCCGCGGTGCACAGCGCGCAAGGGCTGGCCGACCATCAGCGCCGGCTGCTCGCCTTCATGGCCGCGGTGATCCGCGAGCCGGACCAGGCCATCGGCCATGTCGACCTGCTGAGCATGCATGAGCGCACGCAACTGCTGGTGGAGTGGAACGGCACGGCGCACCCGGTGCCCGCCAGCCATCTCACCGCATTGATCGAGGCGCAGCTTGCAGCCGACCCGCAAGGCATTGCGCTGCGCTTCGAAGGCGAGGCGATGCGCAACGGCGAACTGAACCGCCGCGCCAACCGCCTCGCGCACCTGCTGCGCGCACGCGGCGCGGGGCCGGAGCGCACCGTGGCGCTGGCCATTCCGCGCTCGATGGAATTGATGGTGGCGCTGCTCGCCACGCTGAAGACGGGCGCCGCCTACCTGCCGGTCGACCCCGACTTTCCGCAGGACCGCATCGCCTTCATGCTCGGCGACGCGCAGCCGGTGTGCCTCATCACGACCATGGCGCTTGCGGAGACGCTGCCGGGCGGCGCAGGGCAATTGCTGCTCGACCTGCCGCAAACGATTGCCGAACTGGGGAGTTGCGCCGACAGCGATCCCGCCGTGGCGATCGACCCCGACCATCCGGCCTATGTGATCTACACCTCGGGCTCCACCGGGACGCCGAAGGGCGCGGTGGTGTCGCACCGAGCCATCGTCAACCGCCTGCGCTGGATGCAGCACCGCTACGGCCTGCGGGCCGACGACCGCGTCCTGCAAAAGACGCCGTCGAGCTTCGACGTGTCGGTCTGGGAATTCTTCTGGCCGCTGATCGACGGCGCCACGCTGGTGCTCGCAAAGCCGGGCGGCCACAAGGATGCGGCCTACCTGGCCGATCTGATTGCCAGCGAAGCCATCACCACGATCCACTTCGTGCCGTCGATGCTCGAGGTCTTCCTGCGCGAGCCCGCCGCGTCCGCCTGCAGCACGCTGCGGCGCGTGATCTGCAGCGGCGAAGCCCTGTCGCCCGCGCTGGTGTCGCAGTTCCAGCAGCGCCTGTCCTGCGAGCTGCACAACCTCTACGGCCCGACCGAGGCCGCCGTCGACGTGACCTCGTGGGAATGCCCGCGCGAGCCGCAAGCCGCAGCGGCACTGGCGAGCGTTCCCATCGGCCGCCCGATCTGGAACACGCAGATGCATGTGCTGGACAGCGGCCTGCAGCCCGTGCCGCCGGGCGTGACCGGCGAGCTCTACATCGCGGGTATCGGCCTGGCGCGCGGCTACCTCGGGCGGCCGCTGCTGAGCGCCGAACGCTTCATTGCCAACCCGTACGGCGAGCCCGGCAGCCGCATGTACCGCAGCGGCGATCTTGCGCGCTGGCGCAGCGACGGCAGCCTCGACTTCCTGGGCCGCGCCGACCAGCAGGTGAAGATCCGCGGCCTGCGCATCGAGCCCGGCGAGATCGAGTCGGTGCTGCTGCGGCATCCGCAGGTGGCGCAGGCCGCGGTGCTTGCGCGCGAGGATGTGCCGGGCGAGAAGCGCCTGGTGGCCTACGTGGTGGCTGCCGATGCGGCCGATCTGCAGGCCGCCGAGCTGCGCACGCACCTGGCGCAGGCCTTGCCCGAGTACATGGTGCCCTCGGCCTTCGTGAGCCTGCCGGCGCTGCCGCTGGGCCCGAGCGGCAAGCTCGACCGCAAGGCGCTGCCGGCGCCCGAGCTGCAGGCCGCCACGCCGTATGCGGCACCGCGCACGCCCACCGAAAGAATATTGGCGGGGCTCTGGGCCGAGACGCTGCACCTGCCGCGCGTGGGCATCCACGACAACTTCTTCGAGCTCGGCGGGCACTCGCTGATGATCGTGCAGCTGATCTCGATGATCCGTCAGCAGTTCATGATCGACCTGCCGCTGGACACGCTGTTCCAGGTCTCCACCATCGCCGGCCTCGCGGAGCTGCTCGACCAGGAGACGGTGGCGCGCCCCAGTCTCGTGCCGATGCCGCGCCCGGCGCGCATTCCGCTTTCTTTCGCGCAGCGCCGCCTGTGGCTGATGAACCAGCTCGAAGAGGCCAACCCGGCCTACAACATGCCGCTCGCGCTGCGGCTTTCCGGCCTGCTGGACCGCGCGGCACTGCACGAGGCGCTGGGCGACCTGGTGCAGCGCCACGAGAGCCTGCGCACCATCTACCCGAACGAGGACGGGCTGCCCTACCAGCACATCCTCGATGGTGCTGAGGCGTGGCCAGCGGTGATCGAAGCCGACAGCAGCGAGGAAGACATCGCCACGCAGCTGCATGCCGCGGCGCACCGCGGCTTCGCGCTCGGCACCACGCCGCCGTTGCGCACGCACCTGTTCAGGCTGGCGGCCGACGAACACGTGCTGCTGCTCTTGACGCACCACATCGTCGGCGACGGCGCCTCGCTGCTGCCGCTGGCGCGCGACCTGAGCGTGGCCTATGCCGCACGCTGCGAAGGCAAGGCGCCGGGCTGGGCGCCGCTGCCGCTGCAATATGCCGACTACGCGCTGTGGCAGCAGGAACTGCTCGGCAGCGAAGACGACCCCGAGAGCATGGCCGGCCGCCAGCGCGAGTTCTGGCGCGAGACCTTGGGCGACCTGCCCGAGCGGCTGAGCCTGCCCGTCGACCGCCCGCATCCGGCGGTGCCCAGCTACCGCGGCGACGTGGTGCCGATGCAGATCGCGCCGCGCGTGCACGAGCGCATGCTGCAGCTGGCGCGCGACGGCCAGGCCAGCGTCTTCATGGTGCTGCAGGCCGCACTCGCGGGGCTGCTGCACCGGCTCGGCGCCGGCGACGACATCGCCATCGGCACGCCGGTGGCCGGGCGCAGCGACCACGCGCTGGACGAGCTGATCGGCTGCTTCGTCAATGCGCTGGTGCTGCGCACCGACCTCTCGGGGCAGCCGAGCCTGCGCGAGCTGATCGCGCGCGTGCGCAGCACCAACCTGGCGGCCTATGCGAACCAGGAGCTTCCGTACGACCGCATCGTAGAGCTGCTGCGGCCGGGCCGCTCGGGCGCCAACCTGCCGCTGTTCCAGGTCATGCTGGGCTTCCAGCAGGGCAGCAACCGGCTGTCCTTCAGCCTGCCGGGCCTGTCGATCACGCCGCAGCCGGTGGCCGTGGACACCGCGAAGTTCGACCTGTCCTTCATTCTCGACGAGCAGCGCGGTGCCGACGGCCTGCCGGGCGGCATTGCCGGCGGCATCCAGTACAGCACCGACCTGTTCGACCGCGGCACGGTCGAGGCCATCGCGGCGCGGCTCGCGCGCCTGCTCGAAGAGGCCTGCGATGCGCCCGACGAACCCATCGCCAGCCTGGCCATCCTGAGCGCCGAGGAAAACCGCCGTGTGCTGGAGGACTGGAGCGGCCGCACGCGCGAGCTGGCGCCGCTCACCCTGGCCGCCATGGTTCAGGCTCACGCCGCCGAGCGACCGCAGGCCGCGGCGGTGGTGCTCGACGATGTGACCGTGAGCTATGCCGAGCTCGACCTGCGCGCCAACCGGCTCGCGCAGCTGCTGCGCGGCCGGGGCATCGGCGCCGGTGCCATCGTCGCGACGGTGCTGCCGCGTTCGCTCGACCTCGTGGTGACGCACCTGGCCATCGTCAAGGCTGGCGCGGCCTACCTGCCGATCGACCCGGCCCACATGGCCGGGCGCAGCGCCTTCGTGTTCGAGGAAGCCGCGCCCGCCGCCGTGCTGACCCATGCCGCGCTCCTGCCACAGCTGGCTGGCGTGCCGCACTGCGTGGCGCTCGATGGCGACGAGACGGTCGCCGCGCTGGCAATCCAGCCGGACGATCATCCGGCGCCGGCGCAAGTTGCCGATCCTCAGCAGGCCGCCTACGTCATCTACACCTCGGGCTCCACCGGCCTGCCCAAGGGCGTGGTGGTGCCGCATGCGGGCCTCGCCAGCCTGGGCGCCGCGATGATGGAGCGACTTGCGATCACGCCGGCTTCGCGCGTGCTGCAGTTCTCCTCCAGCGGCTTCGATGCTTCCGTGATGGACCAGCTGATGGCCTTCCACGCCGGCGCCGCGCTGGTGCTTCCCGCGGCGCAGCCGCTGCTGGGCACGGACTTGGCCGAGCTGCTCGAGAGGCAAGCCATCAGCCACGCGCTGATTCCGCCTGCCGCGCTGGCTACCTTGCCGCCAGGCGAATTTCCGCGGTTCCAGACGCTGGTGGTGGGCGGCGACGCCTGCCCCGCGGCGCTGGCCGCGCGCTGGTCGCAGGGCCGCCGCATGGTCAACGCCTACGGCCCGACCGAGATCACCATCTGCGCGAGCATGAGCGCGCCGATGGATGCGACGGAGCCGCCCTCCATCGGCCAGCCGGTCTGGAACACGCGCATGTACGTGCTCGACGACAGCCTGCGCCCGGTGCCGCCCGGTGTTGCGGGCGAGCTGTACATCGCCGGCAGCGGCGTGGCGCGCGGCTACCTCAAGCGGCCCGTGCTGAGCGCCGAGCGCTTCATTGCCAATCCGTATGGCGAGCCCGGCAGCCGCATGTACCGCAGCGGCGACCTCGCGCGCTGGCGCAGCGACGGCAGCCTCGACTTCCTGGGCCGCGCCGACCAGCAGGTGAAGATCCGCGGCTTCCGCATCGAGCCCGGCGAGATCGAGTCGGTGCTGCTGAAGCATCCGCAGGTGACGCAGGCCGCCGTGGTCGTGCGCGAGGACATCCCGGGCGACAAGCGCCTGGTGGCCTACTTTGCCGCCGCCCCCGATCCGCAGCCGGTCGAGCTGCGCGCGCACATGGCGAAGGCGCTGCCCGACTACATGGTGCCCTCGGCCTTCGTGCACCTGCCGTCGCTGCCGCTGACACCGAGCGGCAAGCTCGACCGCAAGGCGCTGCCCGCACCCGAGCAGCAGCAGGCCGGCGCGCAGTACGTGGCACCGCGCACGGCCACCGAGAATCTGCTTGCGGACCTGTGGGCCGAGACGCTGCAGCTGCAGCGCATCGGCATCCACGACAACTTCTTCGAGATCGGCGGCCATTCGCTGATGGCGATCCAGCTCGGCATGCGCATCCGCCAGCAGCTGCGCGCGGACTTCCCGCATGCCGAGGTCTACAACCGCCCCTCGATTGCCGAGCTGGCCGCATGGATCGACGACAACGCCGGCGGTGGGGCCGAGGCGCTGGACCTGTCGCGCGAACTCGAATTGCCCGCGCACATCCGCCCGCAGGGCACTGCTGCACCGGCGCTGAAACCGAAGCGCGTGTTCCTCACCGGCGCGAGCGGCTTCGTCGGCAGCCACCTGCTGGCCGCATTGCTGCGCGGCACCACGGCCTGCGTGGTGTGCCATGTGCGCGCCGAGGACGCGCAGGCCGGCGAGCTTCGCCTCAAGCGCACGCTGGTCCAGCGCCGGCTGGGCGCGGTGTGGGACGACGCGCGCATCCAGGTCGTGACCGGCGACCTCGGCAAGCCGCGCCTGGGCCTGGACGACCGCGCCGTGCAGCTGGTGCAGGACGGCTGCGACGCCATCTACCACTGCGCCGCGCAGGTCGACTTTTTGCATCCCTATGCGAGCCTCAAGCCCGCGAACGTCGACAGCGTGGTCACGCTGCTCGAATGGACGGCGCAAGGCCGCGCGAAGAGCATGCACTACGTCTCCACGCTCGCGGTGATCGACCAGAACAACAAGGAAGACACCATCACCGAGCAATCGGCGCTGGCCTCTTGGAGCGGGCTGGTCGACGGCTACAGCCAGAGCAAGTGGGTCGGCGATGCGCTGGCCCGCGAGGCGCAGGCGCGGGGCATGCCGGTGGCGATCTACCGGCTCGGGGCCGTCACCGGCGACCACGCGCATGCGATCTGCAACGCCGACGACCTGATCTGGCGCGTGGCGCACCTCTATGCCGACCTGGAAGCGATTCCCGACATGGATCTGCCGCTCAACCTCACGCCGGTGGACGACGTGGCGCGCGCCATCCTCGGCCTGGCGGGGCAGCAGGCCTCATGGGGCCAGGTGTTCCACCTGACGAGCCAGGAGGCGCTGCGGGTGCGCGACATTCCGCCGGTCTTCGAGCGCATGGGCATGCGGCTGGAGCCCGTGGGGCTCGAGCCCTGGCTGCAGCGCGCGCACCAGAGGCTGGCCACCGTGCAGGACCGCGACCTGGCCGCGGTGCTCGCGATTCTCGACCGCTACGACACGGCGGCCACGCCGCCGCAGGTGAGCGGCGCCGCCACGCATGCGCAGCTCGCAGCCATCGGCGCGCCGATCCGGCCGGTGGACCGCGAGCTGCTGCAGCGCTACTTCGTCGACCTGGGCATCGACACCAAGGCGCGCCGCGCCGCGGAAACCACCACTTCATAGGAGGAGCAAGAACGCAATGGCAAGCTATCTCATCGCGGCCACCGCCTTGCCAGGCCACGTGTTGCCGATGCTCGCGATCGCGCAGCATCTCGTGGGCCTCGGGCACGAGGTGCGGGTGCACACCGCGAGCCAGTTCAGGGCGCAGGCCGAGGCCACCGGCGCAGGCTTCACGCCGTTCGCACCCGCGATCGACCACGACTACCGCGACCTCGACCAGCGCTTTCCCGAGCGCCGCCGCCTGTCGTCCGCGCATGCGCAGCTGTGCTTCGGCCTCAAGCATTTCTTTGCCGATGCCATGGCCGCGCAGCACGCGGGGCTGCGTTCGATCCTCGAGGAATTCGAGGCCGATGCCATCGTGGTCGACACCATGTTCTGCGGCACCTTTCCGCTGCTGCTCGGCCCGCGCGACAAGCGTCCGGCCGTCGTCGCCATCGGCATCTCGGCGCTGCCGCTGTCGAGCTGCGACACCGCCTTCTTCGGCACTGCGCTGCCGCCGTCGAGCACGCCGGAAGGGCGCGCGCGCAACCGGGCGATGAACGCCAACCTCAAGCAGGCGATGTTCGGCGAGGTGCAGCGCCACTTCGACGGCCTGCTGGCGCGCTCAGGCCTGCCCGCGCTGCCGGAGTTCTTTGTCGATGCGATGGTCAAGCTGCCGGACCTGTACCTGCAGCTCACCGCGCCTTCCTTCGAATACCCGCGCAGCGACCTGCCCGCATCGGTGCGCTTCGTCGGGCCGCTGCTTGCGCCCGCGAGCCGCGGCTTCACCCCGCCCGACT
Organism: Variovorax sp. 01N425; assembly: GCF_056399465.1. Lineage (NCBI taxonomy): Bacteria > Pseudomonadati > Pseudomonadota > Betaproteobacteria > Burkholderiales > Comamonadaceae > Variovorax > Variovorax sp. 01N425. The sequence continues at coordinate 73,476 of NZ_JBFTRJ010000007.1, read as the reverse complement.
GGTGGCCCGAGCTGGACGACGGCCGCTCGGTCGTGCTGGTGACGCAGGGCACGCTGGCCAACCAGAACCCGGCGCAGCTGATCGGCCCGGCGCTGCAGGCGCTGGCAGGCGACAGCAACGTCCTCGCCATCGCCACCACCGGCGGCCCGGTGCCGCCTGCGCTGGCTGCGAACCTGCCCGCCAATGCGCGCGTGCTGCCGTTCTTGCCCTACGACCGGCTGCTGCCCAAGGTGCATGCGATGGTCACCAACGGCGGCTACGGCTCGGTCAACCATGCACTGAGCCTCGGCGTGCCGCTGGTGGTGGCCGGCACCAGCGAAGAGAAACCCGAGATCGCCGCGCGCGTGGCCTGGTCGGGCGCGGGCATCAACCTGGGCAGCGGCCAGCCGGGCGCGCGCCAGATCGGCGACGCCGTGCGCAAGGTGCTGGGCGAGTCCAGCTACCGGCAGCGCGCGGCCGCATTGCGCGAGGATTTCGCGCGCCATCAGGCGCTCGCCGGCATCGCCGAGGCGCTGGCGGCGCTGCGCCGCACCACCACAACTCCCGCATCCGCGGCCGTGGCCTGAACCCCGAGGAAATCGACATGAGCAACCCGTTCGACGACAAGAGCGCCAGCTTCCTGGTGCTGGTGAACCACGAGGGCCAGCACTCGCTGTGGCCCGCCTTCATCGCCGTGCCCGCCGGCTGGCAGGTGGCGCTGGCAGCGACCGACCGGGCCGCCTGCAATGCCTTCATCGACGCGAACTGGGTCGACATGCGGCCGCGCTCGCTGGCGGCGGCGGGCGGCGGCTGACGGTACCCGGCGCTCGCCACCATGGGCGCGCTCAGGCCCATGGCCCGGGAATTGCTCTCGCTCTCCAGGGTTTCCCCCTAGGCCGCATACCCGCGTCCACATACGCAATATGGCGCCTGCGGTATGTGGGCAGGGGCACAAGCGGCTAACGTCCAGGCTTGGCCGGGAAACCGAGCCGCCCACGAGGCCAAAGAGCATGAGCACAGAGAGCAGCAGCAACAACAACAGCACGCAACCCGTCCGCTTCTTCCACCGCGGCAGGATCGTCGACGTCAGCGGCGTCCATCCGACCCGTTCGGTGCTCGACTGGCTGCGCGAGGACGCGCACTGCACCGGCACCAAGGAAGGCTGCAACGAGGGCGACTGCGGCGCCTGCACCGTGGTGATCGGCGAGCTGGCCAGCGACGCCAACGCGCCGGGCACGGTCGGCGGGCTGCAGCTGCAGACGGTCAACGCCTGCATCCAGTTCCTGCCCACGCTGCACGGCAAGGCGCTGTTCACGGTCGAGGACCTGAAGGCGCAGTGCGCGGCGGCCCAGCCGCAGGACAGCGGCAAGAAGCACGCCGTCCACACGCTGCATCCGGTGCAGCAGGCGATGGTCGACTGCCACGGCTCGCAGTGCGGCTTCTGCACGCCGGGCTTCGTGATGTCGCTGTGGTCCGCCTACGAGCACCACCAGGCCGAGGGCACGCAGCCCACGAGGCAGCAGCTGGCCGACGAGCTCTCGGGCAACCTGTGCCGCTGCACCGGCTACCGGCCGATCCTCGATGCCGGCCAGCGCATGTTCGACCTGCCGGCCGTGCGGCTCGACACGAAGCCCGTGGTGGCGGCGCTCACCGCCTTGCAGAACGACGGCCTGGACTACGCCGCGCCGCTCGGCGCCCGCATCGACCACTTCCACGCGCCGCGGACGCTGGCACAGTTGGCCGCGCTGCGCGAACAGAAGCCGCGCGCCCAGCTGCTGGCCGGCTCGACCGATGTCGGCCTCTGGGTCAACAAGCAGTTCCGCGACCTCGGCGACATCATCTACGTGGGCGACGTGGCCGAGATGAAGACCATCGAGACCCGGCAGAACGGCCAAGGCGGCGAGCTCTACATCGGCGCCGGCGCCTCGCTCGAAGCCGCCTTCGAAGCCCTGGTGCAGCGCGTGCCGAGCCTCGCGGACGTGTGGCTGCGCTTTGCCTCGCCGCCGATCCGCCATGCCGGCACCATGGGCGGCAACGTGGCCAACGGTTCGCCCATCGGCGATTCGCCGCCGGTGCTGATGTCGCTCGATGCCGAGATCGAGCTGCGCCGCGGCGACGCAGTGCGCCGCATGCCGCTGCCCGACTTCTACATCGACTACATGAAGAACCAGCTGCAGCCTGGCGAGTTCGTGCAGGGGCTCGCGGTGCCGCTGGCCGCCATGCGCCGCCAGGTGCGCGCCTACAAGATCAGCAAGCGCTTCGACTGCGACATCTCGGCCCTGTGCGCAGGCTTCGCGATCGAACTGGAGCCGGGCAGCGACACGGTCAAGGCCGTGCGCCTGGCCTTCGGCGGCATGGCCGCCATCGTGAAGCGCGCCGCAAATGCCGAAGCCGCACTCGTCGGCAAGCCATGGACCCAAGCCAGTGTTGCCGCCGCCAAGCTCGCGCTCGCCCAGGACTTCAAGCCGCTGTCGGACATGCGCGCCTCGGCCGACTACCGGCTGCAGGTGGCGCAGAACCTCGTCCAGCGCCTCTGGCTCGAAACGCGCACCGAAGATGCGCTGTCGCTCGAGGAGACCAGTGTCTGGAGCGTGATGCCCCATGCCGTCGTCAAAGCCGCGGCCGAAGGAGCCTGACCATGAACAAACCCATCGACGCCCGCCTGCTGCAGCCCGCCGAGGCCTTTGCCGACTACCTGAAGAACACCGCCGCGCGCATCGACCCCGTGGCCGAGGCGATCGCGCACGACCTTGGCGCGCGTGTCGGCATCAGCCGGCCGCATGAATCGGCGCACCTGCACGTGGCCGGCGAAGCGACCTACATCGACGACATTCCCGAAATCACCGGCACGCTGCATTGCGCGCTGGGCCTGTCGCCCGCCGCCAACGGCCGCATCACGGCGCTGTCGCTCGACGCCATCCGCGCGATGCCCGGCGTGATCGCGGTGCTCACGGCCGACGACATTCCGGGCACCAACGACTGCGGTTCGATCATTCACGACGATCCGATCCTCTTGCCCGTGAACGAGGGCGGCGAGATCCGCTACCTTGGCCAGCCCGTGTTCGCCGTGATCGCCGAGACGCGCGAGGCCGCGCGCCGCGCCGCTTCCAGGGCCAAGGAGGCGATGACCATCGAGGCCGAGCCGCCCGTCATCACGCCGCAGGAGGCGCATGCGCGCGGCCAGTACGTGGTGCCGCCGATGCACATCGTGCGCAGCGGCGGCAGCGCCAACGAAGGTGACGAAGCCGCCGTGCGCGCCGCCATCGCCAAGGCGCCGCACCGCCACAAGTCCACGCTCGACGTCGGCGGGCAGGAGCAGTTCTACCTCGAAGGCCAGATCAGCTACGCCATTCCGAAGGAAGGCGGCGCGCTGCACGTCCATTGCTCGACGCAGCATCCGAGCGAAATGCAGCACCTGGTGGCGCATGCGCTGCACCTGCAGTCGAACGAAGTGCATGTGGAATGCCGGCGCATGGGCGGCGGCTTCGGCGGCAAGGAATCGCAGTCGGCGCTGTTCGCCTGCGTGGCGGCCATCGCGGCGCGGCAGCTGCAGCGCCCGGTCAAGCTCAGGCTCGACCGCGACGACGACTTCATGATCACCGGCCGCCGCCACTGCTTCTGGTACGAATACGACGTGGGCTACGACGACGAGGGCCGCATCCTCGGCGCGGAGATCACCATGGTGTCGCGCGCCGGCCACTCGGCCGACCTCTCGGGCCCGGTGATGACGCGCGCGCTGTGCCACTTCGACAACGCCTACTGGCTGCCCAACGTGGCCATGCACGGCTACTCGGGCAAGACCAACACGCAGAGCAACACCGCGTTCCGGGGCTTCGGCGGGCCGCAGGGCGCGATTGCCGTCGAGAACATCATGGACTCGGTGGCGCGCGCGCTGGGCCGCGATCCGCTCGACGTGCGGCGCGTCAACTTCTACGGCACGACGCAGAACAACGTCACGCCCTACCGCCAGACCGTGACCGACAACATCGTCCACGAACTGGTGGCCGACCTCGAAGCCAGCAGCGGCTATCGCGCGCGGCGCGAAGAGATCGCGGCGTTCAATGCAAAGAGCGTGGTGCTCAAGCGCGGCCTCGCGCTCGCGCCGCTCAAGTTCGGCATCTCGTTCAACGTCAAGCATTTCAACCAGGCCGGCGCGCTGGTGCATGTGTACACCGACGGCTCGATCCTCGTGAACCACGGCGGAACCGAGATGGGGCAGGGCCTCAACACCAAGGTGGCGCAGGTGGTGGCGCACGAGCTGGGCGTGAGCTTCGAGCGCGTGCGCGTCACGGCAACCGACACCACCAAGGTGGCCAACACCTCGGCCACGGCCGCATCGACCGGCGCCGACCTGAACGGCAAGGCCGCGCAGGATGCCGCTCGCCAGATCCGCGAGCGCCTGGCCGAGAGCGCCGCCGAGCGCCATGGCGGCAAGGCGAGCGAGGTGCGCTTTGCCAACGACAAGGTCGAGGTCAACGGCCGCTCGCTGGCCTTCAGCACCGTGGTGGGCGAGGCGTATCTCGACCGCAAGCAGCTCTGGTCCGACGGCTTCTATGCCACGCCCGGCCTCAGCTGGGACAAGGACAGGATGCAGGGCCGCCCGTTCTACTACTACGCCTACGGCGCGGCGGTGAGCGAGGTGATCGTCGACACGCTCACCGGCGAATGGAAGCTCTTGCGCGCCGACATCCTGCACGACGCGGGCAAGTCGCTGAACCCGGCCGTGGACATCGGCCAGGTCGAGGGCGCCTTCATCCAGGGCATGGGCTGGCTCACCACCGAGGAGCTGGTGTGGCATCCGCAAAGCGGCAAGCTCACCACGCACGCGCCCAGCACCTACAAGATCCCGACCGCCAACGACTGCCCGCCCGTCTTCAACGTGCGCCTGTTCGAAGGCCAGAACTTCGAGGACTCGATCCACCGCAGCAAGGCCGTGGGCGAGCCGCCGCTCTTGCTGCCGTTCTCGGTGTTCTTCGCGATCCGCGATGCGGTGTCGGCCGCGGGTGGGCACAAGGTCGATCCGCCGCTGAAGGCGCCGGCCACGAGCGAATCGATCCTTCGCGCCATCACGGCCGTCCAGTCCGCCTAGCCACTCGTAGACTTTGGCGCATGTCCAAAGTCATCCCCATGCCCCACGCCCTCGTCCTCTTCGCGAAACACCGCGGAACCGGCTTTGCCGGCCCGCTGGTGCGGCCCGCTGCTCGGGGGGGACGCCATGCGTGACCAGGCATTGTTCGACAAGATCGATCTTCATCTCATCAGGGTGCTTCACACCGTGCTGACCGACCGCAGCGTCTCGCGCGCCGCCATTCGCTTGGGCATGTACCAGCCGGCCGTCTCGGCCGCGCTGAAGCGGCTGCGCGAACTCTCGGGCGATCCGCTGCTGGTGCGATCGGGCTCGGGCATGGTGCCGACCGATGCGGGGCTGCGGATGATCGAGCCGGCCGCAAGCATCCTGCGTGCGGCCGAGATGCTTTTTTCCGATGCGCGCGGCTTCGAGCCGCAGTCGGCGGCCACCACCTTCCGCATCGCCGCAAGCGACTACATGGACCCGCTGTTCCTGCCGATGCTGGTGGCGCACGTCAAGCGCGAGGCGCCGCTGTGCCAGATCGAGATCCATGCGCTCACGCCCGATTCCGACTACCACGGCCACCTCGCGCTCGGCCAGGTCGACCTGGTGATCGGCAACTGGCTCAAGCCGCCGGAAGACCTGCACATGGCGCGGCTCTTCGGCGACGAGGTGGTGTCGCTGGTCAACCAGGACCACCCGGCCGTGCGCCGCGGCTGGGACCTGGAGACCTGGCTCGCGGCCGAGCACATCGCCCCCACGCCCATGCACCCGGGCGGGCGCGGCATCATCGACCAGATGCTCGACGAGCTGGGCCGGCAGCGCAACATCACGGCGCGCTGCGCGCACTTCAGCCTGATCCCGGACATGGTCGCGTCGAGCCTCCTGGTGCTCACCACCGGCCGCCAGTACTGCGAGCGCTTTGCCGCGCGCCTGCCGGTGAAGATCCTCGAGTGCCCGGTGGCGCTGCCGCGCCTCATGTACTACCAGCTCTGGCACGAGCGCACCCATTCGTCGAGTTCCGCGCGCTGGCTGCGCGAATGCATCAAGGACGTGGCGGCGTCGCTGCGGCCCGCCTTCACCACGCCGGCCTCGCGCGCCTTCGCGGCCGAAGCCCCCGATCCGCCCTGACGATTCTTCCTCTGGCCGCGCCGGCGTCGCGGCCGAGGCATGTTTGAACGAACCGCCACATACAACAGCTGGAGACAAGCGACATGAACAGGTTTGAAGAGGTGCCCAAGGTCACCGATCCCCACGCCTCGGGGACAGCCGCGCACGTCGCGCCGCAGGGCGCGAACTGGCTTGAACGCATGTTCAAGCTGACCGAGCACAACACCACCGTGCGCACCGAAGTCATCGCAGGGCTCACCACCTTCCTGACGATGGCCTACATCATCTTCGTGAACCCCTCGATCCTCGGCGATGCGGGCATGCCCAAGGGCGCGGTCTTCGTGGCCACCTGCCTGATCGCGGCGCTGGGCACGCTGATCATGGGCCTGTATGCCAACTACCCGATCGCGATGGCGCCGGGCATGGGACTGAACGCCTACTTCGCCTACGTGGTGGTGCTGGGCATGGGCTACACGTGGCAGGTGGCGCTGGGCGCGGTGTTCATCTCGGGGACGCTGTTCCTGATCGTCACGGTCACGGGGCTGCGGGAGCTGTTCATACAGGGCATACCGCAGTCGCTGCGAACGGCGATCACCGTGGGCATCGGCATGTTCCTCGCGCTCATCGCGCTCAAGAGCGCGGGCGTGGTCGCGGCATCGCCGGCCACCTTCGTCACGCTGGGCGACCTGCACTCGGCGCCGGTGGTGCTGGCGACGCTGGGCTTCCTGGTGATCGTGACGCTCGACCGGCTCAAGGTGCGCGGCGCCATCCTCATCGGCATCATGCTGGTGACGGTGCTGTCGTTCTTCTTCGGCGGCAACAAGTTCCATGGCGTGTTCGATGCGCCGCCGTCCATTGCGCCCACCTTCATGCAGCTCGACATCCTGGGCGCGCTCAAGGGCGGCATCCTGAACGTGGTGCTGGTGTTCTTCCTGGTCGAGATGTTCGACGCCACCGGCACGCTGATGGGCGTGGCCAAGCGCGCGGGCCTCCTGGTGCCCGGCAAGATGGAGCGCATGAACAAGGCGCTCCTGGCCGACAGCGGCGCGATCTTCGCGGGCTCGCTGCTCGGCACCTCGAGCACCACGGCCTACGTGGAAAGCGCGGCCGGCGTGCAGGCCGGCGGGCGCACCGGCCTCACGGCGGTGGTGGTGGCGGTGCTGTTCCTCGCCTGCCTGATGATCTCGCCGCTCGCGGGATCGGTGCCGGCCTATGCCACCGCCCCGGCGCTGCTCTTCGTGGGCTGCCTGATGCTGCGCGACCTCGTCGAGCTCGACTGGGAAGACACCACCGAGGTGATCCCCGCGGCCGTGACCGCGCTGGCCATGCCTTTCACCTACTCGATCGCCAATGGCCTGGCCTTCGGCTTCATCACCTACGCGGTGCTCAAGCTCTGCACCGGCCGGGCACGGGAAGTGCATGCGATGGTCTGGGTGATCGCGGCGATTTTCCTGTTCAAGTTCGCCTACATCGGCGGACACTGAGGGGCGCGCCGTCGGGCGCCGATGGATGCGGAAGCTGCTATTAAACTTATAGCTGCTTCCGCTTTGTTGCTGTTGAACGAGACAAACCCACGAACCCGGCATGACAACCCCCAGACTCCAGCTCGCGAACATCACCAAGCGCTACCCCGCGGTGGTGGCGAACAGCGACATCTCGCTGGCCGTGGCGCCCGGCGAGATCCATGCCGTGCTCGGCGAGAACGGCGCCGGCAAATCGACGCTGATGAAGATCATCTACGGCTCGGTCAAGCCCGACGAAGGCACGGTGGTCTTCGACGGCCAGGCGGTGAGCCTGCGCAATCCGCAGCAGGCGAGGGCGCTGGGCATCAGCATGGTGTTCCAGCACTTCAGCCTGTTCGACACGCTGACCGTGGCCGAGAACGTGTGGCTGGGCCTGGACAAGTCGCTGCAGCTGGCCGAGGTGGCGCGCAGCATCACGGCCAAGGCCAGCGAATACGGCCTGGACATCGATCCCTCGCGGCCGGTGCACACGCTGTCGGTGGGCGAGATGCAGCGGGTGGAAATCATCCGCGCGCTGCTCACCAACCCCAAGCTGCTGATCCTCGACGAGCCGACCTCGGTGCTCACGCCGCAGGCGGTCATCAAGCTCTTCGGCGTGCTCAACAAGCTGGCGTCAGAGGGCTGCAGCATCCTCTACATCAGCCACAAGCTGCACGAGATCCGCGAGCTGTGCACGGCCTGCACGGTGCTGCGCGGCGGCAAGGTCACGGGCGTGTGCAACCCGCAGGACGAAAGCAACGAATCGCTCTCGCGGCTGATGATCGGCAGCGAGCCGCCGCCGCTGCAGCACCGGCCGGTGCACGCGGGCGCGGTGGCGCTGCGCGTGAACGGGCTCACGCTGGCGCGCGAGGACCAGTTCGGCGTCGACCTCGACGGCATCTCGTTCGAGGTGCGCGCCGGCGAGGTGGTCGGCATTGCGGGCGTGTCCGGCAACGGGCAGAAGGAACTGCTCTACACGCTCTCGGGCGAGGACGTGCGCGCCGAGTCCGCCATGGTGCAGGTGTTCGGCAAGCCGGCCGGCCGGCTGCGGCCGCGCGCGCGGCGCGCAATGGGCCTGCACTTCGTGCCCGAGGAGCGGCTGGGCCGCGGCGCGGTGCCCACGCTCGGGCTTGCGCACAACCTGCTGCTCACGCGCGGCAATGCGGTAGGCAAGGGCGGCTGGATCCGCACCGGGGCGCTCGAAAAGCATGCAAAGGCCATCATCGAGCGCTTCAACGTCAAGGCCGGCGGGCCGAATGCCGCGGCGCGATCGCTCTCGGGCGGCAACCTGCAGAAATACATCGTCGGCCGCGAGATCGACGCCAACCCCAAGCTCTTCATCGTGTCGCAGCCGACCTGGGGCGTGGACGTGGGCGCGGCCGCGCTGATCCGCGGCGAGATCCTCGCGCTTCGCGACGCCGGCTGCGCGGTGCTGGTGGTGAGCGAAGAGCTCGACGAGCTGTTCGACATCAGCGACCGGCTGCACGTGATCGCCAAGGGCCGGCTGTCGCCTTCCGTCGACCGCGCGGCCGCCACGCTGCCGCAGATCGGCGAATGGATGAGCGGCCTCTGGGAGAAGAAAAAGAACAACAACATCAAGGAGGCGACCCATGCTTAAGCTCGAACCGCGCCCGGAGCTGTCGCGCTTCTGGACCTTCGCCTCGCCGATCCTCGCGCTGCTGATCACCGTGCTGATCGGCGTGGCGCTGTTCGCCGCGCTCGGCAAGGACCCGGTCAAGGGCCTCCTGGTGTTCTTCTACGAGCCGATCAAGAGCGGCTACGCGATCGGCGAACTCACGATCAAGGCGACGCCGCTGCTCATCATCGCGCTCGGGCTGGCGGTGTGCTTTCGCTCCAACGTCTGGAACATCGGCGCCGAGGGCCAGTTCGTGTTCGGCGCCATTGCCGCGGGCGGCGTCGCGCTGATGGCCGACAAGAGCACGGGCTCGTGGATCGTGGTGGCCATTCTCGTTGCGGGCACGGTCGGCGGCATGGTGTGGGCGGGCATCGTGGCCTTCCTGCGCGACCGGTTCAACGCCAACGAAATTCTCGTGAGCCTGATGCTGGTGTACGTGGCCACGCTGCTGCTGGGCTACATGGTGTTCGGCCCCTGGAAGGATCCGCAGGGCTACAACTTTCCGCAGTCGAAGACCTTCGAGGCCGTGACGCAGATCCCGCGGCTCTTCAAGGGTTCGCGCGTGAGCATCGGGCTGATCATCGCGCTGCTGGGCGTGGGCGCGCTCTGGGTGTTCCTGTTCCGCACGCGGGCTGGCTTTGCGCAGCAGGTCGGCGGGCTCGCGCCCGCGGCCGCGCGCTATGCGGGCTTCTCGGCACGGCGCGCCATCTGGATCGCGCTGCTGACCTCGGGCGGCGCGGCGGGCCTGGCCGGCGCGCTCGAAGTCGCCGGCCCGCTCGGCCAGCTCACGCCCTACGTGCCGGCCGGCTACGGCTTCGCGGCCATCATCGTGGCCTTCGTCGGCCGGCTGCATCCGGTGGGCATGGTGTTCTCGGCCATCCTCATGAGCATGTTCTACATCGGCGGCGAGCTCGCGCAGTCGCGCCTGGGCCTGCCCAAGTCGCTGACCGGCGTGTTCCAGGGTTTGCTGCTCTTCACGCTGCTGGCCTGCGACACCTTGATCGCCTACCGCATCCGCCGCAAGGCCGCGGCAAAAACGGCGGCTTCCACGGGAACGGCGAGTTCGCTGCAAGCCAGCACGCCGCTGACGGCGCCGGCCGTGCGTTCGACCGAAGGAGTGCTTTGAATGGCCCGCCGCACAACAGCAGCGTGCCCAGGTGCACAGGGCATCGGGTGCTCCCCGCAGCGAAATCAAGGAGGAGGGGGCGCAGCCCCCGGGGGACATTCGCGGAGGGGAGTACCCGGTGGCCTGTGCACGCGCCCCGAACACGAGCGCCCGAAGACAACCGAACAACGAAACGCACGGGGAAGCCACTGACATGGACAGCTACGCACTCCTCCTAGGCTCGACGCTGAGCGCCGGCACCGTGCTCGCCATCGCGGCACTGGGCCTCCTGATCAACGAGAAGGCCGGCATCGTCAACCTCGGCGCCGAGGGCATGATGCTCTGCGCCGCCATCGCCGGCTTTGCGACGGTCGTCATCACCCACAACCCCTGGCTCGGCTTCCTGGCCGGCATGGCGGCCGGTGCCCTGCTTGCCGCCTTCTTCGGCGTGCTGGTGATCTGGCTCAACACCAACCAGTACGCCACCGGCCTCGCGCTCAGCCTTTTCGGCGTCGGCTTCTCCGCCTTCGTGGGTATCAACTTCGTGCAGGCCAAGCTGCCCGAAAGCGTGTCGTACGCGGTGCCGGTGCTCGGCGACATCCCGCTCGTCGGGCCCGCGCTTTTCCGCCACCATCCCATGGTGTATTTCGCCGTGGTGCTGACCTTCGGCCTCATCTGGTTTCTCTACCGCACCCGCGCCGGGCTCGTGCTGCGCTCGGTGGGCGAGTCGCCCGAGTCGGCGCATGCGCTCGGCTATCCGGTGCGGCGCATCCGCTTCATGGCGGTGATCGCGGGCGGCGCGCTCTGTGGCCTGGCGGGGGCGTACCTGTCGACCGTCTATACGCCGCTATGGGTCGAGGGCATGGTCGCGGGCCGCGGCTGGATCGCGCTGGCGCTCACCACCTTCGCCACCTGGCGGCCGATCCGCGTGCTGCTGGGCGCCTACCTGTTCGGCGGCGTCTCGATGCTGGGCTTCCACCTGCAGAGCAGCGGCGTCGACGTGCCGCCGCAGTTCCTCAGCATGCTGCAGTACATCGCGCCCATCGTGGTGCTGGCGCTGATCTCGCGCAACCCGGCCTTCATCCGCATCAACATGCCCGCTTCGATCGGAAAACCGTTCTACCCCGGCTCATAATCTCGCTTCTCGATTTCCGCCAACCTGTCCTTTTTGAGGATTTCCGACAATGAATGATCTGAACAAGCGCTCCCTGCTCAAGCTGGCCGCCCTCACGGCGGTCGCTTCGGCGGCCCTGATCGGCTGCGGCAAGAAAGAGGAAGCGGCTGCACCGGCTGCAACCCCCGCGCCGGCGCCGGCACCCGCTGCCGCCGCTCCGGCACCGGCAGCGCCGCTCAACATCGCATTCGCATACATCGGCCCGGTGGGCGACGGCGGCTGGACCTTCGCGCACGACAACGGCCGCAAGGCGCTCGAGAAGGAATTCGGCGACAAGATCAAGACCACCTTCGTCGAGAGCGTGCCCGAGGGCGCCGACGCCGAGCGCGTGTTCCGCGACATGGTCGGCCAAGGCAACAAGCTGGTCTTCGGCACCACCTTCGGCTACATGGAGCCGATGCTCAAGGTGGCCGCCGACAGCAAGGACGTGAAGTTCGAGCATGCCACCGGCTACAAGACCGCCGAGAACATGCGCACCTACGACAGCCGCACCTACGAAGGCGCCTACATGGCCGGCGTCATTGCCGGCGCCATGACCAAGAGCAACACGCTCGGCGTGGTCGGCTCGGTGCCGATTCCCGAGGTGCTGCGCAACATCAACAGCTTCACGCTGGGCGCGCAGTCGGTCAACCCGAAGATCACGACCAAGGTGGTGTGGGTGAACGAATGGTTCAGCCCGCCCAAGGAAACCGAAGCCGCCACCGCCCTCATCAACGGCGGCGCCGACGTGCTGTTCCAGAACACCGACTCGCCGGCCGTGCTCAAGACCGCGCAGGAAAAGGGCAAGCGCGCCTTCGGCTGGGATTCCGACATGACCGCCTACGGCCCCAAGGCCCACCTGGCCTCGGCCACCATCAATTGGGCGCCGTACTACATCAAGGCCACGCAGGACGCACTCGACGGCAAGTGGGCCACGGGCCAGGCCTGGTGGGGCGTGAAGGAAGGCGCCATCGACCTCGTCTCGATCGCCGAGGACGTGCCGGCCGAAACCAAGGCCAAGGTCGAGGAAGTGAAGAAGGGCCTGAAGGACGGCAGCTTCGCGATCTGGAAGGGCCCGATCCTGGGCCAGGACGGCAAGGAAGTGGTCGCCAAGGATGCGGTGGCCGACGACAAGTTCCTGTCGGGCGTGAACTTCTACGTCAAGGGCGTGGAAGGCAAGGTGCCGGGCGGGGACAAGAAGTAAAGCGCTGCGCGCGCTTTGCATCAAAGGGTCGCCCGCGGGCGGCCCTTTTCATTTGTGGGCCGTGCCGCGCGGCTTCACTTCGGCCACCCTCCGCGCACTGTCGACAAAGCCCTGGATCAATCGCAGGCGCGGTGATGCGCGCTGCCACAGGACGCCGAAGCGCCGCGGCTCCGAAGGCAGCGGCAGCGCGATCTTCGCCACGCGCTGGCCGTCGAGCAGCGGCGAGGCGATGTCGGGCACCAGCGAGACGCCCAGGCCGCGGTCGACCATCATGGCAATGGCCAGCAGCGAACTCAGTTCGAAGCGCTCCTGCGGCACGATGCCCGCGGCGCGCAGGTAGCGGTCGGCCTGCTTGCCGCCGCCCAGGTTGCGGTCGTAGCGGATCAGCGGCGAGCTGCGCAGCAGTTCGTGCGGATCGCGCCGCGCAAGGCGGCTGGGCGCCAGCAGCACCAGCGGCTCCTCGCGCAGCAGCGACCAGTCGAAGGTCTTGGCAAGCACATACGGTGGATAGAGGCACACGGCCGCATCGAGATCGCCCTGCTGCACTGCCTTGTAGAGCGTGGCCGTGGTGCCCGACTGCAGGAACACCTTGACGCCCGGATGCGTCTTCACGAAGCGCGCAAGGATGTCCGGCAGCAGGCTGTGGATGGCCGTGTTGATGGTGCCGACCAGCAACTCGCCGCCGGCCGCGTCGCTGCCGAGCAGCGCCTTGATGTCGTTCACCTCGCGCAGCAGGTTGCGCGCCCGCTGCACCAGCTGGTGCCCGGCCTCGGTGGGCTGCACCGTGCGGCCGGCGCGCGCCAGGAGCGGGGCGCCGAGTTCGCGCTCCAGCGTGCGGATCTGCTGCGCCACGGCCGCGGGCGTCAGGTCGAGGCGGCGCGCGGCTTCCGACATGGAGCCCGACTCCACCACCAGAAGAAAGCTTTGCAGGTAGGCTGTTTCCATGAACGATAGATTTTCTATCATCTGATCATAGGGAGCCTGTGTTTTTTCGACCTCGTGAACCGCACACACTGCGGCGCATGAGAAGCAAACTCTTCGTTCCCGGCACGCGCCCCGAGCTGTTCGCCAAGGCGCTGGCCAGCGCGGCGGACAGCGTCTGTTTCGACCTGGAAGACGCGGTGTCCGAGCCGCGCAAGGGCGAGGCGCGCGACGCCGTGCGGCAGCTGCTGCTGCAGGGCGGCGGCACGGCCGCGTCGGGCAAGACCGTGATCGTTCGCGTCAACGCGATGGACACGCCGCATTTCGCGGAGGACGTTGTGGCCGTGGCGCAGCCCGGCGTGCACCTGATCAACATCCCGAAGCCCGAGAGCGCGGCCCATGTGCGCAGCGCGGTCGAGGCGATCGAACGCGCCGAGCGCACCAACGGCGTGGGCACGCCGATCGGCCTGCTGCTGAACATCGAGGCACCCGCGGCCTTGCGCACCGCCGCCGAGCTTGCGCTCGCGCATCCGCGCGTGGCGGGCCTGCAACTGGGCCTGGGCGACCTGTTCGAGCCGCTGGGCATTGCGCGGCGCGAGCCGGCTGCGATCCAGCAGGCGATGTTCGCGGTGCGCATGGCCGCGGGCGAGGCGGGCGTCTATGCCTACGACGGCGCGTTCGCGGACATCCGCGACGCCGACGGATTCCGCGCCGAAGCCATGCTCGCGCGCAACCTCGGCTTCCTCGGCAAGACCTGCATCCACCCGAGCCAGATCGCGATCGCCAACGAGGTGTTCCGTCCCACCGACGAGGAGATCGCGCACGCATGCAAGGTGGTCGAGGCCGCCCGCACGGCCGATGCCGGCGGCGTGGGCGCCTATGTGGTGGACGGAAAGATGATCGACATGCCTTTCGTGATCCGCGCGCGCGCCATCGTTGCGAGCGCGCGCAGCCTCGGCCTGCTGCCGGGCTGAGCCTTTTTCAAACAAGACCAGGAGACAAGACAGATGCACATTCACTCTCACTCGCCCCTTCGCCTGCGTTCGCTCGCCGTGGCCGCCTTCGCCGGCGGATTGCTGTTGAGCGGCGGCGCGTTCGCGCAGGCCGCGGGCTACCCGGGCAAGCCCGTCACCATCGTGGTGCCCTATCCGGCGGGCGGCTCGAACGACACCTTCGCGCGCCAGGTGGCCAAGGAACTGGGCGACGAGCTCAAGCAGCCGGTGATCATCGACAACCGTCCCGGCGCGAGCGGCAACACCGGCACCGGCCAGGTCGCCAAGGCCGCGCCCGACGGCTACACGCTGGTGGCCGTGTCCTCGAGCATGACGACCAACGCGGCCGTGCAGTCCAAGCTGCCCTTCGATCCGATCAACGGGCTGGCACCGGTGGCCATGTTCGCCAAGGGCCCCTTCATCGTCGCGGTGAACAACGAGTTTCCCGCCAAGACGCCCACCGAGCTGATCGCCGCCATCAAGGCCAGGCCGGGGCAGTACAACTATGCGTCGTCGGGTTCGGGCAGCGTCAACCAGTTCGGCACCGAACTGCTCAAGGCCAAGGTCGGCGACATGCAGATCACGCACATCCCGTACAAGGGCATGGGCCCGGCCGTGACCGACCTGGTCGGCAACCAGACGCAGCTCTTGATCTCCAGCGGTCCTTCGCTGCTGCCGATGGTGCGCGCGGGCAAGCTGCGCGCCGTGGGCATCACGAGCCTGAAGCCGAGCCCGATCGCGCCCGAGCTCATCCCGATGTCCACCGCCGTGCCGGGCTACGAGTTCGAGCTCTGGTGGGGCCTGCTGGCACCGGCCGGCACGCCGGCCGACGTGGTCGCCAAGCTCAACGCCGCTGTCAACAGGATCCTGGCCAAGCCCGAGATCGCGGCCAACTTCCTGCGCGAAGGCGCCATTGCCACGCCGCTCACGCCAAAGCAGTTCGGCGCGGTCATCGCCGAGGACGTCGAGCGCTGGAAGAAGCTCGCCAAACAGCAGAACATCACCGCCGACTGAGGAAGAAAGAACCGATCCATGAGCTTCGACACCCCGAACGACGACGCACGCCTGCCCGCACGCAGCGGCCCCACCGGCCCGCTCAGCGGCCTGCGCGTGCTCGACCTCAGTGCCTACATCGCGGGCCCGTACGGCTGCTCGCTGCTGGCGGACCAGGGGGCCGAAGTCATCAAGATCGAGCCGCCCACGGGCGACAACCTGCGCAAGTACCCGTCGACGCTCGAAGCCGAGAGCCGCGCCTTCATCGGCGTGAACCGCAGCAAGCTCGGCGTGGTGCTCGACCTGAAGAAGGCCGACGGCCTTGCCGCGCTGATGGCGCTGGTGCGCACGGCCGATGTGCTGGTGCACAACTTCAGGCCCAGCGTGCCGCCGCGGCTGGGCATCGCCTATGAACAGCTGAAGGAGATCAATCCGCGCCTGATCTATTGCAGCCTCACGGGCTATGGCGAAACCGGTCCGCTGCGCGAGAAGGCGGGCTACGACCAGGTGCTGCAGACCATGACCGGCATGTGCGCGCTGCAGGGCAAGCGCGGCGAGCCGCCCGAGATCATCTATGGCTCGGTGGTCGACTATTACGCGGCCGCGCTGGTGGCCGCGGGCGTGGCCTCGGCGCTGTACGAGCGCGAGAAAAGCGGCCAGGGCCAGTTCGTCGGCGTGTCGCTGCTGCGCTCCGCGCTCACGATGCAGTCGGCGCGCATGGTGTGGGCCGAGGGCGAGCCCAAGGACGTGGGGCGCGACATGCGCTCGGGCGGCATCACCGGCATCCATCCGACGCGCGAGGGGCATCTCTACATCTCGGCCAACACGCCGCATTTCTGGCGCGCGCTGTGCGACAAGGTGGGCCTGTCCGAACTCGCGGCCGACGAGCGCTACGACTCGGTGCGCAAGCGCGCGCAGCATTTTGCCGAGATCGTTCCGCTGCTGCGCGAGGCGCTGGCCGCACGCAGCGCGCTCGAGTGGGAGGAACTGTTCGGCGAGGAGGTGCCCTGCGCCGCAGCGCGCACGGTCGAGGACATGTTCGACAACGAGCAGGTGCTGGCCGAGGACATGGTGGCGACCTTCGCGCATCCCACGCTCGGCTCCTACCGCGGCTTCACGCGGCCGGTGCAGTTCGGCCGCACGCCCGGCCCGGAGCCCTTTGCGGCGCCCACGCTGGGGCAGCACACGCAGGCGGTGCTGGCGGCGCGCAAGGCCGCGGACGCGGCCGGCTGAACGACGCGCATGCAAGTTCCCCACAGCAGCGGCACGCGCAAGCCCGCCTGCACCGCGCCCGCGGGCGCCTGCGATGCGCACATGCATGTCTACGACCGCCGCTTCGCACTCCACGGCTCGCGCGATGCGATGGTCGACGACGCCACGGCCGCCGACTACCGCCTGCTGCAGCAGCGCATCGGCACCGAGCGCACGGTCGCCGTGCAGCCGCGCGTGCATGGCACCGACAACAGCGTGACGCTCGATGCCATTCGCACGCTCGGCGCGGCGCACACCCGCGGCGTGGCCGTGGTCCGGCCCGACGTGAGCGATGCCGAGCTCGAGCGCCTGCATGCGGGCGGCATCCGCGGCATCCGCTTCACGCTCTATACGGCCGCCAATGCGGCGACCGGCTTCGAAATGGTCGAGCCGCTCGCACAGCGCGTGCATGCGCTGGGCTGGCATGTGCAGTTGCACTGGAACGCCGACCAGATCGCCGGGCATGCGGCCCTGCTCGCGCGGCTGCCCTGCACGATCGTGTTCGACCACCTCGCGCGGCTGCCGCTGCCCGGTGCAATGGCGCATCCCGCGTTCGATGTCGTGAGCCGGCTGCGCGACAACGGCCGCACCTGGATCAAGCTCTCGGGCGCCTACCTCGATTCGAAATCCGGCGCCGCAGGCGGCTATGCAGACACGAGCGCCATCGCACAGGCCTGGGTCCGCCAGGCGCCGGAGCGCGTGGTGTGGGGCAGCGACTGGCCGCATCCGACCGAGCCTGCGGCCGCCAAGCCCGACGACGCGCTGCTGTTCGACCTGCTGGGCCAATGGGTTCCGGACGAGGCCCAGCGCCGCCGCGTGCTCGTCGACAACCCCGCGCTGCTGTACGACTTTCCTGAAACGACGAAGACCGAGACGACCGAATGACGAAGAAGAAGCGCATCCTGAAATCGCTGGCCGCACTGGCCGCACTGGCTGCCTGCGTGCCGCTGCTGGGCTGGGCCGCGTGGCCCGAGAAGCCGATCCGCATGGTGGTGCCGTACGCCGCGGGCGGCGGCGCCGACAACACCGCGCGCGTCGTCGCGCAGCAGTTGAGCATCGCGCTCGGCCAGCAGATCGTCATCGACAACCGGCCGGGCGCAGGCGGCGTGATCGGCGAGGACAACGTGGCCAAGGCGCCCGCCGACGGCTACACCGTGCTCTACGACGCCTCGGCGTTCTCGGTGAACCCGTCGCTGCGCAAGCTGCCTTTCGATGCCGCGAAAGACTTCATCCCGGTGTCGCTGGTGGCCACCGCGCCGCAGATCCTCGTCGTGCCTGCCACGGCGCCGTACCAGACGGTGGCGCAGTTCCTCGACTTCGCGCGCAAGAACCCCGGCAAGCTGAGCTTTGCCTCGGCGGGTGGCGGCACCGGCTCGCACCTGGCGGGCGAGGCGCTGAACGAGCAGGCCAGGCTCAGCCTCATGCACGTGCCCTACAAGGGCGGCGCACCCGCGCTGACCGACGTGATGGGCGAGCAGGTGTCGGCCTACTTCGGCAACGTGGCGTCGGCGCTCGGCTACGTGCAGTCGGGCAAGCTGCGCGCGCTGGCCGTGAGTTCTGCCAAGCGCGTGCCTGGCCTGCCCGACACGCCGACGCTCGCCGAGTCGGGCCTGCCGGGCTACAACGTGGTCGAGTGGAACGGCGTGTTTCTTCCCAAGGGCACGCCGCCCGACGTCGTGCAGCGGCTCGGCAAGGCGGTGCAGGCTGCCGTCAACGAGCCGCAGGTCAAGCAGAAGCTGCTGCAGCTTGGCCTGGAACCCGCCGGCACCACGCCGGAGGCCTTTGCGAAGTTCGTGCAGAACGAGACGGGGCGCGTGGGCGCGCTGGTGAAGGCGCGCAACATCCGGGTCGATTGAATCCGGCCTTCTTCCCTTCTTCTCTTCATGCAGCCGGCCGCCCACCCCCGCAGGCTGCTGCAACCGAGGCCGCCGGGTATTCCATCTCCAGCATGACCCAGTCGCGCCGCGCCGCGCCATAGCGCTCGCCGATCTCGCACAGCGTGCGGTCCAGCTGCGGCACCGGCTTCAGCGACGAAGAGAGCGGCAGGCGCTCCGTTCCTTCGCGGGGCGGCTGCGCCAGCAGCACCAGCCCGCTGCGCAGCCTGACCGGGCCCGCGGCCGATGCGGCATCGACGCCGATGTGCCCGGTGCGCGTCCACGCATCGACGGCCAGCGCCAGGGCGATGTCGTCGGCGCCGTCCTGCACATCCACGCGCCAATGCTCGCCGCGCCAGAACGCGGCCTTGTTGAGCAGGAAATCCACCCTGCGGCCGGTGTCCAGGTAGAACGGCGAACTGTCGTGCACCGGCGTCCATGAAGCCACGCCGAGTTCCGTTGCAAGGGCCCTGGCTTTCTCTGGCCCGCCGATCGCCTCCACCAGCGCCAGCATGGCCGGCACCGAGGCGGTGATGCCGGTGGTGGTGGCAACCCCGCGGTCCACCACGTAGCGCTGGTGCGGCACGTAGCTGGCGCCGGGGTGGCGTTCGAGCAGCGTGCTGCGGTCGTACCAGTGGCCCGCGAAGCGCCGGCCGTCGAGCAGGCCGGCGCGGCCGACCACGCGCGCGCCCGAGCAGACGCCGATCACCCGTGCACCGCGCGCCGCCTGCTGCTGGAGCCAGGCCGCCACCTCAGGGTTGTCGTCGGCGATCATCGCCGGCACGATCACGTAGTCGGGCCCTGCGGGATGAAGCCGGTCGAATGCGGCAAAGTCCTGCGCGCCATCGACCTCGAGTGCGGGATACAGGCTCACGCGCCCCGCGCGCGGCGCCACGATCCGCACCTCGGCCACATCGGCGCGCCGGAGCACCGCATGCGGCAGCAGCAGGTCGGTCATCTCGGTGCCTTCGTTCAGCGCGAGCACGGCCACCACGGGCCGGCCGGCGCGAAGCGGCTTCAGCGCCTCGACGAAGGCCTGCTTCTCGCGCTCGCTGCGCGCCGCATCGGCCGGCGCGGGCGGCAGCGGCGGCGCGCCCCCCGTGCAGCCCGCCAGCGCAAAGGCTGCAATACTTGCACCGATCAGCGCTCCTATCGATCTCCACATGGCCATTCCCCTGTCGACTTGATGATGACGATGCCCAGAGATTACGAATGCCCACCCTGACCCGCAAGGACGAAGAAACCGCGGTTTCTGCCAGCGACGTGGTGCTGGTGGTGTTCGACGGCGTTGAGGTGATCGACGTCGCCGGCCCGGCCAGCGTGTTCAGCAAGGCCGAGCAGATGCATCCCGGCAGCTACCGCCTGCACATCGCATCGCCGGCCGGCGGCACCGTGTCGACGAACGGCGGCCTGAGCTTTTCGGGCACCAGCAGCCTGCAGCAGCTGCCCGCGTCGATCGACACGCTGATCGTCGCCGGCGGCGACGAGCCGGCGGTGCGCGCGGCCATCCTCGAGCAGCGCATCGGTGCCTGGCTACGCCAAGTGGCGCCGCGCACGCGCCGCATGGCGAGCGTGTGCAGCGGCGCCTTCGCGCTGGCCGCGGCGGGCCTGCTCGACGGCCGCGAGGCCACCACGCACTGGCGCGTGTGCGACCAGCTGCAGGCGCTGCGGCCGCAGGTGCGGGTGCAGCGCGAGCGCATCTACGTGCACGACGGGCCGGTGTGGACCTCGGCCGGCGTCACCACCGGCATCGAGCTTGCGCTTGCGCTGGTCGAGGACGACCTCGGCCATGCCGTGTCGATGGAAATCGCCCGCACGCTGGCGCTGCCGATGCTGCGCGGCGGGGCGCAGCCGCAGCTGACGCAGGCGCTCCAGGCGCAGGCCTCGGCCAGCCACCGCCTGCGCGAACTGGTGGCGTGGATCGGCACGCATCCGCAGGACGACCTGTCGGTCGAGGCCCTGGCCGAGCGCGTGCAGATGAGCCCGAGAAACTTCGCGCGCGCCTTCGCGGCCGAGACCGGCTGCACGCCGGCGCGCTTTGTCGAACAGGTCCGCGTGGCCGCCGCCGCGCAGCTGCTGCGCCAGACGCGGTGGCCGCAGGACCGCATCGCGAGCCGCAGCGGCTTCCGCTCGGTGGACGCGCTGCAGCGCGCCTTCGCGCGGCAGCACGGCCTGACGCCGCAAGCCTATCGAACCCATGACGACACCTGACGCCACTTCCCTTGCACTGATCGACGACTGTTCCCAAGCTTCGCTGCAACTGCTGGAACGCAACCTCACGCCGCACGGCATCCTGGCCGCCACCCGCACCGAGGCCGCCGTGGCGCGGCGCTACACGCGCATCTTCGGGCGCGACGCGGCCATCTGCGTGATGGCCATGTGCGGCAGCGCCGTGCCCGCGCTGGAGCAGGGCGCCGTCGCCAGCCTCGACGCGCTGGCCGCGCAGCAGGCGGCCAACGGCCAGATTCCCAAGTACGTCGACCCCGATGGCCAGGATGCCGACTTCTGGTACCTGGGCTGCATCGACGCCACGCTGTGGTGGCTGATCGCGGTGGACCACGTGCGCCGCCACGGCCAGGTCGGCGCCACGCACTGGCACGCCGAGGTGCAGCGCGCGATCGGCTGGCTGCTGGCGCAGGAGCACCAGCACTTCCGGCTGCTGCAGCAGAACGAGGCCAGCGACTGGGCCGACATCATGCCGCGCTCGGGCTATGTGCTCTACACCAACGCGCTCTGGTACGAGGTGAAGCGCCGCTTCGCGCTGGACGATGCCGAGGCGACGCAGCACCACTTCAACCACCTGTTCAATCCATTCCAGCAGGATCTGCCCGAATACCACCGCGCCCGGCTGCTGCGGCACTACGCGCGCCGCGGCCGGACCGACCCGGGCCTGTACCTGAGCTTCGTCAACCTGTCCTTCGTCGGCAACGAGGGCGACGTGTTCGGCAACGTGCTGGCCATCCAGGGCGGGCTGGCCGATTCGGAGATGGCGAACCGCATCGTCCGCACCATTGCCGCGGCGCGCGCCTGCGACCCGTACCCGGTGCGCGTGGTGCTGCATCCGCTGACGCGCGAGCATGCGCTGTGGCGGCCCTACATGGCGCGCCACCAGCAGAACGTGGTGCACCAGTACCACAACGGCGGCATCTGGCCATTCGTGGGCGGCTTCTGGGTGATGGCGCTGGCTCGCCTCGGGCTGCACGACATGGCCTGGCCCGAGCTCGCGCGCCTTGCGCATGTGAACCAGCTCGGCGGCTGGCGATTTACCGAGTGGTTCCACGGCCGCACGCTGGTGCCGATGGGCATGGCCGGCCAGAGCTGGAACGCCGCGGCCTTTCTGCTCGCCCGGCGTGCGCTGGAGGGCAGCGGGGCGGCCTGGTGACGGCTTGCGCTCTGGTCCGATCGATCAGACCGTGAGCACGATCTTGCCGATGTGACCGGCGCGTTCGAGATACTCATGGGCTTGCACCACCTCGTCGAGCGCAAAGCGGCGGTCGATGCGCATCTGCAGGGCACCGCTGGTCAGGCCTTCATCGACGAAGGCCAGCGCACGGCCTAGCGCAGCTTCGTCGCGCGGCAAGCCCATGGTGGCCGAGCCGGTGAATTCCAGCACCGTGTAGACATGGAAGCGCCAGCTCTTGCGGAACTGCGCAAGCACGGGGTAGCTGAACTCCGCGCCGCCGGAGAGCCCGTACAGCACGTACCAGCCGCGCTGTGCGACGGCGCCGCCGAGCCGTTCCAGCTGCGGACCGCCCACGCCGTCGTACACCAGGTCGGCCCCGCGGCCACCGGTCAGCGCCAGGACGCGCTCCACCACGTCTTCGTCTTGCGTCACCACCACGTGGGCCGCGCCAGCATCCCGCAATGCCTGGCGCTTGGCCGCCGTGCGCGTGGTCGCGATGGCGAGGAGGCCCGCCGCGCGCGCCATCTGCAGCGCCGCAATGCCCGTGCTGGATGACGCACCCGTCACCAGCACCGTCTGGCCGCGCTGCAGGCGGGCCATCTCGAACATCGGGAAATAGCCCGTCAGGTAGGCCATGTAGGCACCGGCGGCCTGCTCGGCCGAGAGCTTGCCGGGGTAGCGCACCACATGCGAGGCCGGAAAAAGAATGCGCTCGCCATAGGTGGGATACAAGCCCTGGTTGGCTCCGGGCAGCAGCGCGACGCGGTCGCCCACGCTCAGGCCATCGACACCCGCGCCCACTGCTTCGATGAGGCCGGCGGCCTCATTGCCGAGACCGGCCGGCAGGATCGGGTCCTCGATGTACTGGTTCTGGCGCCACAGCGCGTCGGCCCAATTCAGGCCGATCGCCTGCACCGCGATGCGCACTTCGCCGGCGCCAGGCTCTGGCGTCGCAACCTGTTCGACCTTCAGAACATCGGCGCCGCCGAAGCGGTGAAAGCGAACCATCCTGCCCATACAAGAATCTCCTTGAAAAAAGCCGGCAGCCCCGAATGAAGCGGCCGAAGGCATCAATCTAGAAGCCGCAGCGCCATCAAGGAAATCGATTCATAGGATATTCGCTATGCATGGAATCGATGACTTCAAGGCGCCTGGATGAAACCGATCGAACTCAGCCGGATTGACCTCAACCTGCTCACCGTGCTGGCGGCCCTCATGCGCGAGCGGCACGTCAGCCGGGCTGCGCAGCGGCTGCACCTGGGACAGCCGGCCGTGAGCCACGCGCTGGCGCGGCTGCGCGAGCTCACGGGCGATCCGCTGCTGGTGCGCCAGGGGCGGGTGATGGAGCCGACCGAACGGGCACTGGCGCTGATGCAGGGACTGGGTCCGGCGCTCGAGCAGATCGAGGCCACGTTCCGCGCGCAGGCGGATTTCGAGCCCGCGCGCGCCGCGCCGGTGTTTCGCATCGGGCTCACCGACGACCTGCAGATCGCGATGCTGCCGCGGCTGCTTCGCGCGCTCAGCGTGGAAGCACCCCGCGCCAGGCTGGTGACCCTGACGGTCTGCTACCGCAACGCCGCGCGCTATCTCGACGAAGGGCAGGTCAGCGCGGTCATGACCTTCCTGAAGGATCTGCCGGCGGGTGCCAAGATACGCAAGGTCCGCACGGCACGCTTTGCGCTGCTGCGCGCCGACACCGCGGCCGCAAGACTGACGCTCGACGACTATTGCCGGCGGCGGCACGTGCTCGTGACCTACGCGGGCGACCTGTGCGGCACCGTCGACGAGACACTGAACGAACTCGGCCGGCAGCGCGAGGTGGCCTTCTCGGTGCCGCAGTTCGGCAGCCTGCCGGCCGTGCTCGCGGGCACCGAGCTCCTGGCCACGGTGCCGGAGCATGTGGCGCTGGCGCTGTCGGCGCAGGGCGGGCTTCGCTGCGAGGCGCTGCCGTTCGAGAGTCCGAGCTACCAGATCAAGCTGGCCTGGCGCGCCGTGACCGACAAGGACGCGGCGGAGACATGGCTGCGCAGGGCGATGCTGCGGGCGTTCAACGACTGACGCGCTGACCGCGGCCGCGCTTCATGGCGGCGGCTGCGAAAGAACCCACCCGGCCAGCGCCTTCGCCTCTTCATCGCTCAGCTGCGGCTGGCGGGGCATGATGACGCGCCCCCAGGTGCCCACGCTGCCGCCCTGAATCTTTGCGGCCAGCCGCGAGGGCGCCGCCGCGTCGCCGCGGTAGCGCTCGGCGATCTGCGCGAAGCCGGGGCCGACCTGCTTTCGGAGCATGCCGTGGCAGGCGAGGCAGCCGTGGTCGCGGGCCAGTGCCTGCGCCCCGTCGACAGTGCCGGCGAATGCCGGCGCGGACATCAGCAGCGAAACCCGCAGCGCGAGCGACAGAAGTTTCCGCCTGTTGCGCGATGGACGTTTTGAAATGAGAGGCATGGGCCCTATACGTTCTGGCGCATCTCCCTCGGGGCGGCTGCGCTTATGCTGTGCGGAAATCACAACGCCGATTTTCCCACCATGACCGACTACCGCCCCGTCTTCGACCAGAGCTTCGGCAAGATCGCCGCCGAGCGCCTGCCCGAACTGCTGCGCGCCATGCCCAAGGCCGAGCTGCACATGCACATCGAAGGCTCGCTCGAACCCGAGCTGATCTTCGCGCTCGCGCAGCGCAACGGCGTGGCCCTGCCGTACGCCAGCGTCGAAGCGCTGCGCCGCGCCTACGCCTTCACCAACCTGCAGAGCTTTCTCGACATCTACTACGCCGGCGCCAGCGTGCTGCTGAAGGAGCAGGACTTCTACGACATGGCCTGGGCCTACCTGGAGCGCGCCGCGGCCGACAACGTGGTGCGCACCGAAATGTTCTTCGACCCGCAGACGCACACCGCGCGCGGCGTGCCGATGGAGACGGTCGTCCACGGCCTGCACCGCGCATGCGCGGATGCAGAGGCGAAGCTCGGCGTGAGCGCGGCGCTGATCCTGTGCTTCCTGCGCCACCTGAGCGAGGAAGAGGCCTTCGAAACGCTGGAGCAGGCGCTGCCGTTCCGCGACAAGTTCATCGGCGTGGGCCTCGATTCGAGCGAGGTCGGCCATCCGCCCGAGAAGTTCGCGCGCGTGTTCGCGCGCTGCCGCGAGCTGGGCTTCCATCTTGTCGCACACGCGGGCGAGGAAGGCCCGCCGGCCTACGTGTGGAGCGCGCTCGACGTGCTCAAGGTCGAGCGCGTCGACCACGGCGTGCAGAGCGCAAAGGACCCGGCGCTGATGAAGCGGCTCGCGCAGGACCGCATTCCGCTCACCGTGTGTCCGCTCTCCAACCTCAAGCTCTGCGTGTTCCCCGACCTGGCGCAGCACAACCTGGGCGCGCTGCTCGACGCGGGGCTGGTGGCCACCGTCAATTCGGACGACCCGGCCTACTTCGGCGGCTACATGAACCAGAACTTCACCCAGACCTTCGCTGCCACCGGGCTCGGCGTGCAGCAGGCCTGGCAGCTCGCGGCCAACAGCTTCGAAGGCAGCTTCATCGACGCCGCCGCCAAGCGCGCCTACGTCGACCGGCTCAACGCCGTCTTCGCGAGCTTCTGACCGGCCGCGGCGGCCCGCGGCACCAGCAGCGGCATCGCCACCAGCGCGCAGGCGCTGGCCGCAAGCCACACCAGCGGCCAGCCCTGCAGCGCGAGCAGGTGCGGGATGGAGAAGGGCGTGATGAAGCACACCAGGAACACGCTGGTGTTCGCCATGCCGAGGGCGGTGCCCGCGCGGGCCGCGCCGGCCAGCGTGGCCAGTTCCGTGTAGGCCACGCCGTGCCAGGCCGATACGCAGACGCCGCTGGCCGCGAGCAGCCCCACCAGTGCCATGCGCAGCGCCGCTGAATCGGCCGCGTGCGTGCCCGCCGCCATCACCAGCATCGCGAGCCCTGCGAACAGCAGCACGCTGAGGGCGCTGCAGGCGCGCAGATAGGCGGGGCGGTTGCGGCGGCGGTCGGTCCAGCGGCCGCTCCATACGCGCATCGCCATCGCGCCGACCTGCACGAAGACCATGGTGGCCGTGATGGTTGCAAGGCCCGCATGGCCGAAGTCGTGCAGGAACACCGTGCCGAAGGACAGCACCGCGAACTGCGGCGCGCACAGGATGCCGATGCCCAGCACGATGCACCAGACGCGGGCATCGCGCAGCGGGCCGCTCTTCTTCGGCATGGCCGCGGCTTCGGCAACATCGGCCCTGGTGCGCGGCGCGTCCGGCGCAACAGGGGGCTCATGCACCCAGGCCCAGCTCATGGCTGCGCTCAGCGCGCACAGCACCGCCAGCAGGCCGTAGAGCGCGGCAAAGCCGAAGTGCAATGCGACGAACGGCAGCACCAGCGCGCCGATGCCGCCGCCCAGCGGCACCGCGGTCTGGCGGATGCTCATCGCAAGCCCGCGCTCGCCGGCGTCGAACCACGTCATCACCGCGCGGCCGCTCGCGCCGTTGACGCTGCCGCCCAGCAGGCCCACCAGCAGCAGGCCGGCGCCGAGCCAGCCGAGGCCCGGGATGTGCTGCGCGCTGGGCGCGGCCCAGAGCGCCATCGCCACGAGTGCGATGGCGGTGCTGCCAAGACCCGTGAGCAGCACCGGCCGGTCGCCCCAGCGGTCGGTCAGCAGTCCCCACGGCAGCTCACTGACCGCGATGCCCAGGCCCATGAGGCCGAGCACGAGGCCGAGCGTGGCGTTGTCGAGCTGGTAGCCGGTGCGCATCAGCACCGCGGTCATCGGGATGCCGCTGAAGGCCACGGAGAACGCCGCGTTGGCAGCCACGCCGGCGGCCAGCACCTTCCAGCGGTGGCGCGGGGAACAGGAAGGGGAGGAGGGCGAATGGATCATGTTGCGGTGCAGTGTCCGCCGTTGCAAAGATCCTGAAAATCAGAAAATAATGAGCCAATCGTCCCAAAAAACAGGACGATCAACGAAGGGTGGATCCATGTCCCAGGTGATGTTCGATCTCGATGTGCTGCGCAGTTTTTCCACTGGCATCGCGCTGGGCAGTTATGCGCGCGCGGCCGACCGGCTGGGCCGCTCCACATCGGCCGTGAGCGCGCAGCTCAAGAAACTGGAGGCGCAGGCCGGCACCGCGCTGTTCCGCAAGGCCGGCCGCGGGCTGGAGCTCACCGACGCGGGCGAAACGCTGCTGGCCTATGCCCACCGCATGCTCGAACTCAACGAAGAAGCGGGTGCCGCCATGCGCGGTGCAGACCTGCAGGGCTGGGTGCGGCTCGGCCTGCAGGAAGACTTCGGCGAAACGCTGCTGCCCGCGGTGCTCGGCCGCTTTGCGCGCGCGCATCCCAAGGTGCGCATCGAGGCCTGCGTGGCGCGCAGCGCCGAACTGCGCGAACGGCTCGAACTTCGGCAGCTCGACCTGGCGCTGATGTGGGACACCGGCGAGCAGATGACGCCGCACGGCGAGCGCGTGGCGCGGCTGCCGCTGCAATGGATCGGCCCGAGGTCGCCCGATGCGCTCGACGCGGCCTGGTGGAAGGAGCGCGAGCGCCGCGGCAGCAGCGTGCGCAAGTCGAAGGAGCCGCTGCCGCTGGTGCTGCTCGATGCGCCATGCCCGCTGCGCGAGATCGTGGTGGCCGCGCTCGACCGCGCCGGCACGCCGTGGCGCCATGCGTTCACGAGCGCCAGCCTGGCCGCGCTGTGGGCCGCCACCTCGGCCGGGCTGGGCCTGTCGGTGCGCACACCCTTCGGCCTGCCCGCGCATGTGCGTGCCATCGACCGCGCGGCCATCGGCCTGCCGGCGCTGCCGCAGATGTCGCTGATGCTCTATCGCGCGCAGGCCGCGGCCGAGGCGCCGGTCGCCCGGCTCGATGCGCTGCTGCTGGAGGCCGTGCGCGAGCATGTGCAGGCGGAGCCGGCGCAGCTTCATTGAGCCGCACCGGGCACAATCCCGTAGCCCTCGCGCCGTGCCGATGCATGAGAATTCGTCGCCGGAGACAAGACAAAAAAGAGACACGGCATGACCACGCAGCAAAACTTCCTGCACCTCTGGGACGACAGGTTTCTCTACATCACGCCGGCGATCCAGTCGGGGCTCACGGCGCGCTCGTCGGCGACGCTGCTGGCGTCGGTCAGCGGCCATCCGTTCATGCTCGAGGCGCTCGACGGCACGCGCGTGCACTGCACCGCCGCGCTGGTGGCCCCGCATGTGTCGCGCCGGCTCGACGTCGATGGTTGCGGGCTGCTGTCGCTCAACCTCGATCCGGCATCGAGCGCCTACCGCATGCTCGCGCGCTGCATGGGCGGGCACGGCATCGAGCCGATCGATGCGCGCTGCTTCGGCAAGCTGCGCGACGACTTCGAACCCGCGCAGCGCGGGCTGCTTGGCGACGCCCGGCTGCAGTCGCTCAGCGCCAGGATGGTCGAGGCGATCACCGGATGCCCGGAGCTCGTGGCGCCGATCGACCGGCGCATCGAGCGCGTGCTGCAGGCCATCCGCGAACACGCCGGCCAGATCCCGCTGAAGAAGCTCTCGGCCGTGGCCTGCCTCTCGCCCGACCGGCTGACGCATCTCTTTGCCGAGCAGGTGGGCGTGTCGGTCAAGCGCTATGCGCTGTGGACCAAGGTGCGGCGCACGGTGCAGCAGTTCACCGGGCATCGGCCGCTCACCGACGTGGCGTTGGTCAGCGGCTTCACCGATGCGGCGCACATGAGCCGCACCTTCCAGCGCTACTTCGGGCTGCCGCCGTCGTTTCTCGCGAGCCGGGTGCATGTGACGGCGGACGCGCAGGCCTCGCACGCCTGGGGCCACGCGACCGTCCACTGAGCGGCGCGCATGACAGCGGCTGCGTTCAAGCCGCGGCCTGTCTCCCTGCGTAGGCTGCAGGTGCTCCATCAAGAGAGCATCAACCGGAGACATCCATGAGACAGACATCCTCGCGCGGCGCCATGCCGCTGTCCCTGCTCGCGTTGGCCACCGCGGCCGTGCTCACTGCCTGCGGCGGCGGTGGAGGCAACGGGTTCTCGTTCCTCCCCGTCACCGGCCAGCCGCCCGGCAACCCGCCGGCCGACAGCGCCTACAAGGCCGAGATCCGCCGTACCGCGATGGGCGTGCCGCACATCAAGGCCGACACCTGGTCCGGCGCGGGCTACGGCTACGGCTACGCGCAGGCCGAGGACAACCTCTGCACCATGGCCGACTCGTTCCTCACCTACCGCGGCGAGCGTTCGCAGTACCTTGGCGGCGACGCGCAACTGGTGGCCGGCAGCACCATCGGGCGGCCGAAGAACATCGATTCCGACTTCTTCCACCGGCACGTGATCTCGGCCGACGTGCTCGAGAAGATGATTGCCGCGCAGCCCGACAACCTCCGGCAACTGGTCGAGGGCTTTGCCGCGGGCTACAACCGCTATCTGCGCGACCTGAAGGCCGGCGGCGCGGCGCACGAGGCCTGCCGGAGCGAAGCCTGGGTGAAGCCGATCGCGGCCGAGGACATCTACCGCCGCATGTACGCGGCCAATCTCGCGGGCGGCTACAGCAACTTCCTGCCGAACATCGCCAACGCGATCGCTCCGGCACCGGCTGCGCCCGCCAAGACCGCCGCGCGCGGCAGGCTCGGCAAGGCGGGGCTGCAACTCGCGGCAGCCGGCATGCGCATGCCCGAGCTGCAGGTGGGCGGGCACGAAGGCGTCGGCAGCAACATGATCGGCTTCGGCACCGCGGCCACCGGCGACGCGAGCCCGCTGCTCTTCGGCAACCCGCACTGGTACTGGCGCGGGCCCGACCGCTTCTACCAGGCGCAGCTCACGATCCCGGGCCAGCTCAACATCAGCGGCACCTCCTTCCTGGGCGTTCCGGTGATCCTGATCGGCTTCAACGACAACATCGCATGGAGCCACACGGTGTCGACCGCGCGCCGCTTCGGCTTCTTCGAACTCAAGCTGGCGGCGGGCGACCCGACCCGCTACATGCGCGACGGCAGCGCCGTGAAGATGCAGGCGCTGAACATCACGGTCGACGTGAAGCAGGCCGACGGCAGCATGGCGCCGGTGACGCGCACGCTCTACAAGTCGGAGTACGGGCCGATGGTCAACCTGGCGCCGCTGAACGCCGCGCTGGCCTGGAGCCAGACCACGGCCTTTGCGATCCGCGACATCAACGGCGAGAACTACCGCACCTTCCGCAACTGGCTGCGCTGGAACCAGGCGAAGTCGCTCGACGAGTTCATCGCCATCCAGCGCGAGGAGTCGGCCATTCCGTGGGTCAACACCGTGGCCGTGGGCCGCGGCGCGCCCAAGGCCTGGTATGCCGACATCGGCGCGGTCCCCAATGTGTCGCCCGCCCAGGTGGCGAGCTGCACGACGCCGCTGGGTGCGGCGATCGGCGCTTCGCTGCCGCGCGTGCCGGTCTTCGATGGCTCCAGGAGTGCCTGCGACTGGCAGACCGATGCCGATTCCGCCCAGAAGGGCGCGCTCGGCGCCTCCCGCATGCCGAGCCTGATGCGCGAGGACTACGTCGAGAATTCGAACGACAGCTACTGGCTCGCGAACCCGAAGGCGCCGATGACCGGCTACCCGGACATCATGGGTCCGGCCGGCACGGAGGCCGTGAGCTTCCGCACGCGCCTGGGCAACCTGCTGGCGCAGGGTCGCATCGACGGCACCGACAACTACGCCGGCAAGGCGGCCACCGCCGACACCGTCAAGCAGATGGTGCTCAACAGCCGCGTGCTGACGGCCGAGCTGTTCAAGGACCAGGCGCTGGCCATGGTGTGCGCCACGCCAACGATCAACGTGGCAACCGATCCGCAAGGCGGCGCCGCCATCGGGCGCGACGTGGACACCGGCCCCGCCTGCGCGGCGCTCCAGGCCTGGAACAACACCGGCGTGACCGGTGCGCGCGGCGCCCACGTCTGGGACGAGTTCTGGAGCCGCGCCGCACTGCAGCCATCGGCCACGCTCTACAACGTGCCCTTCAGCGCGAGCGATCCGATCCACACGCCGCGCGACCTGAAGCCCGGTGCGCAGGCCGCGCTGCAGCAGGCCTTCGGCGCAGCCATCGCGCGCGTGGAAGCCAGCGGCTTCGCACTCGATGCGCAGCGCGGCGACTACCTGTTCGCCACGCGCGGCGGCCAGAAGATACCGCTGTACGGCGGCTGCCACGGCCCGGGCTACTTCACCATCGCCTGCTCGGAGAACCGGCTCGACAAGGGCGGCTACACGATGGACGGCAACCCGAACGGCAACAGCTACATGCAGGTCGTGCGCTTCCCCGAAGGCGGCGTGGAGGCGCATACCTTCCTCACGTTCTCTCTGTCGGACGACCCGGCCTCGGCCCACAACGCCGACTACACGCGCGCCTACAGCGCGGGGCAGTGGCAGAGGGTGCCGTTCTCCGAAGCCGAGATCAAGGCCGACGCGGCCTACCGCAGCGCGGTGGTGAGCGAATAGGCCTTGCGCGCGGCGCGCCGGCGGCACCGCACTAAAATCCCCACCCCGCATCAGGCGCCCCGGCCCGTTGCGGGGTTTGTCGTTTCCGGGGCCATGTAGAGGAACACCATGTACAAAAACCTCGCGGGCCGCGCCATTCTGGCGTGGGCAGCCGCTTGTTTTTTAACTCCCGCCTTTTCGCAGCCGCAGTCTTCCAAGGAGCCGCTGAAGATCGGCTTCGTCTACGTCACGCCGGTCACCGATGCCGGCTGGGTGCGCCAGCATGAAGAGGGCCGCAAGGCCGTCGATGCGGCGCTCGGCGGCAAGGTCAGCACCACCTTCGTCGAGAACGTGCCCGAAGGCGCCGACGCCGAGCGCGTGATCCGCGACCTCGCGCAGCAGGGCCACCGGCTGATCTTCACGCCCAGCTTCGGCTACATGGAGCCGACGCTCAAGGTGGCGCGCGATTTTCCCGGCGTGAAGTTCGAGTCGATCACCGGCTACAAGACCGCGCCCAACGTTGCCACCGCCAATGCGCGCTACTACGAAGGCCGCTACCTCGCGGGCATCGCGGCTGGCCGCATGACCAAGACGAACGTGGCCGGCTACGTGGCGGGCTTTCCCATTCCGGAGGTGCTGCAGGGCATCAACGCCTTCACGCTCGGCATGCGCTCGGTGAACCCGAATGCCAAGGTCGTCGTGGTGTGGCTCAACGAATGGTTCGATCCGCCGAAGGAGCGCGACGCGGCCATGGCGCTGTTCAACCAGAACGCCGACGTCATCGCCTTCCACACCGGCTCCACGGCGGTGATGGCCGCGGCGCAGGAACGCGGCAAGCTGGCCGTGGCCTACCACTCCGACATGCGCAAGATCGCGCCCGACGCGCAGATCGTCGCCGTCACGCACCAGTGGGGCGGCTACTACACCGAGCGTGCGCGCGCGGTGCTCGACGGCAGCTGGAAGAGCGGCAATGTGTGGGGCGGCGTGAAGGAAGGAATGATCCGCGTCGGCGACTTCGGCCGCAAGGTGCCCAAGGCGGTGCAGCAGGAAGTGCTGGCGCGGCAGAAGGACATTGCGGCGGGCAGGCTGCAGCCCTTCCGCGCGGTGGCGGCCGATGTGCGCGACAACGAAGGCCGCACCGTCATCGCCAAGGGTGCGCAACTGAACGACGAGCAGATCCTGAAGATGAACTGGCTCGTGGAAGGCGTGCAGGGGCGCGTGGGGCGTTGACCCGGCCGGGCGCTTGCCGAGTGGCTTTGGCATATAGCACTCATACGCGCATGGAAATTGCAGCGGCCCGGGCCTGGATTACCCTCGGCAGCCACGATGAAAAAAGCCTACCGCGCCTCCCTCCTGCGATTCGACGATGCCGGCCTGCCCGTTTTCGATGAAGACGGCCTGCTGGTCGTCGCGCCCGACAGCGCCGGCCGCCAGCGCGTGCTCGATGCCGGCAGCCATGCCGCCGTGTCGCCGCGCCACCCCGATGCCGAGCTGACCCACCTGCCGGGCCGCATCCTCGCGCCGGGCTTCGTGGACATGCACATCCACTTTCCGCAGACCGACATCATCGGTTCGCCCTCGCCGGGGCTCTTGCCCTGGCTCGAGAACTACACCTTCCCGGCGGAAGCCAGGTTTGCCGACCCTGCGCATTCGAACGAGGTGGCCGACGTGTTCTTCGGCGAACTGCTGCGCAACGGCGTCACGACCGCGCTGGCCTTTGCGACTTCGCACGTGGCCTCGGTCGATGCGTTCTTCGAGGGCGCCCAGCGCCGCGGCCTGCGCATGATCAGCGGCAAGGTGCTGCAGGACCGGCATTCGCCCGACGGCGTGCGCGACGAAACCGAGCAGAGCCTCATCGACACCGAGGCGCTGATCCGCAAGTGGCACAACACCGGCCGGCTGGGCTACGCCATCACCCCGCGCTTCGCGCCCGCGAGCACCGACGCCCAGATGCGCGGCGCGGGCGAGCTGGCCGCGAAGTACCCCGACACCTGGATCCAGTCGCACGTGGCCGAGAACCGCGACGAGGTGGCGTGGGTGCGCGAGCTCTATCCCCAGGCGCGCTCCTACCTCGACGTGTACGCCGGCTTCGGGCTGATGCGCGAGCGCGCCGTGTATGCGCACTGCATCTACCTGGACGACACCGACCGCGCGCTGCTGCGCGACACCAAGACGGCCGCGGCCGTGAGCCCGACCAGCAACCTGTTTTTGGGCAGCGGCTTCTTCGACTTTGGTGCGGCCGACCGCGTGGGCTACCCCTACGGCCTGGCCAGCGACGTGGGCGGCGGCACCAGCTTCAGCCCCTTCCACACGATGCTGGCCGCCTACTACGTGGGCCGCGAGGGCCAGACCAAGGCCGGCCTGAGCATCGCGCCTTCCGAGCTCTGGTGGCGCCACACCGGCGGCGCGGCGCGCGCGCTCGGGCTGGATGGCGCGGTCGGCAACCTGCAGCCCGGCTGCGAGGCCGACTTCCTCGTGCTCGACCCCCAGGCCACGCCGCTGCTGGCCCGCAAGGCCGCGCGCGCGAACAGCCTCGAGGAGCTGCTGTTCGCGATGATCGTGCTGGGCGACGACCGGCTGGTCGAGCGCACGGTGATCTCGCAGGCGGGATAGCCGCAAGCTCGCCGCAGGGCCGGGGCATGGCGCGTGCCACAATTCGCGCCATTCCTCCCCGCAGCAGCATCAGCGACCGCATATGAGCATCAAGAGCGACAAATGGATCCGGCGCATGGCCGAGCAGAACGGCATGATCGAGCCCTTCGAGCCCGGCCAGGTGCGCGAGGCCGCCGGCCACAAGATCATCAGCTACGGCACCTCGAGCTACGGCTACGACATCCGGTGCGCGCCTGAATTCAAGGTTTTCACCAACATCCACAGCACCGTGGTCGACCCGAAGAACTTCGACGAGAAGAGCTTCGTCGACATGCACGGCGACTACTGCATCATCCCGCCCAACAGCTTCGCGCTGGCGCGCACGGTCGAGTACTTCCGCATCCCGCGCAACGTGCTCACCATCTGCCTGGGCAAGAGCACCTATGCGCGCTGCGGCATCATCGTCAACGTGACGCCCTTCGAGCCCGAATGGGAAGGCTACGTGACGCTCGAATTCAGCAACACCACGCCGCTGCCCGCCAAGATCTATGCGGGCGAGGGCTGCGCGCAGGTGCTGTTCTTCGAGAGCGACGAAGTCTGCGAAACCAGCTACAAGGACCGCGGCGGCAAATACCAGGGACAGCGCGGCGTCACGCTGCCCAAGACCTGAGCCGCGCAATCTGACCGCCGGTTACGCAGCCGGCGGCCGGGCCAAGTACCATCCAGAGGCGATCCGGCAAAACCCTGCAAGGCCGGCAAGGAGACTGCGATGAGATGGGAAGGCAACGAACAATCCGAGAACGTGGAAGACCGCCGCGGTGAAGACGGCGGCGGCGGTGGCGGCGGCTTCATCGGCGGGCGCAGCATCGGCATCGGCACCATTGCCGTGGCGCTGATCGCAGGCTGGATCTTCGGCATCAATCCGCTGACCGTGCTGAGCCTGCTGAGCGGCGGCGGTGGCGAACAGGTGCAGGTGCAGCAGCAGCAAGGCCCTGCGCCCAAGCCGCCCTCGAACGACCGCGAAGCGGCCTTCGTCTCGACCGTGCTGCGCAACACCGAGGTGGTGTGGAGCGGCATCTTCCGGCAGAACGGCGGCAGCTACCAGCCGCCGCGGCTCGTGCTGTTCCGCGGCGCCACGCCCACGGCATGCGGCACCGGCCAGGCGGCGATGGGGCCGTTCTACTGCCCCGGCGACAAGAAGGTCTACATCGACCTCGCCTTCTACGACACGCTCAAGAACCAGCTCGGCGCGCCCGGCGAATTCGCGCAGGCCTACGTCATTGCGCACGAGGTCGGCCACCACGTGCAGGACGAGCTCGGCGTGACCGCCAAGGTCGACGGCATGCGCGGGCGCCTGAGCCAGTCGCAGAACAACGCGCTGAGCGTTCGCGTCGAGCTGCAGGCCGACTGCTTTGCCGGCATCTGGGCGCACCATTCGCAGGAGTCGAAGAAGTGGCTCGACCCGGGCGACATCGAGGCCGCGATGAATGCCGCGCAGAAGATCGGCGACGACGCGCTGCAGCGTTCCGCGGGCCGCGCCGTGGTGCCCGACAGCTTCACCCACGGATCGAGCGCGCAGCGCCAGCGCTGGTTCGGCGCGGGCTATCAAAGCGGCGATGTCAAGTCCTGCGACACCTTCAATGCACGCAATCTTTGAGCATCGAGGGCGTCAAATGCCCGTGGTTGTTGAACAAGTTGCTATGAAATAAGTAGCAATACAGCTGGCGCGGAGTTTGTCGCGCCGCTGTCACTGCCATTTTTTGCGGCAGTGCGACAATAGAAGGCTTAATGACAAGCTCCTTCTCCAATCTATCGCTGGCGGAACCGCTGGCGCGCGCCGTAGCCGAAATGGGCTACGAGACCATGACTCCCATCCAGGAACAGGCCATTCCGGTCGTGCTTTCGGGGCAGGACGTGATGGGGGCCGCGCAGACCGGCACCGGCAAGACCGCGGCGTTCTCGCTGCCGCTGCTGCAGCGCATGCTCAAGCACGAGAACGCCTCCACCTCGCCCGCGCGGCATCCGGTGCGTGCGCTGGTGCTGTTGCCCACGCGCGAACTGGCCGACCAGGTGGCCCAGCAGGTCAAGCTGTACGCCAAGTACACCAACCTGCGCAGCACGGTGGTGTTCGGCGGCATCGACATGAAGCCGCAGACGCTCGAGCTCAAGAAGGGCGTCGAAGTGCTGGTGGCCACGCCGGGCCGGCTGCTCGATCACATCGAGGCCAAGAACGCGGTGCTCAACCAGGTGGAGTACGTGGTGCTCGACGAGGCCGACCGCATGCTGGACATCGGCTTCCTGCCCGACCTGCAGCGCATCCTGAGCTACCTGCCCAAGCAGCGCACCACGCTCCTGTTCTCGGCCACCTTCTCGCCCGAGATCAAGCGGCTTGCGGGCAGCTACCTGCAGAACCCGGTCACCATCGAGGTGGCGCGGCCGAACGAAACGGCCTCCACCGTCGAGCAGCACTTCTACAGCGTGACCGACGACGACAAGCGCCGCGCGCTCAAGCAGATCGTGAAGCAGCGCGGCATCACGCAGGCCTTCGTGTTCGTCAACAGCAAGCTCGGCTGTGCGCGCCTGGCGCGTTCGCTCGAGCGCGACGGCCTTCGCACCACCGCGCTGCACGGCGACAAGAGCCAGGACGAACGCCTGAAGGCGCTCGCCTCGTTCAAGGCCGGCGAGGTCGACCTGCTGGTGTGCACCGACGTCGCGGCCCGCGGCCTCGACATCAAGGACGTGCCCGCGGTCTTCAACTTCGACATTCCGTTCAACGCCGAAGACTACGTGCACCGCATCGGCCGCACGGGCCGCGCCGGCGCCTCGGGCCTGGCCGTGAGCTTTGCGAGCGGCGGCAACGACGCGCGCCTGGTGGCCGACATCGAGAAGCTGATCAAGAAGAAGATCGAGCTCGAACCCGTCGAGTTCGAGGAAGACCGCCCGCGCGGCCGCATCAACGACGGACGCCGCCACTGGCGCGAAGAAGGCGAAGCCGGCGATGCGCGCGACGTGCTCGACCAGCCGCGCGAGCGCCGCGAGACCGAAGCCCGGCGCGGCGGCGGACGCCCGCACCGCGCACCTTCCGCGCCGCGCGATCCGTTCTTCGACAAGCCCTACGAACCGGGCCAGGCCGACGCCACGCCGGCCTGGGAAGCCGCCGCCAAGGCAGCACCTTCACGCGGCATCTCGAGCAACATCAAGACCAAGCGCAAGGTCGCGGCCCTCTTCAAGAGCGCCGAAACCAGCTGAGGCCCCGCCCGGGGCTCACCTCCATCCGCGGTGCCAGCCGTAGCGCGGGTGGTGCCAGCCATAGCCGTAGCGCGGGTGGTAGCTCCAGACGAAACCCACGCCCGGCGACACATAGGTCGGGGCCACGTAGGCAACGCCCGGTGGCGCCGTGTAGACAGGTTGCGCCGGCGCGACCACGCAGCCGGTCAGGGTGGCCGCCAGCGCGGCGGCCGAGAGGGCGAGAACAGGCAGTCTCATGGCGATGCTCCTGGGACGAGTTGTGATGGGTATTCCCAGAAAACGCCCCGCGCGAACGGCGGATGACCTCCTTTACCCCCGCGAAATAATGTGACCGGCCGGTTGCAAGCCGGCCGTCGCACCGCGCCTCAGATCACGTGGAAATGGTGCGTGCCGTCGCGCGCCAGCTGCGCGACCAAGCCGTATTCCCAGTCCAGGTAGGCCTGCATGGCCTCCGCCGGTGCATCGGTGCCTTCGTAGGGCCTGCGGTAGCGGTCGGTGCGCGGCGTCGCAAGCCGCGTCTCGCCGGTTTCCGCCTCCAGGCCTGCCGCAAACCATGCCGCGTTACCGCCGGCCAGCGACAGCACTTCCACGTCGCGCTGGCCGCGCGCATCGAGCAGCAGGCGCAGGTCGGCCGCGGCGTAACGTGCGAGCAGGCTGCTGCCGCAGGTCAGCACATAGCGTTGCGATGCGGGAATGGCCGCGTCGATCGCACCCGCGAGCTGCGCGCGGATGGCGTACCAGGCACCCGGGATGTGGCGCTTCACGTAGTTGGCGCTGGTGGTCACATCGATCACCGCCGTGCCGATCTGCTGCTTCAGCAAGGCCGCCAGCTCCACGGGCGAGATCTCCGCCACGGCGGCCGCGGCGGGTGGGTAGGCGGGCGGCGGCGCAGCCGTCTCGGTGAAGGCCGAGGCGGGCGGCACCGCGTCGGGCACGTAGACCTCCCAGCCCATCTGCGCGAGCCAGGACGCGCTCATCGATGCCCGCACGCCGTCGTCGTCGGCCAGCACGATGCGTGCGCCGCGCACCGGCACCTGGTGATCGGTTTCCTGCACCAGCTGGCCGCCGGGTGCGCTCGCAAAGCCGGGCAGGTGGCCGGCCTCGTATTCCTCGGGCGTGCGTACGTCGAAGCGGTACACGGTGCGCCCCGGGGCCTCCAGCGCGTGCAGCGCATCGAGCCCGATGCGGCGCACGCCGGCCCTCTCGGCCACGCGCCGCGCATCGGCCTGTGCCTGCACGCGGTGCGCATCGGACACCACGGCCGGCGCCTTGCGGTCCGCGCCATGGTCGAGCACCTGCCCCGCGAGCTTCCAGCCGATGGTGCCGTTGCGCAGCGCCGCCACCGGATTCGGAATGCCCGCATTCACCAGCGACTGCGTGCCGATGATGCTGCGCGTGCGGCCCGCGCAATTGACGATCACCTGCGTCGCCGGGTCGGGTGCCAGCTCGCGCACGCGCAGCACCAGCTCGGCGCCGGGCACGCTGGTGGCCGAGGGGATGCTCATCGTGCGGTATTCGTCGAAGCGGCGCGCGTCGAGCACCACCACGTCGGCCTGGCCCTCGACCAGCGCCTTCACCTCGGGCGCGGAGAGCGAGGGCGTGTGCCGCTCGTGCTCGACCAGTTCGCCGAAGGACTTGCTCGGCACGTTCACGTCGCGGAACAGCTCGCCGCCGGCCGCGCGCCAGCCTTCGAGGCCGCCTTCGAGCAGGTGCAGGTTGGTGTAGCCGATTGCAGCCAGCGTGCGCGCGGCGAGCGGCGCCAGTTCGGTGCCGTTGTGCGCGCCGTACAGCACGATGAAGGTGTCCCGCCGCGGAATGCGCCGCCAGGCCTCGATCTCGATGCGCGAGAGCGGCAGGTTGGCGGCCCACAGCGGATGCTCCTGCGCGAAGGGGTCTTCCTCGCGCACGTCGAGCAGCGCGGTTTCGTCGCGTGCGAGCAGGCGCGCGCGCACGGCGGCGAAGGGCAGCAGGGGGAAGGCGGTGGTCGTCATGCGGATGTCGTCGTCGATCTGGGTCCGGATGAGCGGTCCCACAGGTTGGGAAGCAGCGTGTTGGAGTAGCCCGAGACAAAGGGCTTGCGTGCGCCCTCGGCCGGGTAAGTATGCCGCTGGACGGCGCCGATGTTGGCGCCGTACACGTGGATGCTGATGGATACGCGGTCTGCATGCGCGTTGTGCACGCGATGCAGGTCGCCGATGGCGGGCGACACGGCCTCCACGTTGCCGGCGTCCAGCCGCACCGCTTCGCCTTGCGGCCGAGCCTGGCGGTCGCTGCCGACGGCATAGGCCTGGCTGTATTCGGCGCCGCGCAGCATGCCGATCAGGCCCCACACCGTGTGGTCGTGCACCGGCGTCGCCTGCCCCGGTCCCCAGACAAAGCTCACGACCGAGAAGCGCTCGGTGCTGTCGGCGTGCAGCAAGAACTGCTGGTAGCGCGCCGGGTCGGGCTGGGCAAAGGCATCGGGCAGCCAGTCGTCCTGCGCCACCAGCCGGCGGAGCAGGGCGCCGCCTTCGGAAAGAATGCGCGGCTCGTTGGGGCCGCTGTCGAGCAGGCGGCCGAATGCGACGATGAATTCACGCAGCGGCGCGATGGCGCCAGACGCGCGGCTCACGCGGGACGCTTCCACAGCTGCGCATCGGTGATGGCGCGCACGTCAACGCGCAGCGGCAGGATGCCGTCGCGCGCCGAGCGGTCGGCCACCGTCTGCAGCGCGGCAATGTCGGCTTCGGACACTGGCCGGCCCGTGACCGAGGCGCGCGCCGTGATGATGCGGGCCGATTCGATCGGCAGGCGCGTGAGCTGGCTGTAGGCCTGCGCATAGGCCTCGGGGGTGGCCAGCGCCCATTCGCCCGCGCGCGCCAGCCGGTCCAGAAACTGCACGATGGCGGCGCGCTTGGCGGGGTCGGCGAGCGACGGCTCGCTCGCGGTGATGAAGCCCAGCGCCGTGTTGATGCCGCGCCCATCGCGCAGGATGCGCCCGCCCTGCTGCAGCGCGATCGTGTAGTAGGGATCGAACACAGCCCAGGCATCGATCTGCTTCGAGGCAAAGGCCGCGGCCGCATCGGTCGGCAGCACGAACTTCACCGTGACCTCGTCGCGCCGCACGCCGGCTTCCTCGAGCGCGCCGTAGAGCTGGTATTGCGAGATGCTGCCGCGCGCGGACGACACGATCACCGTCTTGCCGCGCAGG
The DNA here is from genome assembly GCF_056399465.1 of Variovorax sp. 01N425. NCBI lineage: Bacteria > Pseudomonadati > Pseudomonadota > Betaproteobacteria > Burkholderiales > Comamonadaceae > Variovorax > Variovorax sp. 01N425. The sequence continues at coordinate 32,853 of NZ_JBFTRJ010000007.1, read as the reverse complement.
TCGGCCACCTGGCGCAACGGCGAATCGGGCTGCACCACGATGCCCAGCGCATCGGCCTTGCCGACGCGCGTGGCGACGATCTTCAGCGGCGTCCGGCCGACCGCCGCCGCCAGCACCGGCAGGTCGCCGGCCACCGCGGTGTCGACGGCCGCGCTGCGCTGCGCCTCGAACAGCGGCGCCGCGCCCTGGAAGTTGGCCCAGCGGTAGGCGAAGGGCACGCCCTCGAGCGCCTTCGAGGCCTCGAACAGCGCGCGCAGGCCGCCGGCCTGGTCGCCGAGCACCAGCGTGGTTTGCGCTTGCGCCCATGCGCCCAGCGGCGCGGTGGCTGCGAACGAGAGCGCCGCGCCCTGCTTGAGCCAATGGCGGCGCGAGGCCTTGGAGAACAGCAGGTCGGTCATGCGGCGGCCCCCTCGGAAAGCAATGCGCGCTTGCCCGCCGCAACCAGGACCGCGTCGTTCTGCGGCGTGTGGATGCGGCTGCACAGCACGTCGCGGTAGTGCCGCTCGAGGGGGTTCTGCCGCGCGAGGCCGTGGTTGCCGCTGAGTTGCAGCGCGAGTTCGACCGCACGGATGGCGTTGCCCGTCACGGTGTACTTGAGCAGGCCGCTGTCGGCGGCCGGCTGCGCGCGGCCTTCGTCGACGGCGCGCGTCGCATCGTCGAGCAGCACGCGGTTGGTGCGAAGCAGCGCCTCGATCTCTCCCACATGCTCCTGCACGCGCGCAAGGCTCGCGAGCGGCGCACCCAGGCTGCCGGGCGCACGATGGTTCAGGAAGCTCACCAGCCAGCCGCGCGCGGCCTGCGCCACCGCGTCGTAGAGGCTGCCGAGCAGCACCGTCATCCAGGCCTGCTGCGCGGCGTGGGCGTCGATGTCGGTCTGGCTGCCGGCATCGGGTGCCCAGTCGGCCGGGGCGCGAAGGTCGACCGCGTGGTCGAGCTCGATCGCCACGTTCTCGAACACCACCTCGTGGCTGCCCGAGGCGCGCAGGCCCAGATGGTCCCAGCTCGCGATCACGCGCACACCGGGTGCATGGCGCGGCACCAGGAACACGCCGGTGCGCGGCACGGCCTCGTCGGTGCGGGCCCACACGGCGAGCCACGACAAGCCTTCGATGCCGGTCGTGTAGAGCTTGTGGCCATCGATCCTCCAGCCGCCGCCTTCGCGGCGCGCGACCGTCGCGGGCAGCCCGCCGCGTGCGGGCGAGCCGAGCGCGGGCTCGACGCGCAGCGCATTGATGAGCGCGCCGCGTTCCACTGCGCTGCGCAGCACGCGTTCGCGCAAGTGCGGCGGCCAGCGGCTGTCGCTGCGCGCGAGTGCGTGGTGCTGCAGGTAGGTCATCGTCAGGATCAGCGCGGTGGCCGGCTCGCCGCGCGCCACGGCCGCGATCACGCGCCGTGCCGTGGCCAGCGTGGCGCCGCCGCCGCCATGCGCCGCGGGCGCCACCAGGCCGACGAGGCCGTGCGACTGCAAGGCCGCGAAGTTCGGATGCGGAAAGGCGCCGCTGCGGTCGTGGTCGGCCGCGGTGGCGGCGAACTGCGCCGACAGATGCGCGAGCAATGCGGCATCGACGGTGGCAGGCGTGGGATGGTCTTCATTCGTGGCCGGCGGGCGGCGCAAGGGGAGTGCACTCATGGCTGCGCACGGTACCGGGGCCGCGCCGCACCGGAAACGACGCATCCCGCATATGCAAACTCGTTTTTCTGCGTTCGCTTTTGCCGGCTGCCTCGGTACGGTCCGGTGCATGACATCTGACTTCCCCATCGACAGGCGACGCCTGCTCCAGGCCGCCGCGGGCTGGAGCGCCCTGGGCGCGGTGGGCGCGGCACCGGCGCGCGACCTTTCTGGCGTGACACTGCGCGTGGGCACCTACAAGGGGCTCTGGCGGCCGCTGCTGCAGGCCTCCGGCCAAGCCAATACGCCCTACAAGATCGACTGGCGCGAGCTCAACAACGGCGTGCTGCACATCGAGGCCATCAACGGCGATGCGCTCGACCTGGGCTCGGGCAGCGAGATCCCGCCGGTGTTCGCGGCGCGCCAGAAATCCAGCGTGCGGCTGGTGGCCGTGACGCATGAAGACCTCAACAACCAGGCCACGCTGGCGCGCAAGGATTCGCCGATCCGCCGCATCGCCGACTTCAAGGGCAAGCGCGTGGGCTACGTGCGCGCCACCACCTCGCACTACTACCTGGCCAGGCAGCTGGCCGAGGCGGGGCTTTCGTTCAGCGACATCCAGGCCGTGAGCCTCACGCCTTCGGACGGCCTCTCGGCCTTCGCGCGCGGCGACCTCGATGCCTGGGCCATCTACGGCTACAACGGCCAGCTGGCGCGCACGCAGTACGGCGCGCGCACCATCAAGACCGGGGTGGGCTACCTCTCGGGCAACTTCCCGATCTACGCCAACCCGCGTGCGCTCGACGACGAACTGCGCCGCGCGGCGCTGGGCGACCTGCTGCAGCGCCTGCAGCGCGCCTTCGCATGGATCAACGGCAACTTCCTGGCCTATGCGCGTGCGCAGTCGGCCGAGACGCGCGTGCCGGTCGGCGACCTGGTCGAACTCTTCAACGGCCGCAGCGGCGACTACAGCCTGGGCCCGGTTACCGATGCGGTGGTGCGCAGCCACCAGGAGGTGGCCGACACCTTCCTGAAGATCGGCGTGCTCGATGGGCCCGCCGACGTGAAGCCCCTGTGGGACCGCCGCTTCGAGAGCCTGCTGCGCCTGCCCGCCGCCTGAACAACACACATATCACCCTGAAAACACGAGGACACCATGAGCCAGAACGACGTTGAATTCATCGGCATGATCCAGGGCCAGAAGGTCTCGGAGATCCACGCGGCCAAGGGCCCGGCCATCGACCGCGACTACGTGCGCGCCTTTGCCCAGGCGCACGAGAACGCGGGCTTCGACCGCGTGCTGGTGCCGCACCATTCCACCGGCCCCGACGCCACGCTGACCGTGGCCCATGCCGCATCGGTCACCGAGCGCATCCACTTCATGCTTGCGCACCGCCCGGGCTTCGTGGCGCCCACGCTCGCGGCGCGCCAGTTCGCCTCGCTCGACCAGTTCAGCGGCGGCCGGCTCGCGGTGCACTACATCTCGGGCGGCTCCGACGAGGAACAGCGCCGCGACGGCGACTGGCTCGGCCATGACCAGCGCTATGCGCGCACCGACGAATACCTCGACGTGCTGCACAAGGTGTGGACCGCCGACAAGCCCTTCGACCATGAAGGCGCGCACTACCGCTTCCAGAACGCTTTCTCCGAAGTGAAGCCGCTGCAGACGCGCAACGGCAAGCCGCATGTGCCGGTGTACTTTGGCGGTGCCTCGGAGGCGGCGATTCCGGTGGCCGGCAAGTACGCCGACGTGTATGCGCTGTGGGGCGAGTCGCTCGACCAGGCGCGCGAACTCACGGCGCGCGTGCGTGCAGAGGCCGCGAAGCACGGGCGCAGCGTGCGCTTCTCGGTGTCGTTCCGCCCGATCCTGGCGCAGACCGAAGAGGCCGCATGGGCGCGCGCCGAGAACATCCTGGCCGAGACGAAGCGCCTGCGCGTGGTGCAGGGCTACAACCGCGGCGGGCCGCAGCAGAGCGAAGGTGCGAAGCGCCTGCTCGCCGCGGCCGAGAAGGGCACGCGGCTCGACAAGCGGCTGTGGACGGCGGTGGCGCAGGAGATCGGCGGCCGCTCCAACAGCACGGCGCTGGTCGGCACGCCCGAGCAGGTGGCCGATGCGCTGCTCGACTACTACGACCTGGGCGTGACCACCTTCCTGATCCGCGGCTTCGATCCGCTGGAAGACGCGGTCGACTATGGACGCGAGCTGATTCCGCGTGTGCGCGAGCTGGTGGCGCAGCGTGCGGCTTCGGCTCGCAAAGCGGCGTGACCTGACTTTCTCCCTCCCCTTGCGGGGGAGGGCAGGGGTGGGGGCAAGCGGCCTCGACCACCGCCATGGCGTTTGAAGCCGTCGTGCCCCCATCCCAGCCTTCCCCCGGAAGGGGAAGGAGCAACACCCAATACCCCAAGAGATCTCCGATGAATGCCGTTCTTTCCATCGACCGCAACGCCCCCCAGCCGCTCGAGCTCAACCCCTACCCGCAGCAGAAGTACTGGTTCGACCCCATCCCCCCGCGCACCAGCGTGCAGGCTGAGCGCCGCCACCGGCAGGAGCGCTTGGCAGGCGCGTTCCGCCTGTTCGCGCGCTTTGGCTTCGCCCAAGGCCTCGCGGGCCACATCACCGCGCGCGACCCGGAGCTCAGCGATCACTTCTGGGTCAACCCGCTGGGCATCCACTTCTCGCGCATCAAGGTCTCGGACCTGCTGCTCGTCAATTCGAAGGGCGAGACGGTGATCGGCGACCGGCCGCTCAACAAGGCCGCCTTCGCCATCCATGCCGCGATCCACGAGCACAACCCGAAGATCGTTGCCGCCGCCCACACGCATTCGACCTACGGCAAGGCCTGGTCGACGCTCGGCCGCAAGCTCGACACGATCACGCAGGACAGCTGCGTGTTCCACGGCGACGTGGCGCTGTTCGACGACTTCACCGGCATGGTGGTCGACACCAGCGAGGGCGAGCGCATCGCGCGGGCGCTGGGCGACAAGAAGGGCGCGATTCTCAAGAACCACGGCATCCTGACTGCGGGCCCGACGGTGGAGGCCGCCGCGTGGTGGTACATCGCGCTCGACAACGCCTGCCACACGCAACTTCTCGCCGAGGCCGCCGGCAAGCCGCAGCCCATCGACGAGGAAACCGCGCGCCACACGCACAGCCAGATCGGAGGGCCGGAGGGGGCCATCCATTCCTTCGACAGCCTTTATCAAGGCCTGGTCGAGGCGGAGCCCGAACTGCTGCTCTGAAGAAAAACCACTGGAGTTCTCGATGACCGCTTCTTTCTCACGCCCCGTATCGCGCCGGGGTGTCCTGCGCGGAGGCGCCGCCGCTGCCGTGGTCGCCTCTGGCGGCCTGATCGCCTCGCAGGCCTTCTCGCAGCAGGCGCGCAAGCTCACCTTTGCATGGAACGCCGCCGCGTTCTGCCTCTCGCCCGTCGTCGTCGCGCAGGAGCGCGGCTACTTCGAGCGCAACGGCCTGCAGGTGGACCTGATCAACTACACCGGTTCCACCGACCAGCTGCTGGAGTCGCTGGCCACGGCCAAGGCCGATGCGGCGGTGGGCATGATCCACCGCTGGCTCAAGCCGCTGGAGTCGGGCTTCGACGTGAAGATCGTCGGCAGCTCGCACGGCGGCTGCGTGCGGCTGGTGGGCGCCAGGAGCGCAGGTGCGACCAGCATCGCAAACCTCAAGGGCAAGATCATCGGCGTGTCGGACATCGCGAGCCCGGGCAAGAACTTCTTCTCGATCCTGCTCGCGAAGAACGGCATCGATGCCGACAAGGACGTGACCTGGCGCCAGTATCCGGCCGACCTGCTCGACATTGCCGTGCAGAAGGGCGAGATCCATGCGATTGCAGATGGCGACCCGAACGTCTACCTGATCGAGAAGCGCAACAAGGGCGCCTTCGTGGAGATTGCGAGCAACCTCTCGGGCGAATACAAAGACAAGGTCTGCTGCATCGTCGGCGCGCGCGGCGAACTCGTGCGCAAGGACAAGCCGGCCGTGGCTGCGCTGGTGCGCGCCATTGCGCAAGCTTCCGACTACGTGGCCGAGAACCCGAACGAATCCGCCAAGCTGTTTGCGAAGTATTCGCCCAAGGTGCCGATCGAGGACCTGCGCGCGCTGCTTGGCACGCTCACGCACAACCACCATCCGCTCGGCAAGAACCTGCGCGACGAGGTGGAGTTCTATGCGCGCGATTTCCGCGGCGTCGGCGTGCTCAAGAAGACCACCGATCCGGTGCGCTTTGCCGAACACGTCTCTTTCGATCCACTCGCATGAGCACCCCCGACCCCGCATTGGGCTTCGATTCCCTCCCCTTCCGGGGGAGGGCCAGGGTGGGGGCCGCGGCGCCCGAGCGCACGCCGGCTCCCATTTCGACATCGCCCCGTATCCAAGCGGCCCTGCCCCCATGGCGCATCGGCTTCGCCGCCGCAGCCGCATGGTTCGCCCTCGGCCTGCTCACGCTCTACTGGCCGAACAAGGCCGTCGGCTTCAGCGACTGGGCCTACACCGACGAGTTCGGCATCGCCGCCCTCGCCGTGGGCGCGCTGCTGCTGGCCGCCGCATCGCTCGGGCCGCGCGCCGGCCGCGTCGCGATTGCACTGCGGCCAGCGGGCCCATGGCTCGTCGCGCTGTCCGTGCTGTTCGCGATCTGGGAGATCGCGACCGCCAAGCTCGCGCTGCTGCCCACGCCGTTCTTTGCGCCGCCGCAAAGCCTGGTCGAGACCTACATCGACGACTGGCGCCGCCTCGGAGAAAGCCTGCTGCATTCGACCCGGCTGCTCGCGCATGGCTTCGTGCTGGGCGCGCTCGCGGGCTTTCTCACGGGCGTGACCATCGGCTGGTCGCGCATCGCAGGCTACTGGGTGCATCCGGTGCTGCGCTTCGTGGGGCCGGTGCCGGCTTCGGCGCTGCTGCCGCTGGCGTTCTTCTTCTTTCCGTCGAGCTATGCGGCCGCGGTGTTTTTGATCGCGCTGGCGACCGGATTTCCGGTGGCGGTGCTCACCTGGTCGGGCGTGGCGGGCGTCAACCGCAACTACTACGACGTGGCGCGCACCATGGGTGCGAGCGAGCGCTTCCTGGTGCTGCGCGTGGCCATTCCGGCTGCGTTGCCGCAGGTTTTCGTGGGCCTTTTCATGGGGTTGGGCGCGGCGTTCTCGGTGCTCGTGACGGCCGAGATGATGGGCGTGAAGGCGGGGCTGGGCTTCTATCTTTCGTGGGCGCAGGGCTGGGCCTCGTACTCGAACATGTATGCCGCGCTGATCGTGATGGCGGTGCTGTGCTCGGGCCTGATCACGCTGCTCTTCAAGGTGCGCGACCGCGTGCTGTCATGGCAGAAGGGGACCGTCAAATGGTAGCCACCGCCATTGCAGAAGCGGGCGTGCGCCGGGCCGGCGCGCACATCGACATCCGCGGCGTGAGCCACTGGTTCGACGTGCCCGCGGGGCCGCTGCAGGTGCTCGACGACATCGACCTTGCGGTGAAGCCCGGCGAGTTCGTCGCGCTGCTGGGGCCGAGCGGCTGCGGCAAGTCGACGCTGCTGCGCCTCGTGGCCGGGCTCGAGCCCGCCACCGCCGGCCGCATCACGCAGGACGATGCACCCATCACGCGGCCCGACCCGTCGCGCATCGTCGTGTTCCAGGACCCGACGCTCTACCCCTGGCGCAGCGTGTGGGACAACGTGGCGCTGGGCCTGCAGGCGCGCGGCGTGCTCAAGGCGCAGCGCGGGCGCGTCGACGAGGCGCTGAAGCTTGTCGGCCTCAGCGACTTTGCCAAGGCCTTTCCGCACCAGCTCTCGGGCGGCATGGCGCAGCGTGTGGCGCTGGCGCGTGCGCTGGTCAACGATCCGCAGCTGCTGGTGCTCGACGAGCCGCTCGGCAAGCTCGATTCGCTCACGCGCATTGCGATGCAGAGCGAGCTGGTCAACCTGTGGCAGCGCGCGGGTTTCTCGGCGCTGCTGGTGACGCACGATGTGGAAGAGGCGCTGTTCCTCGCCAACCGCGTGATCGTGCTGAGCGACCGGCCGGCGCGCATTGCGGCGGAGATCGTGGTCGACCTGCCGTATCCGCGGCATCGCGGCCATGCGCGTTTGGCGCAATTGCGGCACGAAGCGTTGCGGCATCTGGGGCTCGACGCCACCTGGTGAGATGAGCAGCACGCCCGAGGCCGATTGGCTCAACCTGCTGATCGGCCTGCTGCAAGGCGCGCAGCTGCAACTGCTGCGCGTGCTCGATGCGCTCGGCCTCACGCAGCATGTGCACGGCCAGCCGGCGTGGCCATGGGCACGGCGGCTGTCGGGCGAGAACCTGCTGATCGACCTGGGGCAGGCGCGCAGCTTGGCGTGGACACTGGTGTTCGTCGCCGTGGCGGTGCTCGCGTTGCTGCTGGCCTTCTTGTGGCGGCGGCCGCGCTACTACCTGCTGGCGCTGGTGCCGATGCTGCTGATCGCCGCGCCCTGGCCCGAGTCGCACGTGGTGCTGGTGCCCGCGACGCCCGCGAGCTTCCACGCATCGCCGACCGGCTTCACGGCCGCTTCCATCGCGCAAGGCCGCGTGCTCTACCAGCAGAACTGCGTGGCCTGCCACGGCGCAGACGGCAAGGGCGAAGGCCCGCTCGCCGCCTCGCTGGCGGTGTGGCCGCCGGACCTGAGCGGCCCGCTGCTGTGGCGGCGCGCCGATGGCGACCTGCTCTGGCGCATTCTCCACGGCACGCGCGATGCGCAGCGGGGTGGCCAACCCACCATGCCCGGCTTCGCCGGAAAGCTCGGCGAGGCCGAGGCCTGGGCGCTGGTGGACTACATGAAGGCGCAGGGCGCGGGGCAGAGCCTGCGCGCGCTCGGCAACTGGCCGCAGCCCATCGGCCTGCCCGACATGGCGGTGCGCTGCGGTTCGCAGCCGCCGCGCCTGCTCGCGAGCTGGCGCGGGCAGCGCGTGCGCATCGTGGCGGGCGATGCAGCGCCCACCGAAGATCCGCGCCTCGTCACCGTGCTGCTGCGGCCGCCTTCGAGCGCGGTTGCAGCGGCCGACGATTGCGTGGCCGACTCCGCCGCCGCATGGGAGGCGCTGGCGCTCATCGCCGGCACCGATCAACTCGCCGGCACCCAGCTCATTGCCGATCGCGACGGCTGGCTGCGCGCACGCGGTGCGCCCGGCAAGGCAGGCTGGTCGGACGACGACCTGCTGTGCCGCAGCGAACGTGCTCCCGCTGCGACGGCGGCGGGGCAGGGCGCTGCTGCACTGCCTGCCGATGGCCTGGGCGCGCTGATCGCCCGCATGGACGCGCAGCCGGTGCGCGTCGTCAAGGGCGGCTTCATCCATTGATCGATTTTTTAACTGAACACGGAGAACCCATGAACCCACATCTCAACCGATCGCGCCGACAGCTCCTCGCAAGCGGCCTTGCCGCCGCCGTGGCCTTGCCTGTTTTCTCATTGCAGGCCCGCGCACAGGGCCGCCCCGTTCTCAAGGCCGGCGACCAGAAGGGCGGGCTGCGCGCGCTGCTCGAAGCGGCCGGCGGGCTCGAAGGCCTTGGCTATGACATCCAGTGGTCGGAATTCCCCGCCGCTGCGCCGCTGGCCGAAGCGCTGAACGCCGCGGCGGTCGATTCCGGACCCATCGGCGATGCGCCGCTCATCTTTGCGCTTGCGGCCGGCACGCGCGTCAAGGCCATCGGCGCGAACCGTTCGGATTCGTACGGCACGGCTGTGCTGGTGCGGCCCGATTCGCCGCTCAAGACCGCGGCCGATCTCAAGGGCAAGAGCATCGCGACCAACCGCGGCTCCATCGGGCACTACGTGACGCTCAAGGCCATCACCGCGGCCGGCCTCAAGCCCGAGGAGGCCAACATCCGCTTCCTTGCCCCGGCCGATGCCAAGCTCGCGCTCACGCAGGGCTCGGTCGATGCCTGGGCCACCTGGGAGCCCTACACCGCGCTGGCCGAGGTCAGCCGCCACGCGCGCGTGCTCGTGAGCGGACGCGGGCTGCTGCCCGGCCTCAGCTACCTCGCGGCCACCGATGCCGCCATTGCCGCCAAGCGGCCGGTGCTGCAGGACTTTCTGCAGCGCGTAGTAAAGGCCCAACTCTGGTCGTACCGCAACGTCGATGCCTACTCGGCTGCACTGGCCCGCATCATCGGCATTCCACCCGAGGCGGCCAAGCTGCAGTTCGAGCGCCGCCAGCAGAAGTGGATACCCATCGATGCGCAGGTCATCGCCGACCAGCAGGGCACGGCGGATTTCTATCGGCAGGTGGGGCTCATCAGGCAGCCGCTGGATGTGAAGGGGACTTTCGACACAGGGTTTGGTGTGGCGGGTTGAGTGGGAGCGCGGCTATCGACCGACGCCCGCTATCGGCTATGGCTCACGAGGCAGGTGATTCGGGGTCGCTGCAGCCAATGGTCGCGGCGTCGCGGCGTGCCTTTGCCTTCACGAGGGCCGCCTTGATCTTCACGCCGAGCCATATCGCCACTCCCAGCAAGAAGAGGATGGGTCCACCGAGCAGGAAACCCATCATCATTGGCTCCGGGAGCAGGTCATGCCCTCCGCCTCCACCAGAGATCGAAGCGGCAGCCCCTAGAAAGACGACAAAGCCGATTTTCGCCAGGATGGCGCCAATGACAGCGAGAACGATCCCGACGGTAGACAAACGCATGACGATTCCTCACATCTGGTTCCTGCATGGCCCACATTGGCCAGCGGATCCTCGGCAAAACAGTGTTGGTTGATCTCTCTCCACCAGGCCCTTTCGATCTGCGCCGAATGGATGTCCGGGTGCTGCTCGCATAGCCGGGGAAGGGCATCCATTGGCGTGTTTCCGGGCATCAAGGCTTGCAGTTCCATTGCATAGGTTCTTCGGGGCCGATGCCGCTTTCTCGACGCTTCTGGCCACAGTCGCTGTTCCATCCTTCGGGGAACGTTGGCCAGTAGCACAGCCGCTCGGCCAGGCTGTGCAGCGGCGCCCAGAGGAAATTCGCTGCGTAGTTCCCATAGGTTGCCCCCGAGGTTCCCTTGCCGACGATGTCGTCGCGCATGTGCGAGCCGTGCATGACGGTTTCCTCCAGGTGCTCGCTCGGTCCACTAAAGCCCTTGCGCAGCCACTCATGCTTCGAAGGAGGGGGCACGACATGCATGCCGTCCTCCATGAAGGTGCGGATGTACTGCCACAGTGATTCACCGCTGCCGGTGGGTCCAACCCAGAGTACGTCTTCTCCTTTGCGCTCGGGATCGTTGCCGTGCAGCGGGGGCCAGTACAACAGCAGGTTGCTGTCCAGCCCGGCCGAGCGCAGACGCTCTTCGCGCGCAGCCTCGCTCGTTGCCAGTTGCTCGGCCGTCCACGCCTTGGGTGGTGCCCATCGAACATGCGCTTGCACGCGATCCCAGTCGAGCACCACATTGCCGCCGTACTTCTTTGGGCGCAGTGTGTAGACCTTGCGGGTTGTTCGGTTGAAGCGGTAGCGCGCGCGTAAGCCGGTGAAGAAAGCCGGGGCGAGAAAATGAGGCCACAAGAAAAAATACTCCAAGGCAAAAACGCCTATGACCATGAGGCACAGAACCCAATCCAGCACTCCATGTCGCAGGAAATGGGTGGCGACGCCGAATATCGGTACTGACAGAATCAGCGCACCCAGAAGCAGCAGCATGAAACCAAGGGAACGCTTTTCTTCTTCCGCATTGCTCAACTCAATGAAGTGCTCGTTGAAGTCGAACAACGTGCGCATTTCGTAAAGTTGAGGCTTTGCGGGATTTTGCTGCTTGAGCTTTTCCTTTCTCGTAGGTTTGGGCCCACCCTCTCGACGAGACGTCTCCCCTTCATGGATTCCGTACAACCGCGTGTGCTGGTTGATGTCTGCGTAATACGCCAACGCCCTTGAGGCACCCAGGCTGCGACGCTCATTCTGATAACCGCTCTCCGAGAGGAACACAATCAACTCGCTTTGAGTTCGCCATTGCGTCCACCAAGCAACCTTCCGTGGATTGGCGTGGCTCTAGGCATCAAGGTTTGCAGGTCCATCGCATGGGCTCCTCGGGGCCGATGCCGTTCTCGCGACGCTTCTGGCCACAGTCGCTGTTCCATTCTTCGGGGAACGTGGGCCAGTAGCACAGCCGCTCGGCCAGGCTGTGCAGCGGCGCCCAGAGGAAGTTCGTCGCGTAGTTGGTGAAGGTCGCACCCGAGGTGCCTTTGCCGATGATGTCATCACGCATGTGCGAGCCATGCATGACGGTTTCTTCCAAGTGCTCGCCAGGGCCGCTGAAGCCTTTGCGCAGCCACTCGTGCTCGGAGGGCCTCGGCACAGCGTCCATTCCATCTTCCATGAAGGTCCGGATGTACTGCCACAACGATTCGCCGCTGCCGGTGGGCCCGACCCAGAGTAGGTCTTCTCCCTTGCGCTCGGGATCGTTGGCATCCAGCGGGGCCCAATAGAGCAGCAAATTACTGTCCCGCCCCGTTGAGCGCAAACGTGCTTCGCGTGCCGTTGCATCCGATGCCAATTGCTCGGCCGTCCAGGATTTGGGCGGTGCCCACCTTACATGCGCTTGCACACGGTCCCAGTCGAGCACTACGTTGCCGCCGTACTTCCTCGGACGCAGCACATAGACCTTCCGGGTCGTCCGGTTGAAGCGGTAACGCGCGCGTAGGCTGGTGAAAAAGGCCGGCGCGAGCACGTGCGGGTAGATCAGGAAATAGATCAGAAGAAAGGCCAGAAAGCCAATGGCCAGCAAGATGCCCATGGCGATGTACCAATCCTGCGGATACGGCTTCTGATCGGTCAACAGAAGGCCAATGAAGTAGGCCGGCATCAGGGCGATCAAGCCGAACAGCACGAAAAGCATGAATCCGAGTGAGCGCTTCTCCTCTCCCGCATTACTCAATTCAACGAAATGTTCGTTGAAGTCCAACAAGGTCCGCATGCCAGACAGCCGGGGCTGGGCGATTTCCTGTTGCTTGAGCCTTTCCTTTCTCGAAGGCTTGGGCTCTTGCTCCTGGCGAGGGCGCGCGCCTTCGTCGATACTGTACAGCCGCGTATGCTGGTTGATGTCGGCGTAGTACGCCACCGCCCTGGAAGCACCCTCGCTGCGACGCTCGTTGTTGTAGCTATTCTCCGAGATAAACATGCTTCAACTCACTCCATATCCGCAATCGCATTTGCCAGCTGACTGAGCATGAGCCGCTCGCTGGTGTGCGGGGTTTTCTTGCTGTCCAACTTTCGGAATGGTTCGGCCTGGAGCCAGTCGATCCATTCCTTTTCCTTGAGCTTTTCAATCGCATAGCTGGCAACCAGTGTGAGGGCGCCCGCAAGAAGGTTGATTCGCGTGCAAATACGGACGATCTTGACCACATCGTGGAAATAAGCGCCTGTGAGCGCCGTGCCGATAGTGACACCACCTGCGAAAGCGCGTCCGACATAGGCCGCCATCAAGAGGCGATTCTCCTCGCGATGCGCGGTTACGCCATCGATCACATCCCAGATCACCCCCACCACGGCTGCGGATGCCACCCAATGGGCCGCGCCAATTTTCAGCATGCGCAATTCGTGGTCAAGCGCCTTCATCAGGTTCTCGCGTGCCTTCAGTGGCATATCGGCCTTGATCGCTTCGTAGACGTTCTTTTCGTAGTAATCGGAGCGCCAGCTACTCCAGGTTCCCATCGCACTGACGATTGCCCCAGCCCCCTGGCTGCCCGCCCTCGGATCATCGCTGCGTTCGCTCGCTCGCCCCAGAGTTGGAATCAGGCCGAAGATTTCGAGACCACCGATCACCGAGGGAATGCGCATGTTCTGCACCGCTTTCTCCGTGCCCAGGGTCAGCGCCCGATCCACACGCGCCTGTAGCTTCTCGGCCTTGTGGTCGTAGCGCCGATTCCATGTTCGACCACCTGGCTGGGGGTTGTGCTTGTTGCTGTACGCGACGCGTTTTCCATCGGCCTCCAACTTCTCGTTCAGCAGACGTTTCTCCTGGCGTACGAACTCGATGGCGTTGTCACCCAGGCCGTGTGACAGCAACACAATCTGCGCTTTTGCCAAGTTCAACTCCAACGCCGAGGCCCCCAGATTCCGGGCTGCCTGCACCACTGCGATACCCCATACCGAGTGAACATTCTTCATCGCCGTTTCGGCGATCTTCTGCAGCGACTGAACTCTTGCCAGCGTGCTCGATCCGCGGTCGCCGAGCTTCTTGGCCTCCTTGATCAGCGTCTGGCTGCCCTCAAGCGTCTTCGGGATCTTCTCCAGCGCTGCCGCCATCGCGGCCCAGGCGCGCTGCTGCCGCGCGCTCTCTTCGGCCGTTTCAGCATCCGTCACCTCAGTGGCCGGCGGCAGCGTGTCCTTCAGTGTGTCCAGCACGCGCGTCAACTCCTGCGAGATCGCCTCGTTGTTCAGCGTCGCCATGCGCCACACGAGGTTCTTCGGGTCGTCCTTGAACAACTGGAGATCGGCATACCACTTGCGCCCGCGTGGGCTGCTGTCCATGGTTTCCAGAATGGCGCACAACTGGCCCGCGCAGCGCGCACCATCGCGGGTTTCGATGCCGCTCGGCTTGCGGTCGTATCGCCCGAGTGTCTTGACCAGGAGGGCATCGCATTGGAGCCAGGCGATCAGGTCTTCGCTGATCTTGTCCATGCACTTGTCGCGTTTCTCGATCTGCGCCATGTGATCGGCGTCGAACTTGTTGAGCCGGGCTTCATCGACATGCGCAAGCGTCGTCTCGAGGGCGGCCTTGGACTCCGCATCGCTGATGAGCCGCCGGTCCGATTCACGCGCGGCAATTTCTCCCTCCAGCGCTTCCCGGCGCTGCGCCCGCATCGCCTCGACGGACATCTCGGCATAGGTCCCGTCTTTTTGCCGAACCATCGTCGTGCTCACGGGGTAGGCGCGCCGCTGGCCCAGGACGTCGTGCACGCTCTTCAGGCGGTCCGTTTCGGCGTCGTACAAGCCCATGGCCTTCTTGTAGAGGGCTCCGCGCACGGTCTTGATGCTCTCGCTGGCGGCGTGCTTCCATGCATTCGTCACGGTCGCGTTGCCGGGGTCCGAGGCATCGACCTCCTTGAGCCACTGCACATACGGCATGGCCGCGGTGAGATGGTGCAGGCTGAGTTCCTGGGCAATGCCGATGGGGTCGTCGCATGCAACGACGGCACCATTGTGCTGCGTCAGGAACTCGGCCATCTTCCGCAGCCGGGGGCCATGCGCGTCCTTGTAGAGCGGGCCGGTGATGCGTGCGATGTAGGGGCCAATCGCCATGCCGGTGACAGGGCTCGTGTCGGTGACGGCCACGCTGCCGTCGGCGCGGCGCGTCTCGTTGCGCACCTTTTCGAAATGCCGGCCGGTGCGCGCCTCCTCGTAGGTGCCCCACTCGCGCTCAGCGCCGTGTACGCCCATGAGGCCGTAGTGCTGTTCGCTGCCCACGGTCTGTACGGCGGTGTCCTTCAGTGCCGAAAATTCCATCACCTGGCTGTTGAGCTGTCCGGGTTGGCAGGTGTCTTTCTGGCTCGTGTTGCCGCCCAGCCATCCTGCGACATCGAACTTCTGCATGTAGGTGTCGCGCTGGGGCTCGATGTGCTCGAACAGGTGCTTGGGCACGATGGGGTCCGGGTGGAACATGTAGTGCAGCTCGGTGACGTTCTTGGCGTCCGCCACCCACACCATGGAGGCATTGGCGCCGCGCACTTCCATTTCACAGGCGGGGTTCGACTTGGCGGCCTCCGGAAACCCGACGTCGAACTGCGCCAGGTAGCCGTGGGGGTGCACGATGTAGGCAAGCCACTCGGGGTGGGCCTTGCACACGTTCTGAATCCGCACATACAGATAGCCTGGCCGCAGCATGCGCACGCCGTAGAGGGCCGTGCGCATGGCCACGCCGCCGGGCTGGGCCTGGAAATTCCCCGTGGGCTGCAACTGCTTGAGCGCAGCGAGCCCCTGCTCCTGCGCGCTGAAGGCGGCGGCATAGCGGGTGAACAGGATCGGCAGGCCCTTGCGATCGCAGTTTCGGCAGGGGGTGGCGCAAGGCATGGGCTTCAGTCTCTCCGCGGAGTGTTTGGTTTGGTCGAGATCGAGAGGGCTTGCTCGGCTTCATGCAGCGCGCTGGCAAAGCCAGGTGAAGCAACGTGGCTGTTGCCCGGCTGGCCCATGCGATCGCGCGTCGGATGCATCAGGGCGAGCGTCTGCCGCAACACGGCCGCGTCCCGGGGTGTCGACCAGTCGCGCACGATGAGTCGGTCATCGTAGTGATGCGCCCGCCATGACGCGTCCACGAATTCGGACAGATCCGATTCCTGGCTCAATCCCAATTCAACCCCTTGGCGAAGGAGCCGGGTCATCGTCTCTCCATCGGGTTGGCGTTGAACGGGGATTCGTCGCGAAGCCATGCTCAGCCACAGCCGTGTACCCGTCGTTGCGCCGTGTGCCGCATGCCATTGATCGAGGCGCAGAAGATGGCGCATGGTTTCGTGCCGTGGTTCTGGAGCCGCAGCCTGGGACAAGACCGGCCGGGTGGCAATGAACCATTCGGGCGCATCTTCGCCACTGCCGGCAGGTGCTTCTCCACCCGTGGCGAATGCTTCAGCGTATGGCCAAGGCTGCCAGGGTTGGCTCAACGCCCACCATTCCGTCACCGGCCCGAGCCACTGCAAACGCTGCGCGTCGTCGAGCAGTGGCCACACGCGCTGCATGACGCGTGCATCCTGGTAGCGGAACAGTTTGTCTTTCCCATCAGCGGGCGAGGTCTGAAAGCCGAGGCGGGTCCAGTGGGCTGCAATGCTCGCAGGCGTTGCCGGACTGAAGACGACGGCGCAAAACATCTGGTCTACCAGGCGGCGCTCGCTCTGCAGCCGTGCCGCGGCCAGCGCGAGCGCCATCGTGTGCAGGACAGCCTGGGTGCTGGCACCGGGCGCATCGACCGCCCAGTCTTCGGGCAGCGGCACGAGGGTGGGCGCTGCTTCGGGGCGTCCGCGGTAGATCTCGTCGGGCACGTCGACACGTTCGTCGGCCAGCAGCGGATGGTGCTCCTGCAGGTGCTCGGCGAGCGGGTTGTCTCGCCAGCGTTCGAGCACCAGGAAGGCCGACAACGGTCGGGCGACGGAGGTATGCGCAGGCGACGCCTGCGTCCGCGCCCTGGCAAAGCCCTTTTGCAGACTGCGCAGCAGAAGCGAGGCATCCGGGTGCACGGGCAGCGCGCTGTTCATTAACGGGAGGCCGATGCGCCGCCCGCGGCGCCGCTGTCCTGCAGGTCGCACTTGGCCTCGTAGCCCTTGGAGGTCGGCAGGCTCTTCGGTCCCACCATCGAATGCGAAGCCGCATGCGCGCGCCACTGCCCATTGGTGCCGCTCTCGATGCCATTCGCATTCCACCGGGTGTAGCTGGAGCCGCCGTTGATCAGCACCTCGTCCCTGGCCGTGATGGTGATGCGGTTGGCCTCCAGCTTGATGTTGAGCTTGGCCAGCGCGTTGATGCTGGCTTTCATGGCCGTGATGTCGATGTCGTCCTTCGCGGCGGTCACGCGGATGCCGGCGTTGGCCGCGGACAGGCGCACTGCATTTTTGGCGCTGACCAGGAAGCTGTTGCCGGTGGCCACGCTGGTGTGCGCGCCGCTGGTGATGGCGGTGTGCTCGCCGCTCACGATGTGGGTCGAGCCCTGCGCGGTCGTCTGGATGCCCACGGGGCTGGCCAGCGTGAGGTGCGGCTCCTGGAATTCGGGGAAGAGGCCATGCGCCTTGTCTCCGCCGCTGCCCTTGATGGCGTCGTTCTGCGCCTTCAGCGCCTTGGTCACTTCGTCCTGGTCGCCGGGCTCGTGGGCCTTGGCCGCCTGCGCGGCCTGGCTCAGGCTTTCGTGCAGATCGCGCCCCTCTGTGAGCCGGGCGACCGTCTCGGGCATGTCGGTGATGTGGGCCTGGGCGTTGGGGCGCGCCTCGGTGCTCAGCAGCAGGCCCTGGCCGGCCCGCAGGGCGCCGTGGCCATCGGTGCGCAGTTCGGCGCCCTGGCCCCGGTCGTCCCGGCGGCCGGAGACATCGTCGATGCGTCCGACGTGGCCCAGGCTCAGGCTGGTGCTCTGGTGGTCGCTCTTGAGCTGGGCCTGCACCTTGCCGCTCGAATCATCGAGAGCCAGGTGGTTGCTTTTGCCACCACCGAGCTCGCGGCTGCGCAGGCCTGACAGGTGCTTCTGATGCGGCAGTTCCCACGCGGGCATTTCGTCGGCGTTGTGCACCCGGCCGGTGACGATCGGGTGGTCGGGGTCGCCGTTGAGGAAGTCGACAATGACTTCCTGGCCGATGCGCGGCAGTGCGGCCGCGCCGAAGGTGGCGCCGGCCCAGGCGGTGGACACACGCACCCAGCAGCTCGAGTTCTCGTTGCGCTCGCCAATGCGATCCCAGAAGAACTGCACTTTGATGCGGCCATATTGGTCTGCCCAGATTTCTTCGCCGGCCGGGCCGACCACCAATGCGGTCTGCGGACCCTCGGTCCACGGCTTGGCTGTGGTGCGCGGAGGACGCCAGGCGTAGCTGGTGGGCTGGGCCTCGAAGGCGAAGCGCTGCACGGAGCCTTCGGAAGCATCCGCGCCTTCGCTGGCCTGCAGGTTCTCCTGCAGTTCGTACGCCACGCTGAGCAGCAAGTGTTCCCTGTTCTGGTCCTCGCGCGGATGGTGGGTGAGGGTGAAGGTGCAGCCCGGGGCCAGATCGCGCCGGTTGGCGCGGCCTGTGACCCGGCTGCGTTCACTCAGCTGTTCCTCGGTGCGGATGCGCGCGTAGGTCTCGCCATCGTCATGCTGGGTGAAGCCGCCCGGCCATTCGTAGCCTTCGAAGTCGTCGTGGTCGTGCCCGGGCGGCATCTGCCGCAGGCTCGTGAGGTCGGCCCTTGGCTTCTCGAAGTCGTAGTCGTCGTTGAGGTAATGGCCAGGGCGCACTTCATCCGACGACGCCCATTCGTAGATGCGCTCGCTGGCCTCCATACCGCCGGTCATGCCAGCCTTCTCGTGCGGGTGGTAGCGCACGGTCTCCCCGTCGGGCAGCGGGGCGTGCGAACTGGCGATGTCATCGGCGAAGACCAGCACGTGCTGCTCGGCTTCGTGGCGGAAGTAGTAATAGATGCCTTCGTGCTCGCATAGGCGGGACACGAAGGAAAAGTCGTCCTCGTGGTACTGCACGCAGTAGGTCCACGGGCGGTAGCTGCGGCTGAGCTTCTGCTCCATCGGATGGCCGTAGCGGCCCAGCACGGCCGCGACGATCTCGGGCACGGTCTGGTCCTGGAAGATGCGGAAGTCGCTTCGGCGCGTGGCGAGCCACAGCCACGGGCGCAGCCGCATCCTGTAGAAGGCTTGGCGGTCGTCTTCGTGCGACAGGCCGAAGCGGGTGACGAGGCCAGCCAGGTGGCGCGGGGCGCCGCTCTCGGTCTCCATCACGACGGTGGCGGGCTTGCCCAGGATGGACTTGGGGTCCAGCGCATTGCTGCTACCCAGCAATTCCAGGTCGAAGGCGTAGGCCTGGCTGAGCGCCTCGCGCCCCGCCAGCCGATGGAATTGCAGTGCCTCGCCCAGCGGCGTCTGGATGGTGACGCGGCGCTTCATGGATGGCGCCTCCACGCGATCGGCAAGATCGCCGGGGACGCGACGGATGATGTCGCAATGGCGTGTTTCACGCGGACTCCCTGCAGTCGCTTTTGTTGATTACTTTTTGCTTAAGAGAGCGACGTGGCCGCTCTGGATGCGTCGTTGTCGTACGCTGCGACAAGACGTTTCAAGCGATCGCGATTATGCGATTTCAATGCGCGGCGAGGCGCAAGTTCTCTTTCGATTTGGGGGATTTTGTTGCAGTTGCAGCAGCGATTTGAATTGCCGGAAAAACGCACTCATACGACGTATGTAGTCAATGAATTCGCGATCCGGTTTTTATTCAAACAAAAGAACTCTTAATTGCGTTCCGCCGCACGCGCCAGCTGCGACAGTCTTTTGACCAGCGGCTCGAAGAGCTCCGCCGATGTGTTGCCATAGCCCAGCACCAATCCGTTGTCCGAAGGCCGCGGCCGCATCGCAAAGCTCGACAGCGCGGTGGGCGCGAGCCGGTGGCGCAGCGCATCGGCCGCAATGCGTCGGTCGTCGAAGCTCGGCGGCAGCCGCACCGTGAGGTGCAGTCCGCAGTGGCCGCCGTCGATCTCGTGCGGCACCTTGAAGTGCCGTGCGAGCGCCAGCCGCAGCGCCTGTTGCCGCTCGCGGTAGAGGCGCCGCATGCGGCCCAGGTGCCGGCTGAACTGGCCGCTCTCGATGAAGTCGGCCATCGCCAGCTGCTCGTGGCGGTGCCCGCCGCGCAGCATTTCCTCGAGCGGCTTCTGCACCGCGGCCATGAGCGGCGCAGGCAGCACCACGAAGCCCAGGCGCAGCGATGGAAACATCGTCTTGCTGAAGGTGCCCACATAGAGCACCGGCGCATCGTCCACCAGCCCCTGCATCGCGCCGATGGGTTCGCCGGTGTGGCGGAACTCGCTGTCGTAGTCGTCCTCGATGATCCAGGCGCCGTGGCGGCGCGCCTGTGCGATCAGCGCCAGGCGGCGCGCGATGCTCAGCACCGCACCGGCCGGGTACTGGTGCGAAGGCGTGGCGTAGACCAGCCGGGGCGGGTGCCTGTGCCAGTCGCGTTCGCTCGTGCACAGGCCTTCGGCATCGACGCGCATCGGCACGATGCGCATGTCGCCGGCATGCATGGCCGCCTTCGCGCCGCGGTAGCCGGGGTCTTCGACCCAGCCGGTGTCGCCGGGGTTCGACAGCAGCCGCACGCACAGCGCAATAGCTTCCTGCGCGCCCTCGGCGATCACGACCTGGTGCGGCTCGCAGCGCACGCCGCGCGCAATGGCCAGGTGCCGCGCGATGGCTGCGCGCAGCGGCGGTTCGCCGAGCGGATCGCCATAGCCGAGCGTGGCGGGGCTGGCGCCGCGGATCGCGCGGTCGATGGCGCGCCGCCATGCGGCCGCGGGAAAGTGCGAGAGCGCGGGCATGCCAGGCCGCAGGGCGGCGTCCATCTCGGCGCGCGGCGCGCCGGGCTGGATGCGTGCGAGCCGCCGTGCCGTGGCCGGTGCAGCGCCGGATCTGGCGGCACGCATGACCTTTGCGGGCGCCAGCTCGGTCACGCGCGTGCCTTGCCGGTCGGGCTGCACATAGCCTTCGGCCGCCAGATGCTCGAAGGCGGCGGTGACGGTGTTGCGGGAAATCGAGAGCGCTTCGGCCAGCGCGCGCGAACCGGGCAGCCGGCTGCCCGGCGCCAGGCCGCCATCGAGAATGGCGCGCTTCAGGCGCTCGTGCAGCTGGCGCTGCATCGGGCCGGCCTCGCGCTCTCTGGCGAGCGGGGATTCGAGCCATGCGGTGGCGGTGGCATTGCGGGGTGGCGGGCTCATGAGCGAAGAGGGCACGTGGCACCATGAAATGAATGGATGGTGGCACTTCCTGTGGCGCCACGCAAAAGGTACTTTAGCGGTTCCCTCGGCCGTGCCGCTTCATCCATCTCCTCCGCTGAAAGCTTTTCTCCATGCCAGATCGCCACAACGCATACGGCCAGCCGGTCGGCCCGCTGCTGCCCGGTTGGACCGCGCGCCCGCTGCCGCCGCGCCGCGCCATCGAAGGCCGGTACTGCGTGCTCGAACCGCTCGACGCCGCAAGGCATGCCGACGACCTCCATGCCGCCTACGCGCAGGCACCCGACGGCCGCGACTGGACCTACCTGGGCGTCGAACGGCCCGCGGATCTCGCGGGCACCCGTGCCCACATCGAGCGCGCTGCGCAAAGCGCCGATCCGATGCACTTCGCGGTCGTCGACCCGCAGAGCGGCCGCGCCATAGGTACGCTCGCGCTGATGCGCATCGACCCCGCGAACGGCGCGATCGAGGTCGGCAGCGTCAACTTCTCGCCGCTGCTCAAGCACACGCCGATGTCGACCGAAGCCCAGTACCTGCTGATGAAGCTCGCGTTCGACGAACTCGGCTACCGGCGCTACGAATGGAAGTGCGACAACTTCAACGAGCCGTCCAAGCGCGCAGCCGCGCGCCTGGGATTCCAGTTCGAAGGTGTCTTTCGGCAGGCGGTGGTCTACAAGGGCCGCAGCCGCGACACCGCGTGGTTCTCGATCACCGACGGCGAGTGGCCCATGCTGCGCACGGCCTTCGAGCGCTGGCTCGCGCCCGCGAACTTCGATGCCGAGGGCCGGCAGCGCATGGCGCTCGACCGCTTCAGGCTGCCGCGCGGCTGAGTGAGGCCGCTCAGTCCGGCTTGCCGGGCTTTTGCGACTGCTCGCACTTCACCTGGATCAGCTCGCGCTCGTCCAGGGTAGCGCCGATGCGCACCGCGCTCAGGCACCCGCCCCAGACGCAGCCGGTGTCGGTGGAGAGCAGGTCGGGCCGCGAGAGCCAGCCCAGCGTGGACCAGTGGCCGAAGGCGATGGTGGCATTGGCGGTCTTGCGGCCGGGCACGTCGAACCAGGGCACGAAGCCTTCGGGGCCGGGCAGCATGCCGTCCTTGCTCTCGAATTCCATCACGCCCTCGGCGGTGCAAAAGCGCAGCCGCGTGAGCGCGTTCACGATGGCGCGCAGCCGTGCGCTGCCTGTGAGCGCGTCGCTCCACTGCGCGGGCTCGTTGCCGTACATGCCAAGCAGGAATTCGCCCAGCGCCGGGCCACGCAGCACCGATTCGACCTCCGACGCCAGTGCGAGCGTGTCGCCGACCGTCCACTGCGGCAGCACGCCGGCATGCACCATGAGCAGGTCGCCGCCATCGATCTGCATGTGCAGCGCCATGTGCTGCTGGCGCACCCATTCGAGCATGGCTTCGCTGTCGGGCGCTTCGAGCAGGCCGGCCAGCGTGTCCTTGCGGCTGGACTTGCGCGCGCCGTGCGCCACGCCCAGCAGGTGCAGGTCGTGGTTGCCCAGCAGACTCAGCGCCGAGGCGCCGTAGCCCTGCACGCGCCGCAGCACGGCGGCCGAATCGGGACCCCGGTTGACCAGGTCGCCCAGCAGCACGATGGTGTCGCGGCTGGGTGAAAAACCGATCTTGTCGAGCAGTTTCTGGAGGGCGGCGTCGCAGCCCTGGATATCGCCGATCAAGTAAAGTGCCATGTCCTCATTTTCACCCCCCGTTCATGGATGTTCTCCTGCTGGCCTTGCTGACCACGCTGAATGCGTTGTTTGCGATGTCCGAAATGGCCCTTTCAACCAGCCGGCGCGCGCGTCTGGCAGCACTGGCCGAGACGGGCGATACCGGGGCGGAGGCCGCGCTCCGGCTGATGGAGGAGCCGACCCACTTCCTGTCGACCGTGCAGATCGGCATCACTTCCATCGGCATGCTCAGCGGTATCGTGGGCGAGGCCGCCTTCGCGGCGCCGCTCGCGGTCTGGATGGAGAACCTGGGGATGGGCCGCGGCACGGCCAGCGTGGTGTCCACTGCGGTGGTGGTGACCGGCATCACCTTCTTCACCATCATCTTCGGCGAGCTGGTGCCCAAGCGGATCGGCCAGCTCTACCCGGAACCCGTGGCGCGCTGGGTGTCGCGCCCGATGCGCAGTCTTGCCAAGGGCGCCAAGCCGTTCGTGTGGCTGCTCGCGAGCGCCACGGCCGCCGTGCTGAAGCTGCTGCGCATCGACGCCAATGCCGCGCGCTCCATGACCGAGGAAGAAATCTCGGCCAGCCTGGAAGAGGGCGTGGACGCCGGCGTGATCGAGCAGCACGAGCACCAGATGGTGCGCAACGTGTTCCACCTGGACGACCGCCGGCTGTCGTCGCTGATGATCCCGCGCGCCGACATCGAATGGCTCGACGCCTCCGACACGGTGGCCGAGGCGCTGCAGAAGGTGGCCGACGCCGGCGCGCTCAACCTGGTGCATTCCTGGTACCCGGTGTGCCGCAACTCGCTCGACGACGTGGTCGGCGTGATCAGCGTGGCGCACCTGCTGCGCCTTGGCACCGGCCATGTCGGCGTGCTGGGCCAGGAAGCGGCGCCGGCCGTGTTCGTGCCCGAGACGCTCACCGGCATGGAGCTGCTCGAGCAATTCCGCGAACGCGGCGGCCGGCTGGTGTTCGTGGTCGACGAATACGGCGTGGTGCAGGGCCTCATGACGCCGCGCGACATGCTCGAGGCCATCACCGGCGAACTGCAGCCCGGCACGCTGACCGACGCCTGGGCGCGCGAGCGGCCCGACGGCGTATGGGAGCTCGACGGGCTGATGCCGGTGTCGGAGCTGCGCGCGAGGCTCGGTATCCGCGAGCTGCCGGAAGAAGAGCGCGGGCGCTACAACACCGTGGCCGGCCTGCTGATGGCCGTTTCCGGCCACCTGCCCAAGACCGGCGAAGTCATCGACTGCGCGGGCTGGCATTTCGAGATTGCCGCGCTCGAGGGGCGCCGCATCGACCGGGTGCTGGCCACGGCCGACAAGTCGGCATCGACGATGGACGACTAGGGCCCGAGCCCGTTCACCCCACCAGAAATCAGAAGAAGTCCGCACACCATGAACCCCACCGAAGACATCTACACCGAGCCCAACGCCGACCCCGACACGCTCGCCAACCTCGGGCCGCTGCGCGCCATGGCCGGCATCTGGGAGGGCAGCCGCGGCGTGGACGTCAAGCCCAAGCGCGAAGGCCCCAAGACGCAGGTCTATGTCGAGCGCTACGAGCTGCAGCCCATCGATCCGCAGACCAACGGCCCCCAGTTGCTGTACGGCCTGCGCTACCACACCTACATCCACAAGCCCGGCCTCACCAAGATGTACCACGACCAGGTGGGCTACTGGCTCTGGGAGCCGGCCACCGGCACGGTGCTGCACACGCTGGCCATTCCGCGCGGACAGGTGGCCATGGCCAGCGGCCATGCCAAGGCGGACGACACGCGCTTCACGCTCAGCGCCGAGCGCGGCAGCCTGGTGAACGGCATCGTGTCCAACCCCTTCATCGAGCACGCGTTCACCACGCTGGCGTGGAACATCACGGTGACCATCAACGCCGACGGCACCTGGTCCTACGACCAGGACACGGTGATGCAGATCCAGGGCCAGGCCGAGCCCTTCCACCACACCGACCGCAACACGCTGACGCGCGTCGAGGGGCCGGGGCGCAATCCGCTCGCGATGCCCGACGCGCCGGCCGCCGTGGCGGTGCGGCCAAAGTAGCGGCGCAGGCGCCCGCCGGGCGCCTCGCATTCACCAGCGGATCTTCAGGCCCACGCTGGCATTCACGCCGCTCTTCATGCGCGCGTCGCCGCCCGAGGCCCAGAACTTGCCGACCTCGCCATACAGGCTCATGCTCTGCGTGAGCTGCAGCGTGGCGCCGGCCGCCAGTTCGGTGCTCGTGCCGCCGGTGCGGGTGGCAATGTCGGTATAGGCCGCGGGGCCGATGAAGCGCGTGACGTCCGTGCCGCTGCTGCTGCGGTAGAGGTTCAGCCGCGCATAGGGCTGCAGCGGGCCGGCGCTGGTGGTCATCTCGCCCTTGACCCGCACGCCGGCGCGCACCAGCCAGCCGCTGTGGCTGTGCTGCTGCACCACCGCGCCGATGATGCCGGCGTCGTCCAGGCTCACGTGCTGGTGCACCAGCTGCAATTGCGGCTCGACGATCCACTCCGGCGAGATGTGGAAGCCCTGGCCCACCTCGATGGAGGCCAGCAGGCTGTGGCCCTTGCCCGAGCCGGCCGAACCCAGCGTGGTGGCCGCGGTGTAGCGGTGGCGCCCGGCCTGCAGCACGCCGTCCACGTACAGGCCGCTGTCGTTCTTCCAGGTGGCGTAGGCGCCCAGGTACTGGCTGCGCAGGTCGCTCGAGCCGACCCCATAGCCCTGCACGCCGCGGGCAAAGCCGTTCACGCGCATGTCGCCCTCGAGCTGGCCGACATAGATGCCGACGCGCCAGTTGGGATCGGCCCACAGGTCGTTGCCGGCCTGGAAGCCTGTGAGGCGCCCCTTGCTGGTGGGGCTCACGGTGCCGGCCTGGCCGATGGTGCGGTCCATGCTGATGATGCGGGCCCAGCCCTGGCGGTAGCCCTGCTCGGGCGTGGCCGTGGCAAGGCCGGCCGTGCCGTCGTCGCCCACGCGCTGGTGGAGGTTGCCCACCATGGCCAGGTTGGACTGGCGGAACTGCTCGGGCAGCGCCGCATACAGCGGGACTTCGGCACGGTAGGTGGGCACCGTCACGCCCCCAGGCGGGAAGCCGCCGTCGCTGCTTCGCGGGGTGCCGCCGTCGCCCGGCGCAGGCGCAGGCGCAGGGGGTGCTGGTGGTGCCGGCGGTGCAGGCGGTGCCGGTGGCGCGGGCGGCGCCGGTGGTGCAGGTGGCGGAGGCGGCGGAGGCGGTGGGGGAGGAGGCGGCGGCACGACGATGACGCCGGAGCGCAGGTACCAGTTCTCGCCCGCGCCGGTCGCGTCGGCGGCGTGCAGCCGGTACTCGTAGGCGCCGGCGTCGACGTGGCCGCCTGCCAGGCGGAAGGCATCGCGGGTGGTCTGCGCCGTGGTGGTGGCGCCGTTCATCGCGGTCACCACTTCGATGCCGTTGCCGATGGTCAGCGCGCCCAGTCCGCCCAGGTTGGTGATCTGTATGTTGGTGGTGCCGCTGGCAATGGCGGTGGTGCCGCAGAGGATCAGCCGGTCGCTCAGGCTGGCGCTGTTGCCCAGCGCCGTGCCCAGGCGCAGCGTGCCGTCGTTGCCCACCCAGGGGCCGTGCACCGTGAGGGTGGCACCGGGCGTGCCGCTCAGCAGCGAGACGATGCCGCTGTTGGCCATCGATGCGATCGTCTGGCTATGGCCCGCCAGGTCGAGCGTGGCGCCCGCGTTGACGGTGAAGGCGCTCGCGCTGCTGAGCGTGTCGGCCGCGCCGGCGCGCAGGGTGCCGGCCGCGACGTTGGTGGCGCCGGTGTTCGTGTTGGTGCCGCTCAGGGTGAGCGTGCCCGCGCCGACCTTCACCAGGTCGCCGGCGCCCGAGATCGGGCCCGACCAGCCCAGGCCGTGGCCGTTGGTGTCGATGGTGCCCGTGCCGCCCAGCAGCAGTGCGTTGTCCAGGCTCAGGCCGTCGGCGCCGGCGATCACGCTGGCGCTGGCACCGCTTCCGATGGCAATGGCGCCCAGCATCGACGAGCCGGTGTTCACGGTCAGGCTGTTGCTGCCGCCGGTGAACGCCACGGCCGGTGCGCGCGTGGCGCCGTCGCCGCCAAGGCCGCCTGAAATGCTGCCGCTGTTGCTGATGTTCAGGTTGGCGCCCGCGATGCCGGCGCCGCCGGCGCCAGGCGCGCCGCTTGCGCCGCCGTTGCTGTTGGCCCCGCCGATGCCGCCCGCGCCGCCGGCGATGGTGCCGCTGTTGGCAATCGCCGCGCCGCTGCCGGTGGAGAGAAGGCCCACGCCGCCGTCGCCGCCGCCGCCGGGCGCACCGGTGCCGCCCGCGCCGCCGCCGCCCGCACCGCCAGCGCCGCCGGCGCCGCCGGTGATCTGGCCGGTGTTGGTCACGTCGAGGGTGCTGCCGGCCAGCGTGGCACCGGCGCCGCCCGCGCCGCCGCCGCCGCCCGCGGCATTGCTTCGGGCCGGCAGCAGTTCGGACCCGCCCGCGCCGCCGGCACCGCCCGCGAGCGTGCCGCTGTTGCCGAAGCCGAGGCCCGGCGTTGCCGCGCTGATGAAGAATCCTCCGCCGCCACTGCCGCCGCCGCCGCCCTGCGAATAGGCATTGCCACCGTTGCCGCCGGCGCCGCCCACGGAAGAGCCGAAGGCGTTGTAATTGCTGAGCGGGCCGATCAGCACGGAGCCGTAACCGCCGGCACCGCCGCCGCCGGCCGCCCAGTAGCCGTTGCCGCCCGCGCCTCCGCTGCCGCCGGTGTAGCTGCCAGAGGACGCGAAGGTGCTGGAGCCCAGCAAAAGGCCGTAGTAGCCGCCGCCACCGCCGCCGCCGTATCCATTGCCGTTGCTGAAATCGCCGGTCTGCGATTGGCCCGCGCCGCCGCTGGCTCCCTGCAGCACGCCGGGGGAGACGACGGTGCTGGAGCTGCCCGCCGCACCGCCCGCGCCCGCGGTGGCGCCGCTGAAACTCCCGACATCGGCGGCGGAGCCCGCCGTGACCGCGGCGTCGGTCGACGATCCGCCGTCGCCGCCATGCGCTGCAACGGAGGTGTCATTGAGTCCGCCCGCGCCGCCGCTGCCGTTGCTGCCGCCGGTGCCGGCGTGCAGCGCGCTGTCCACCGGCTGGCCGCCTGCGCCGCCCTGGGCCAGGGTCGGGCCGGCACCCAGGCACAGCACCGCCATGGCAACGGCATGCAGGCCGGTCGTGCGCACATGGCCGCGTGCGATTTCCGGCGCGGCCACCCATGCGCCGAGCGCCGGATTCCAGAGGGTTCGGAAGGTCTTGTTCATGGATTTACCTTTTTCACGGCTTGTTTCCCCTAAGTGATCTGCCAACTGGCGACGCCTGCGGTCCATGGCGGACCCAGGCGTTTTCCCGTGAAATCACTGTAGGAATTGCGGCGCCCGCGCACATGAGCGGTGCGTCCCTTCTGCGGGGAGACAAGCGTCCCGACCGCGCGCGCCCCAACCATGACAAAGCGCCTGCCGGCCGGGCTGCCTCTTGTCCTACAGGAAAGATGCGGCCCAGCCGCGAGGATCGAGGGCATGAGCAAATCGATCTTTGCGTGGGCGAGTGCGGCCGCGTGCTGCTGCGCCATCGCCACCGCCGCAATGGCGGAGCCGGTGAAACTGCCCCTGGACAGCGACGACAAGGGCACCGTCTACGTGGCGCCCAACATCAATTCCACCGAAACCTCGGCCTACACCAAGGGCGCGACCGTTGGCGTGCAGCGGCCCGACGGCAGCGGCAGCTATATCGGCACCGATACCTCCACGCCGCGGCCCACCTATTCGCTGGGCGCGAGCACGGGCGGCAATGTGTCGCTCACGGGCGGCGTGCTGACGGATGGCAAGGCCAACAACGGCGTGAAGGCCGGTGTGACCATCAAGTACTGAGCTTTACCGGGCGATGTTCAGACGAAGCTGCCGTACACGATGAAGCCGTCGTGCGTGGCCACCTTGTCGTAGAGCGCGCGCCCGGCGATGTTGGTGGTGTGCGTCTGCCAGTAGACGCGGTGCGCGCCCACGCGCTTCACATGCGCGTACACGCCTTCGATCAGCTGCCGCCCCACGCCGCGGCCGCGCTCCGAGGGCAGCGTGAACAGGTCCTGCAGGTAGCAGTTCGGCTCGATGCGCGTGGTGCTGCGGTGAAACAGATAGTGGGTGAGGCCCACCAGCTGGCCGTCGCGCTCGGCCACCAGCGCGTGCACCGGCTCGTAGGCATCGAAGAAGCGCTGCCACGTCACCTGCGTGATCTCGTCGGGCAGGGCCGTGGGGCCCTCGCGCTTGTAGAAGGCGTTGTAGCCGTCCCACAGTGGCTTCCATGCCGCGTAGTCGTCGGGCGCCGGAGGGCGGATCAGGAGCGAAGAGGTCGTCATGCGTCGGTAGCTTGCACGTTGAAAACATGCAATTCCAACACGGCGCGGCTCAGCGCGCGAAGAAAAGGCCCGAGGCCCTGCTCGCCGTGCCGCTACTTCTCGTCGCGCAGCCAGTACCACTTGTAGAGCATGCGCTGGCCGATGCGGCGAAACGGCGCGAAGGCGGGCGATTCCACCAGCCCCAGCACATTGGGAAAGGGCAGCGCGGACTTGTAGATCGGAAGCTCGAACACCTCCTTGCCCGTGTCCTTGCCGGCCACGCGCTCGGCCAGCCGCTTGCCGGCCCAGGTCGAGAAGGACACGCCGTTGCCGCCGTAGCCCACCGCATACCAGATCTTCCGGTCCGCCTCGGGCTGCGTGATGCGCGGCATCATGTCGTGGCTCATGTCGACCCAGCCCCACCACGAGTAGTCGATGCGGATGCCCGCGAGCGGCGGGAACTTGCGCGCGATGGCATCGGTGAGCAGCTTCAGGTGCACCGGGTGCTCGGCGTCGGCGCCGCTCACCGAACTGCGGCTGCCGATCTGCAGCCGGTTGCCCTTGAGCAGCCGGTAGTAGAAGCGCAGCGTGCGCGTGTCGGTCAGGAAGGTCAGCGACCTGAAGTTGGTGGCCTGCAGCTCGGCCTCGGTGAGCGGGCGCGTGACCACCGAGTTGGAGAGGATCGGCATGATGCGGTTCTTCAGGAGCGGGCTCAGCGCCTGCCCGGTGTAGCCGCCGGTGCACACCGCCACGCGGCGCGCGCGCACCACGCCGCCGGGCGTCTGCAGGTGGTGCACGCCGTCGATGGTCTGCCAGCCCTGCACGGGGCTCGAGGTGTGCACCTTCACGCCCAGCGCGCGGGCCTTGCGCATCAGGCCGAAGGTGAACTTCAGCGGGTGGATGCCCACGCCTTCGGGCTCGAACATGGCGCCGGCCGCCTCGCGCTCGTCGCAGTAGTCGCGCCGCACTTCTTCGGCCGTCAGCATGCGCGTGGCGTAGCCGAACTGCTCGCGCATCACGCGGGCCTCAGCGTCGAGCACCGCGAGCTTTTCGGGCCGGTGCGCCAGGTAGAGATGGCCGCCATCGAAGGCGTCGCAGTCGATCTGCGTGGTCAGGTGCTTGAAATTCTCGAAGCCGCCGCGGATCTCGGCGTCGAGCCGCCGGGCGGTGTCCAGGCCCCAGCGCTGGATCCACTGCGAGCGCTTGAGCCGGCCGCTCGCGTTCTGCCCCTGGCCGCCGCTGCGGCTGGAGCAGCCCCACGACGCCTGGTTGGCCTCGAGCACCGTCGCCTGGATGCCGTGCTCCTGCGCCAGGTAGAGCGCGGTCGACATGCCGGTGGCACCCGAGCCGATGATGGCCACGTCGACATCGATGTCGCGCACGAGCGGCCCGTCGTCCTCGGGCGGCGTGCCGGCGCTGGCCACCCACCAGGTGGGCGCATAGGCGCGGCCGGCGCCGGGATCGGGCGCGACCAGCGGGTCGTAGCGCGGGTCGTAGGGCCGGCTCGGGGGTTGCGGCTGCGGTTGCGGGGCGGAGAAGGAGGCAGTGCCGGACAGGGTCATGATGCGGGAGCTCCCGGAACGGCGGGCCTAGCGGGCCGCCGGCAGGTTGGGGCGGGCCTTGCGGAACACGTTCTTCAGGTGGATCTTTCCGCCCCTGAAGGTGAAGACGTCGATGCCATCGGCCTCGATGCGGCTGCCGTCGGAAGCGGTGCCCGTAAAGGTCCACTGCGAGGTGCCGAAATCGCCGTGCACGAAATGCCGGCCATTGATCCACTGCGCATCGGGCACCGCCTGCCATGCCGCCGCGAAGGCCTTTCGCACCGCCTCGGTGCCCACGTGGCGGGTGCCGCAGGCGTCGGGGCCGGCGGCGGTCTGGAAGATGCAGTCCTCGGTCATGAAGCCCATCAGCGCGTCGATGTCGTGGCGGTTCCATGCATCGCTGAACGCGGCCAGGGTTTCGGTGCTGACGGAAGAAGTAGAAGAAGAGGAAGAAGAAGGCTGTGCGGTCACGCGGGGCTCCGGGATTGAATGGCGCAAGCGTAGGCAGCCGGCCGCCCGCGCGATAGGGCCAGATGCGGGGATTCGACCGAGCCAGAACGCCGCGCTTGCCCTAAACTGCGGCGCACCATGGCCAACCCCAGAGCCACTCAATGGGCGCAGCTCTTCGCGCTGCCCGACCAGCCCGCCTTGCCGCTGCAGGCCCGTCTGCGCGCCGCCGTGGTGCAGGCCATCCTCGAGGACCACCTGAGCCCCGGTGCCTCGATGCCCTCGTCGCGCGAGCTTGCCGCTCTGCTCGGGCTGAGCCGCAACACCGTCACTTCGGCCTACCTGCAATTGATCGACGAAGGCTTCCTGGAAGCGCGTCCGCGCAGCGGCGTGTTCGTGGCGCACAACGCGCGGCCGCTGTCCGCTGCGCATGCCGAGCCGCTGGTGGGCCGCAGCGGCCAGGCCAGCCAGCCGCCCGACTGGTCGGGGCGCGTGCTGCGCTCGCTGGAGGGCAAGCCCACGCTCGCCAAGCCCGACCGCTGGCGCGACTATCCGTTCCCGTTTGTCTACGGCAACTACGACCCGCAGCTGTTTCCCACCGAAGACTTCCGCGAGTGCTGCGCGCGCAGCCTGGCGCGCTCGCAGCTGCCGCACTGGACGCCCGACTTCGAGACCGACGACGTGCCCGACCTGATCGAGCAGATCCGCACGCGCTTGCTGCCCAAGCGCGGCGTGTTCGCGCTGAAGGAAGAAATCCTGGTGACGCTCGGCGCGCAGCATGCGTACTACCTCTTGGCCGATGCGCTGTTCGACGAGCACACCCGCGTCGGCCTGGAAGAGCCCGGCCATCCGCATGCGCGCAACAGCTTCTCGATGCGCAACCCCAAGTGGGTCGAGGTGGCGGTGGACGAGGAGGGCCTGGTGGTCGATGCGCTGCCCGCGGCCGACTATCTCTTCGTGACCCCTTCGCACCAGAGCCCGACCACCGCCACGCTGAGCCTGGAGCGCAGGCAGTGGCTGCTGCGCAAGGCCGAGCTGCAGGACTTCGTGATCATCGAGGACGACTACGAGGCCGAGAACCTGTACGAAGGCACGCCGATGCCGGCACTCAAGAGCCTGGACAAGACCGGGCGCGTGATCTACGTGGGCTCGGTGTCCAAGAGCCTTTCGCCCGCGCTGCGGCTCGGCTTCATCGTGGCGCCGCGCGCGCTGATCAAGGAACTGCGCGGCATACGGCATGCGATGGTCCGGCATCCGAGCGCCTTTTTGCAGCATGCGTACGCGCTGTTCCTGTCGCTCGGGCACCACGAGTCGCATGCGCGGCGCGTGAACCATGCAATGCAGGAGCGGCTCGCGCTTGCGGCCAAGGCGCTGCGCGAGCACCTGCCCGAGTTCGAGTTCACGCTGCCGCAGGGCGGGGCGTCGATCTGGGTGCGGGCGCCGGCGTGGGTTGACGCGGGCGAGCTGTCGCTGATGGCGCGCAGCCATGGGGTGCTGATCGAGGCGGGGGATGTGTTCTTTGCGAAGCCGCCTTATCCGTGTCCGTTTTTTCGGTTGAGGTTGTCGTCTATTGCTGCCTCGCAGATTCCTTTGGGGATTCGGGCTTTGGGGATGGCTGTTGGGGAGTTGGCGTTGGCTCGGGGGGAGGTGAGGGCGCATTGAGTTTTCTTGTTTTCCGGGGCCGGGTCTCGCCCCGGCGGGCGAGCTACTTTCTTTTGCTTCGCCAAAAGAAAGTAGCCAAAGAAAAGGCGACCCCACTGTCTGCGACCCTCCGCTTCGCTGCGGGCAACCTGCGGTGCTCGCGTTTCGCGGGGTCTCGCCCAAACTCGCTTCGCTCAAACAAGGGCGAGCCCTGATCCGCGAAACG